>JAVCCF010000035.1 GCA_030765625.1 Candidatus Tenebribacter burtonii
AACTACCCAAATCCATTTAATCCTACAACAACAATTAGCTATGATCTGAATAACAATTCTAAAGTGAAATTGGAAATATTCAATATTAAAGGTCAGAAAGTACTAACACTTGAAGATGGTGAGAAAACTGCTGGTCATCATAATATTGTATGGAATGGTAAAGATTCGGAGGGCAGTTCGGTTTCCAGCGGAGTTTACTTCTATAAGCTAGATACTGAAGATTATTCATCTGTGAAAAAAATGATATTAATGAAATAGTAAGAATTAACTTTGAAGAGAATTTGAAAAATCAGATTCAACTCGTTCTGAAAGAAAAGATTAGGGATGTGCAGGGAGAAAAGATCCGGCTATCTGCTGCGGATTTCTTGGGAATTGCAACTGGTAAGGTAAAGACGGGGAAGATCTTCAATATCAGGTATGATCTATCTCGAAAAGAGATTGAAAAATTTACGAACCTTGGTTTGAAAGATGAAATAATTCATGATTCTTATATAAATTCTTTTTACCAAAATCCAGGCTTTAGGTCATTTGTGCAGGTAGCTAAAATGCCAGGTGTAACTGATGATGAAGGAATATCTGCTCAAAAGACCTTAATTGATATTCTTGATCTTGATCTGGATGTAACTACCCAGCATATCTACACTGAAGATATTTATCTTTTTGAGAATGAATTAAGTGATCCTGAGTTAAAAGAATTAGCAGAGCAGCAATTAGGTAATAAACTCATCCATCATTTTGAATACGGTAAATATAAGGGAATGGTTGATTATATCCCTGAAGTAAAAATTGCTTATGATAATAGTGTAAAGATCATTTCTTTAGAATTGGAAGATGAAAAATTATTAAAACTTTCCAAAGATATGCTACTTTCATTGAACTTAGAAGAAATGCTCGTGATCAAAGCTCATTTTGCTGATAAAAAAGTACAAAAGTATCGTGCTGAAAAATGTCTTTCAGCAGAACCTACTGATTGTGAACTTGAAATACTGGCACAAACCTGGAGTGAACATTGTAAGCATAAGGAATTTTCAGCAATTATCAAATACATTAATAAAGAAACCGGGGAAGAAAAAACTATTGATTCACTCTTTAAAACATACATTCGAAGATCAACTGAGATCATTCGGGAAAGATTGAAGAAAGCAGGAAATAACTGGCTCTTAAAGATCTTTACCGATAATGCCGGAGTTGTGAAGATAGATGATGAATCAGTTTTCGTGTGGAAGGTGGAAACTCATAATTCACCTTCTGCTATTGATCCTTACGGTGGTGCAATAACCGGTATTCTAGGAAATAATCGCGATCCATTAGGAACAGGAATTGGTGGTGCAAAATTGTTATTTAATACCAATGTCCTCTGTTTTGGCTCTCCATTCTATGCTAAAAAATTATTACCCGGTCAGTTGCATCCACGTAGAATTATGGAAGGTGTACGTCATGGAATCGAAGATGGTGGTAATAAATCCGGCATCCCAACTGTGAACGGCTCGATCATTTTTGATGATCGCTACAGCGGCAAGCCGCTGGTATATTGCGGTACAGGCGGTGTGATGCCATATACACTGAATGACATGAATTCATGGCTCAAGCCCATTGATGCTGGTGATTTGATCATCATGGCTGGTGGCCGTGTGGGGAAAGACGGAATTCATGGTGCTACTTTCTCATCAGCAGAAATTGATGAAAATTCACCGCAATCAGCCGTTCAGATAGGCAGTCCGATCACCCAAAAACTTCTGGGTGATTTTATGCAGGAAGCTGTAAAAAAGGGTTTGATTAAAAGTTCCACTGATAATGGTGCCGGTGGACTTTCATCCTCTGTAGGAGAACTTGCCACGATTTCGGGTGGTGCGATTGTGAACTTGGAAAAAGTTCCACTGAAATATGCGAACCTTAAACCTTGGGAAATTTTTATTTCGGAATCACAGGAACGTATGACTTTTGTTGTAACAAAAGATAAAAAAGGTGAACTCTATCAACTTGCGAATATGCGAGAAATTGAACTATCCGATATTGGTGTTTTCACCGATGATGGATTTATTGATGTTCGCTTTGAAAATAAATCTGTTGCTTATCTTGATATGGAATTCTTGCACGAAGGTGTTCCCAGAAAATACATGGAAGCTGTGTGGGAAAAACCTGAGTTGTGTGAACCTGAATTACCTGCAGACCTTGATTATAATGATGTTTTAACAAAACTGATGGGAAGCTTGAATATCTGTTCCCGTGAAAATGTGATTCGTCAATACGATCATGAAGTGAAAGGAAAGACAACCATCAAACCGTTGATGGGACCGAACGGAAAAGCTCCGCAGGATGCTGCTGTGATGCGATTGAACTTTAACGGCTTTACGGGAGTTGCAGTTTCCAATGGAATAATTCCACGTTACAGTGATATTGATGCTTACCAGATGAGTGCCGGAGCTTTTGATGAAGCGATCCGTCAGATAATTGCGGTTGGTGGAAAACTGACGGATCCAGAAGATACTTCAAATCGATTCTGGACGGTTAATGATAATTTTTGTGTTCCGGATTCTCTATACGATCCGGTTGAAAATCCTGATGGAAAATTGAAATTGGCAAAATTAGTGCAGATGAACCAGGCTCTTTTCGATATGTCCACTTTCTATAACATCCCGATGACTTCCGGTAAGGACAGCATGAAGAACGATTTCAAAGCTGGCGATATCAAAATCTCTGTTCCACCAACAATTCTTTATTCAATGGTTGCCAAGTTGGATGATATTCGTAAAACTGTTACCAGTGATTTCAAAGCTGACGGTGATCTGATCTATCAAATTGGGAAAACTTATGATGAACTGGGAGCTTCTGAATTTTATAGATTATTCGATGAACTTGGGGCAAATGTTCCAAAAGTTCGAAAAGAAGATTCTAAGCGGATTTATGATAAAGTGATTGAAGCAAATCAGCAAAATCTGATAGAATCGAACCATGACATTTCAGATGGCGGTTTGGCAGTTGCACTTACTGAATCAGCTTTCGGTGGTGGATTTAGTGCGGAAACAAATTTAGAAAAATTCGAAAATTTAACACTAAATGCTATTCTCTTTGCTGAGTCACATTCGCGTTTTGTTTGTAGCATCAAACCTGAAATTCAAAAAGAGTTTGAAAAGATATTTGGTGAAGATGCGAAGTTTTTGGGAAAAGTCACTTCCAATCAGTGTTTGATAGTTAAATCAAAAAATGAAGAATTAATAGATATTGAAGTAGATAAGTTAAAACAATCTTGGGAAGGTGGATTGGAGAACTCACCCCCCAACCTCTCTCTTTGACAAAAAGAGGGGAATTAGGAGAAGCAGGTAGTTTTTGTTTGTTTTTGTTCGTTGCAAAAAAAAAGGAAATTATGAAAAAAGTTAAAGCATTAGTAATTACAGGTTTTGGTATAAACTGTGAAGAAGAGATGGCCGCAGCATATAAATTAGCTGGAGCCGAAGCAGAGATCTATCATCTCAATGATATTTTTAATGGCATTACCAGCATTCATGATTTTGATATTCTTAATTTTCCAGGCGGGTTTTCCTTTGGTGATGACCTGGGTTCCGGTAAAGTTTTAGCCAATAAAATGAAATACAAAAAAATGGATTCTGGCAAAACACTTTTGGAAGAGATCAAGATTTTTCTGAAAAATGGTAAATTTATTTTAGGAATTTGTAATGGCTTTCAGTTCCTTGTGAAGATGGGACTTCTTCCAAATAATAAAGGGAATTTTGATCAGGAAGTAACACTTACAAGAAATAATTCAGCCAAATATGAAGATCGCTGGATTTTTCTAAAGAAGAATCCAAATTGTAAGACACCATTTTTGAAAGACATCGACGTGATACCCTGCCCGGTGCGTCATGGAGAAGGAAAACTCATCATCAAAGATGAAGCGACTAAAGCAGTAGTTAAAAAGCAAAACTTAAATGCCTTTAGTTATTGTGATGCAGAAGGTAATATTACTTCCAAATATTCGCTAAATCCCAATGGGGCAGACCTTGATTGCGCAGCGCTAACTGATCCCAGCGGACAGGTTCTGGGCATGATGCCACACCCGGAAGCATTTCTTAGTTTGTACAATCATCCTAACTGGGGACAATTAAAAAGGCAGAATCCCAATATTAGTGAAGATGGTGATGGTTTGAAGATCTTTAAGAATATTGTGGAATATATTAACCGCCAAGAACGCGAAGGCGCAAAGTAAAAAATGAAGATACTAAGTTGATTGATATTCATGTTGAGAAATTGTGTCAATTTAGTTGTGAATTAATAGTCTTCTAAAGGAGAGAATGTGATTAATAAGAGTTTTGATAAAATCGATGAACAAGATGTGATTAATCTTAAAACCAATTCTGTTCAAGAAAGTAAAACTATTGAATATAAGAAACTACTAAATCTAAGTAGTAAAGAAAACAAAATAGAATTTTTAGCTGATATCTCATCTTTTTCAAATACAAATGGTGGGGATTTGTTAGTTGGTATAAGTGAAAAGAAAGGTATACCTGATTCAATTGATGGAATAGAAATAGATAATCCTGACAAAGAAATTAACAAATTAGAAAGTATAATCAGAGATGGAATAGAACCAAACATTGTTGGAATAGAAATTAAATTCGTAAAACTTACTAATTTAAAAAGGGTGATGATTATTAGAATTCCAAGAAGTTGGAATTTGCCACACCGTATTGTTTACAAAGGATATGATAAATTTTATGCACGTAATAATAGTGGTAAATATCCAATGGATGTTGGAGAATTAAGAAATACATTTAATTTATCAAGCACTTTATATGAGGAAATTCAAAGATTCAAAACAAATAGAGTGTTAGATATAACTACTAATGAATCTACTAATATTCTTGTTGATGGCGCAAAAATTATTATGCATCTACTACCCTTGAGTTCTTTCTCACCAGCAAAACACTATAATCTTTCCGATATTTATCAAAATCCCGGTTTTTTAAAACCAATATATTGTTCTGCTAGGAGTCACAGAATAAACTTTGATGGTTTTATTTCGTACCAATCATTTCCCAATTCAAATAAAATTAATACATATGTTCAACTATACAAAAATGGAATAATTGAAGCTGTTGATAATGGACTCTTGCGTTTCCATTCAAATATACCGACCATTTCAATAGTTCTTTTGGAAAATGAAATCATAAAAGCATTAAACAATTACATAGAAGTGTTGAAAAGTTTAAGCGTGGATTATCCAATAATGGTATACATAAGTATGATAAATGTGAAAGGTTATCAACTTTATTCAGAAGAATTTAGAATAAGAGGAAGTAAGGAAATTGAAAATGAAACACTATATTTACCAGAATTTCTTTTAGAAAATAATCAAATTAGTATTGAGAATTTGTTAAAAAATACATTTGATTCAATTTGGAATGCTTGTGGATATAGAGGATCTTCTCATTATGATAAGCAAGGTAACTGGATAGATCTGTAATAATTATTAAAAAAGCACTTTCTACTTCTTATCTTTGAAGAGAAGACCGGAAAGAGGTGGAAAAGAGAGAAACAATGAAAAAAATAATTTCATCCGATAAAGCCCCAAAAGCTGTAGGACCATATTACCAGGCTGTTTGGGCTAATGATCTATTGTTTATCTCAGGTCAGATACCTGTTGATCTTGAAACAAGTAATTTATTTTGATCCTTACAATTAAAGAAATTGACGATATTAAACACACAAAGAGTTTGGTAAAAAAAATATTTTGAAGGTATTAGGTTAATGGATAAAAAAATATTATTAGAAATTATAAGAAAACAAGTTAAACCCGCTACTGGCTGTACAGAGCCTGTTGCTATAGCTTTAGCTTGTTCCAGAGCAGCAAAAGAACTACCAGATAAACCTGATCAAGTGCATGTTCAAATCAGTAAAGCTTTCTTTAAAAATGCCAGTGCAGTGGGAATTCCAAATACTGGAGAAAAAGGTATTTTAATTGCAGCTGCTTTAGGGACTATCGTTGACGAACCAAAAGATCAATTGCGTCTTCTAGAAGATGTGTCTCCCCGGCAGTTAGCAATAGCAAAGGATATGGTGTCACAAAAAAGAGTAAGAGCCGAATTCATTGAAATAGATCAATCAGTTTATGTAAAAGCTACAGTTAAAACTGGAAAAGATACTGCAGTCGCGGTTATTGCGAATGGCCATACTAATATGATCTTGCTGGAAGTGAATGGTAAAAAAGTATTTGAATCTGCTACCGATGACGTTAAAGATAATAAGTGTGGTAATATACCAAAAATAGGTCTTACGGATATCCTTGATGCAGTTG
>JAVCCF010000129.1 GCA_030765625.1 Candidatus Tenebribacter burtonii
AAACATTATAAGCTAATACAAATTGAGGAGACTAGATGAGAAAACTAATAGCTATTATATTTATAATTTTTTCGTTAAGTGGTTGTGATTTGATTTTTCAAGCACCTCAAGATTATGAATATACAATTACGGACTTTAGTCCATCACCAGGAGCTGAAGACATTACTATTTTTCCAAGAATTTCTTTTAAAGAGGAAAATAGTAGAGGTATGATGAGAAGATTATACTTCGGAACAGAAAATCCTCCTAATCTTTTTAATTCAGCAGAATTTATTTTTACAGATAATCGTAATGGATATGTAAATTTAAAGTTTCTTGAGAACAATACAAAATATTATTGGAGAATTGTGAATTATTATTACCAGGAAGAAGGAGATTCGTGGACTTATGACACAGGTATTCAAACATTTTCAACTTGTGATAAAGATGGAATAACCCCTATTATCAACATTATTAATCCTGTTGATAATTCAGCTTATTCTGATATTCTTGAAATCAATGTAGAATTAATTGATGATAATGCAATCGGATACTCTCAATTAATTATTAATAATACAGATACACTTGCCGTTTTTCATAATGAAGATATATGTTTGTATGATTTAGATACATTTAATTTAGAGAATGAAATTAATACTTTAACAATTGAGAGCTGGGATAAAGGTGGAGAATATTCTAAGGAAGAAATAAGTTTTCATGTTTTGGATCAAATTAGAATAAGAGGTGGAGTTTATTATACTGAACTTCATTTTACTTCGGATAATATTGAATCCTATTTAAATCATAGAGATTCTCTCACATTAAGTTCTGAACAGTTTATTGATAATCAAATGTATAATTGGACTACAAAAGGCGTTTCTATTAACGATGATTTATTTGGTGAGTCAATTTCAGTTGATGGTTCTCTTAGCTATGATGATTTTTCTACTGAAGTTTGGCTAAGACATCCTGACAATTATATTTTTATTGTTTTAAGAGACAATACTTTTGATTATAATAATTTTATAATTAGGGGAAATCTGATTGAATCTGAAGATGTTACAAGCATCATCTATGAAGAAATATTTAGTAAAGACGATTATTCTCGTAGTGCAAATTTCTACTATCTAGGGTATTTTGATGTTACAAAAATTAATGAAATAGAATTTTCGGGGTGTTTTGATTCAACCTATACACCAATTGAAACTAAATATGTCACGAATGAAGAAATATCTGAAGCAAATGTAGGACTTGTTTTAATTTTAGATGGAACTAGATAAAGCTTATAACAAACGTGTCAGCGGGTAAGCTGGTCAGTGTTCTTTGCCTGAATCTTACGATTCAGGGTTTTAGTTGTTTGTTCGGTCGTGATCGTTCCGATCCCGCCGCACACGCCAAACATTAGTGGCAATTAGAAATGGAGGTCGAAATGCAAAATAAAGATCCAGCCAAATAATGACTACTTTAATAACAATTATAAAATAAAAAATAGGAGGAGCTTATGTTTTGTCCACATTGTGGAAATGAATGTGAGAATGATGCAGTAATGTGCGTTAGTTGTAAAAAAATGATTAAGGAACTGCCAAAAGAAAAAAATAGTTTGCTTACAAAATTGCAACCAATAACTTTTGTAGGTATTGGATTAGGATTTTTGTTTTTAATTTTTTGTTTAATACCACCTTTATCAGCGAGATGGTGGGTTATTATGCCGTTTGGTTTAGCAAGTTCCATTATTTTCTTCTTACAACATAAAAAAGTTAATGGAATTGAGTTAAAAATTTGCTTTTACGGTATTTTGATAGTTCTTGGAATTTTTCTAATCAGAGACATTGCAATTTCAAGTACAATTCAAAATGTTTCTCAAATTATGGGTTCTGAAAGGCTTAAGTTTATGTTAAGGGTTGGAGAACTTTATTAGTATGTTTTGTCCACATTGTGGTAATGAAATTGTTGATGATGCTGTAATATGCGTAAAATGTGGTAGAGAAGTTGGTCACTCAAAAAAAAGGATTCACCGATGAAGAAAAATGGAGGTTTATATGAAAAAGATTATGATATTGGTTTTAATAATGATTGCTCTGTTTGGTTGCGGAACAAATCAAAAAAAGGTAAATAACTGTATTTCAAAGGCAAAAAATTATGTTAATCAAAAAGAATTTAAAAAAGCAATCTCAATTCTTAAAATTGGAATTCCTATGGTAACAGAATTAGAAGCCCTTGATAATTCGTTTGGAACATCAAATGCAACTTTTGATATGCAAAATTTAATTTCTTCTCCGCATAAAGACACTGCTAAGAAAATATCCTACTTGTTAGGTTACTCTTATTTAATGGAAAAAGAAGGTGAATTAGCTATGAAATATTCATCAATTGCATTTAGCTGTGATGAGACTGATTCTCAAGCTCTCTTTATTTTTGGTTGGTCTCAAGCAAATGCTGGTTATGACTATGAAGGGAAAAATACAATTATATTAGCTGCCAAAATGGGGAATTCATCTGCTAAAGCGTTTGCAAATAAAGTTGGTTGGTATTATTGATTAAAAATGCCACTAACAAACCACTCCACAAGCCAGTCGGTTGCTAGGTTTTGTTTGATTCTTCCGAATCAAACGGCTGGAAAATCTGAGGTTGAGTATTCGGTTGGCTCGTGGCAGTGGCGAAACATTAATCAACATTCCGCTTCGCTCCATGTTGATTAATGGCGGCGTGCCCCTACTAAAAGACTCGCAACCGTATCAAAGCGGAACATCGTTTAACACTACGTCCACGGAAACTCACAAATAAAC
>JAVCCF010000074.1 GCA_030765625.1 Candidatus Tenebribacter burtonii
ATTCCGTACAATTATTGGACAAAATAAGAATTACTTCCTGGATTACAAATTGAAAGGTGAGATAAAAGAGAAGAATCCGGTTCAAAAATTTGGACCGTTCAAAATTGTGATGTCAAAGGGGAAAACACTATCAGAAATAATTAAAGAGATAGAAAAATTTAAAAAAGATGAGAATGTAAAAGGTCTTGTTTTTAAATCTGGGAATTTCGTTGCCAGGTTTGCACAACGTGAAGAGTTGAAAGAAGCGTTCTTAGATTTTAAATCGACTGGTAAAAAAATAGTGTTTTATTATGAAGGTATAACTGGTGCAAACTATGCTTTTGCAGCTTCTATTGCTGATGAAATCTATCTTAACCCGATCGGTTCAATCGACCTGAAAGGTATTTCCGTGAATATGCCATATTTCAAAGATCTGCTTGATACTTTGGGTGTTGATGTTGTGAACCTGAAAAGTCATAAATATAAAACTGCTGGAAATTCGATCAGTGAAAATCACATGACAGATGCAGAGCGGGAAACTTATGAGGAACTTCTGGATGATCTCTATGCTGAGATCGTGATGATGATAGAAGAGGGAAGAGGAGATAAACTTGCTAAACCTGTAAAGCAGCTTATTGATGAAGGACCATATTGGGATGCTGATAAAGCACTCGAACTTGGACTTATCGATGGAGTGATCTATGAAGATGAATTGGAAGACCAGATCAAGGATAATTTTGAATCTGCTAAAATAGTAAAAAAATATAATAATAACATTGCTACAACCAAATGGAGTACACCCAGAAAAGATAAGATCGCTCTCATCTATGCTGTTGGTAATATCCATTCAGGAGAAGGTGTTCCCGGGAAATCTATCGGTTCTGTAACAACTGCAAAAGCAATTAAACAAGCTCGTGAAGATAGACGGATTAAGGGAATCATAATTCGTGTGGACAGCGGTGGTGGTTCAGCACTGGCTTCTGATGTTATTGGAAGAGAAGTTGAATTGTGTAACTCAGGGAAAAATAAAAAACCTGTTATCGTTTCTATGGGTGGTGTTGCAGCCAGTGGCGGATATTATATTGCCGCTAAAGCTGATAAAATTATTGCCCAACCAAGTTCAATAACCGGTTCAATCGGTGTTATCGGTATATTCCCTGTATTTGAGCGATTGTATGAGAAGATCCACGTAAACTGGGATACTGTAAAAAAGGGTGAACATGCAGATTTATATTCAACTCACAGATATCCAACTGATGAAGAGAAAAGAATCGGTGAAGAATCTATTCAGCACTTCTATGATAGATTTATTACCTTGGTTGCTGAAGGACGCAATATGTCGAAAGATGAGGTGCATAAAATTGCTCAAGGTAGAGTTTGGACAGGAAAACAGGCTTTCGAGCGCGGACTGGTTGACGCTTTAGGTGGAATGGATCTGGCAGTGAAAGAGATGAAGAAAATAGCAGATCTGAAACATGAAGTGAAACTTGTTGAATTTGAAGGTGATGATACTGACAATTCCATTAAAATTGGAATGCACGCTTCATCATTGATTCCTGAAGGCTTGAAAACTATCTGGGATTTCGGTACAAAAATGAAAGAGCTGGATGGTGAAAATATCTTAATGATCTTACCTGTAGAACCTGAAATAAAATAATCCCTCCCCAAAAGAAAAGCCCTGATTCGCTTAGCGAACAGGGCTTTTTTGTTTGATCAAATTACTTTTTTATTTGAAGTTTAGTTCATATGACACTATTTCAACAATAAACATTTTTTCACGTCTAAAGTTTTACCATTAACATTCAATTTATAAAAATAAACACCAGAACTTACAGGTTTGTTAGTGTTATCATTTCCATTCCATTCAATAGAGTGCTGACCCACTGATAGCTGATCGCTGACAAGCTTTTTAACCTTCTGACCTTTAATGTTGTAGATTTCAAGAAGCACAAAATCGGAATTTTGTGTTACGGAAAATGAAATTGTTGTAGATGGGTTGAAAGGATTAGGAAAATTTTGTTGTAAAAAAATTTCAGAAGTTTGTACAATTATATTATCTTCTACGTCAACATAAGGTGGAGCTCCGTATTCGTAAGCTCCCATATCAATGACAGCAATTCCATTTCCGTTTCCATCCCAGATACGGTAATTACCGAATATATCCCATAGTGGTAAATTCAGTCCGGTAGTATCAGGAATACCGGCATCTATACAGGGAGAATCTTCTAGTAAAGAATATGGGTCTGTACCGGTTCCAACAAATAAGGGATCTTCATCAATATTATTCTCATAAATATAACCGTGCCAACTACCGCCAAATGCTACATCTCCACCTTCTATATCATTGTATTCAAATGAAGGATCTGTATCCGGATCATACAAATAAACCTGATCACCTTCGTCATCAGCAGTATTTCCTCCAATAATACAATTTATCATGCTTATTCCTGTTGAATAGCATCCTATGGAAATTCCACCACCATCGTCGGCAATATTATCACAGATTGTATTATTTACAAGCTGAGAAGATGCATAATAGGCAAACTGGATACCACCACCATCACCATAATTGGAACTTGTATTATCAGTTATTAAATTGTTAATTAAAGTAGTATTACTATATCCACTACACTTTAATCCACCGGCGTTATAATATGCTACATTATTTGAAAAAATATTATTTATAACCAATGTATTCGAATCCTCACCGCCAATCATACCTGCTCCACCATCGTAATCCGAATAATTGTAACAAACCACATTATTTGAAATTATGGGGGTACAATAATCGCTGCCGCCTACTTTAAATCCTCCACCATTATCATCTGAAGTGTTATACATTATGTAATTGTTGGTTATTAAGGGGCTGGAACTTCCACTGAGTATTCCACCACCATAATTAACAGCATGATTATTGTTAATAGTATTACCGTTTATCACAGGATTTGAATACTGCATATGAATTCCACCACCACAGGAGGTTGTATAATTATGATCGATCAAATTATTTTTAATTGTTGGACTCGAATAATTTAAATAGATTCCACCACCATTGTCTGATATGTTATGTGTTATATGTGAATTCTCAATCAAAACATCCGATGAATAGTCCAGGTATATTGCACCGCCATAATAATCCGGATAGATTCCGTTTGCTTTTCCGTATTCCAATTTACAATAAACCACCTTAGAACTGTCCTGTCCGTTAGATTCGGTATCAACGAATCTTAAGCTATGCCAACCATTAGTTGTATCAGCGGCAGTAAACACAATTGTATCATTCATAGCACCTTCAGCAAGTAATTGTCCGTAAATCATAAATTTGTAATGATCCTGGAAATTAACAGTAACTCCGGGTTCGATAGTCAAGACTGAGCCGCTTTGTAATGTGATCTCTCCGTCAATTAAATATGGAGAGCCGGCTGAAGTCCATGTCCCACTTACGTCTCCACCGGGAATATTGGTATCTGCAAATGCGATGGAAACAACGAAAATAAATAAAACAACAAACATCTTTTTCATAGTTCTACCTCCTTAATTTTTTTCTTTGTAATTAGATGAAATTGAATAAATGATTTATTTAATTATTGTCAAATAATTACTTAACCTTATATGGAAAAAAATTTCCGAAATTAGACAATGTTGGATTGAGTCGGGTTCAAACCTAATGATCTTACCGGTAGAACCGGAAATTAAATAGTCCCTCCCCAAAAGAAAAGCCCTGATTCGCTTAGCGAACAGGGCTTTCTTTATTATAAAACGAAGTGGAAGGTTGATTAATATTTTGCAGCTACCCCGCATTTGCAGGAAGTTGCGTGTTATCGGGAGGATCTTACAATAATTTAGTTTCCCTTTTCCCTAACATTGCTCCTTCTCTATAAAGGATCACAAAAACAACTGCCATAAAAATGACTGCTAAAAGTCCTGTACTAACGAAATCATTTATTACCAGAGAATCTGCGTTGAAGATTCTTTTTATTCCGGTCGAATCATTCATCAAACCATGAAAAGTGACGCCGATGAGAATGCTGCCACCCAAACGATTATAGAAATATGTGATCACAATACAATAGAGGATGCAGACCAGAGTGAAGATGAAGTAAAAACTTAAGAAATATGAGGGACTAGAAAACAAGAGATCAAATTTTACCGGAATATGCCACAATGACCAGATAACCCCCAGAATAATGCTGGATTTTAGCGGAGTGAATTTCATTTGTAAGCGGGGAAGTGCAAAACCTCGCCAGCCGATCTCTTCCATTAATCCGCCGCCATCGAAAAATAGACTTGTTATGAAAATGAAGATGATTTCCCGGAGAGAATAAATCGTGTTAATTTTGAAAAATTCTTGTGGCTCCACATCACTGACATAATTTCTCAGAATTGAATACAGAAGATTGATACCAACAGCCAGAAAAATTGCCTGTAACCAAATCTTAATCCCTTTTTTTGCGGTTAATTCCGGTGCCCAGAATCTGAATTTTTGGAATAAATCTTTTACTCCTGCTTTTTGTTTCAGGATGAAGGATGTGATAATTCCAGAGAGGGAAGCTGTGGCAGGCCAGGCCAGTAGAATAAAAGCAAACCAGGCTCCTCCTGAAACTTTAAAGGCAAGGGGAAGCGAATAAAGAATGTTGGTATTGTAATCTCTATTATTATTTGCGATATAGATATCTTCGCCAAAATTGGGGTATTTTGTAAAAATAATTATAGCGATTGGAATTAAGGCAGTAGCCAGCAGAATAGCTAAAATCCAAAATACAAGTACAGGACGTTTCTCGGCAAATTCAGTAAATTTCTTTTTCATTTTATATTACTCCTTTTCGTAATTGATTTCTAAATAATTTAAAAATAGACGTAAACACTCATCGTGCAATTCCTGATGATTTAAGGCAGCTTTGTTCTTATTGGTAACTTCTTCAAAAATTATCTTTTCTCCAATAAAAATATCAAGTAAAAGCAGGATAAAAGTAAGAGCTTTTTTCGGATTGGGGTGATTTATTTCGTGCATACAAGGCTCAAATAAACTTTCTACTTCTTGTTGATACAGTTCATTTTTTTGTAATCTAGCTGCAGGAATTGATTTCAATTTTGTAATATTATAAATATGTCTTGCTCGTAACATTCCACTTTCTTGTTGATTAACGTTAATGTATTCTTTGATGAAAAGTGAAGCACGACTTACTATATCCTTAGGAATATCTTGTTTATGATATTCTTGCACAATCTCAATCAGCCAATCCTGGTAGCGATCAAGTAAGCATTCTAACAGGTTGTTTTTGGATTTGAAAAGAGAATAAAAAGATCCTACAGATGAATTTGCTTTTTTAACAATTTCCTGAATGCTGGCTTTATCAAAGGTGCTGTCGATCAGCATTTGTTGGGCAGTATCTAAGATGTTTTCCATTGTCTTTTTACTGCGAGCTTGTTTTGGTTTACTTATCTTTAATGAATCAGGATTTAAATTCATATTCATTACTCCTCCTTTTTAGAATTAGAATACTAGTTCTAAAAATTTGAGCGGGGTTTTTGCGTCAAGATATTTTTTATGCTTAATGATTAATTAATTTGACATTTTAAAAGTTTATTTGTTACTTTGCCAAAGTGTTTAATTGAAGAAAAGGAAATATTAGAAATGAAAATAATAATACTTAATCTTGCTCGCAGTACTACCAAAGAAAAATTAAAAGTTCTCTTTGAAGAATATGGCTCCGTTGAATCTTGTGATTTGGTGTTAGATAAATCTACAGGTAGGTCTAAGGGTTTTGGTTTTGTTGAAATGCCGAAACCGGAAGAAGCAGAATCTGCGATAAAAAACTTGAATAATAAGAGAGTTGCCAGTAACAAAATTCGTGTTAAAAAAGCTGAAGAAAAAAAGAGATGAAGAGAGGAAGTAGCTCAAAGTTTCGAAGTATGGAAATAAATTAATACACATAACAAGACGCTTCACCTGACCTTCATTACTGCGCAATTTGGCAGGTGATTTAGAATGTTAAAACTGATTGCCACAAACGCCGGGCGTGCCACGTTCTTTCTGATTCCTTAATGCTGTTTGTGGGCACGTTGGTTATCATTCATGTAAAACTTATAATGGTGATCTCCAGAGTTGTATTCGGGAGCATGTTTAGTTGGTCTACCAATATTCTGGATGCCTAGATCTTTCAAATTTGTTTTTACCAATAATACCGGTGCATATTTACCATCAGCGTCATATACTTCTAAGTTGGTGTGAGTTTCAGGCAGTTCTCTAATAGATGATACCCAAAGCGTACCGAGTGCATTTAATGAAAATGTTAGTGTTAAGATAAAAACAATTGGTAAAAAATTTCTCATTTAAACATCCTCAATCTGATATATATTTTCTCGTTCACAAATACTCCGTAAGAAATCTATCAATTCCATTCTGATAATAAATTCGTCCCTCATTTATTTTCTCCATTACATAGATATATTTCTAAGCTCAAAACAAAGATGAATATCACTTTGAACTGCGGAGCAACCGGAAGCCCAAATTGCGGCCGCTGTCATCAGGATTGCAGCCGCTACGAATAGTAACACGGCAAAACTCGGCATAGTAGCTCCAGCTACCGCCACGATGCACACGGTACGAGCCACTACTTGCTCCTTGTGGGTTATTTACAGTACCCTTCTTATAATAATCTGCAGCATACCAATCATTACACCATTCCCATACATTACCGCTCATATCGTAAATTTTTAATTCATTTGATTGTTTTGTCCCTACTTCATGAGTTTTACTCCCCGAATTATTATTATGCCAAGCTACTTCATTTATATTATTTGATCCTGAATATTTATATCCCTTACTTAACCGACCTCCTTGTGCTGCATACTCCCATTCTGCTTCTGTCGGTAAACGATAACCATTTGCAGTAAAATCACATTTAGTTTCAAGTCCGAAACCACTATAACACGGAGTCAATCCATCTTTCCGACTTTTCCTATTACAGAACTCTACAGCACTATACCAGTTTACACTTTCTACCGGGTTCATTGGGATAGTTGTTTTCTCTACTTTTCTACCAATCCCCAATAATCCCAAATTAATCACTTTTTCTTCTTGAAAGAGAGAAGGATTATTTCCCATTATTTCTTCATATTCGCTCTGTGTTATAAGATATCGTCCAATTCTAAAGCTATCTAGAGTAACGGTATGAACTGGTTTTTCATCTACCCCACCATCAATATTCCCCATCTGGAAAGTTCCACCTTTTACTAAAACCATATTTTTAACTACTTTTTTAAATTGAATAACTTTAATGATTTTATTTTCACTTTCGCTTATCTTAACCAGATAATTTTCCGAATATTGTGTTTCAGATTCGACAGTAATACAATATTCCTCGTTTGGAATAATATCATGTATGGTATAAGGTGTAACAAAGTCTGCTATTCGGTGAACCTATTATTACATAATCTCCCTGAATAGCAACAGACCTACCAAAAACAGCATCTCCACCAATATCTTGAATCACATAATGTTGATTCCAGTTATTATCATTTCTATGGTATATATAAACGGATCTTGTTTGACCATTATTATAGCTAGTACCAACTATTGCAAAGGTTTCATCAGCAGCTTTATCTATTGAGACTGATAATCCAAAATGGTCCATAAATGTAGTGCCAGCTATTTTGCCTTGATCAAACCATTGATTACTTTCTTTTCTAAAGAAATAGACAGAACCTGAATCTTCTCCATTATCATCATCACAATAAGCACCAATTATTACATAGAATTGGTCATTATCACCATCAATACTTACAGAATTTCCAAATTTGTCATCGACTGCTCCATCAAAGGCGACTAGTTTGTCATTTTCAAGCCAATTCTGACCACTCCAATTGAAGATATAAACTGAACCAGTGCTGTTATCGTCTTCGTAAGCACCTACTACTGTAAACATGCCGCTTATGTCTGTTGATTTACCAAATTTATCTCCTGCTTCAACGTCTGATGCCGAGATTGGATATTCTATAATCTGTGAATTTAAAAAAACATGTAATAGTAATAATAATGAAACAAGTGAATACTTCATATCATCTCCTTTTCTCATCTATTATAAGTTGCTGCTAATGTTTGGCGTGTGCCACGTTCTTTCTGCTTATATTCTTGCCTATTGTGAACACGTTTGTTAAGTGCTTTTTTTTTCGTACTCAATATTTCCATTTATAATTGTATACAATATACCATCAGGATACTGATGAGGATTTCCATAAGTTGCATTATCTTTGATCTTATCAGGATCAATAACATTAATATCTGCAAAATAACCGGCTGCTATTTTCCCACGATGTAATAAATTGAATTTCCCAGCCGGGAGAGAAGTCATTGAATAAATAGCTTTTTCTAAAGAGAGTATTTTATCTTCTAAAACATATTTTCTAATTTTCTTGGGAAACGAGCCATAAAAGCGTGGATGTGGTTTTGCTATATCTTTTTGAACCGTCCAACTATCAGAGGAAGTTATCACATATCCTTTTGAAGCTATTTGTTTAATATCTTCTTCATCTGTTAAAAAAAATATACCCCAAGGTGATACTTTCTCACAAACCATATCAGTATAACAATCAGATACATTTCTATTTTCTTTTTCTGCAATTTCATCTAAAGTTAAACCTTCAAATTCTCTTCTTTCAGAATAATCACTTATAGTAATTTGTGTTGGATTTATTAAAGTTTTGAATATTGAAGATATAGTATCCCTGATTTTCTTTTTACCAGAAATCGTTTTATATCTATCTTTAATACTATTACTAGTTTTAAAATAATCGGGTAGAATATGTGTAAGCATTGTATTGCCTGCACTGTAAGGATACTGATCAACTGTAACATCAATTCCGTCATTTCGTGCATTTTCGATAAGTTCAAAGACTTGCGAAATAGCAACATTGTACTTGGGAAATCCAAGTTTTAAATGTGAAATCTCTATCGGGATTTCAGCTACTCTACCTATCTCGATAGCTTCTTTAATAGAATCTATAATTGTGAATTCACCTTTCCCAGTTTCATTTCTGATATGCGTAGTATAAATTCCATTATACCTTTTTACAACTTTTGCAATTTCAATTAATTCTGCTGTTGAGGAAAAGCATCCTGGAGCATATTCTAAACCTGTGGAGATACCGATTGCTCCTTTTTTCATCTCTTCCGAAACTCTATTTTTAAGTAAATCTAATTGCTTTGTTGATAATATCTCTGGCTGTTTTTCTTTAAAAATATCTTCTCGAACAATGCCATATGGTATTAGGTGAAATACATTTGTAGTAAAATTCATTAATTTTGTCAGATTCAACCATTCTGCTGTGTCAGAATAACCAAGGCCACAATTGCCGGTTACAACTGTAGAAATTCCCTGATGAAGTAGATTATGGTTCATTTTTATCTCAGTAGGTATTTTATTGGGAAATTTCTTTAATATTGTTCTTTTAAATGCCATATCGCAATGTGTATGAATATCTACGAAACCTGGTGTAACAATTAAGTTTGAAGCATTAATAACTTTTTTTGCATTTGTATGAAGAGTTCTCAAAGCGGTAATTTTATCTCCGATAATTCCGATATCTGTAATCATTGGTTTGGAGATAGTTCCATCATAAACTAGTCCATTTTTTATTAATATATCAAACATAAAAAATCATCTATTTATAATAACTCTAGGAATTTCTGCAGGCAACCTGGAAAGCAATTCATAATTAACGAAATTAGTTAATTCAGAAAACGAAGCGACTGATATTTTATTTTTTCCCTGTTTCCCGATCAAAACCACTTCATCACCTTTTTTCGCATTTGGGATCAATGAAACATCAACAATGAACATATTCATGGTTACCATTCCGATTACAGGAGCTTTTCTCCCATTAATCAAAACAAAACCATTATTACTAAGACTTCTACGAAAGCCGTGAAAATATCCAATAGGAATAGTTGCAATCTTGGTTGTTTTTGTAGTTAGGAACGAATTACCATAACTTATAAATTTAGCAGGTTTAACTGTTTTTGTGCTCATAATTTTTGTCTTCCATTGTAATATCTGTTTTAATGGATCCCTAAGCATTTTAACTTCTCCATCGTACAGTTTGTACATTTTTGTTTCATTGGTTGGCCAGAATCCATATTGAGCAATTCCAATCCGAACCAAATCCATGCGAGTATGCGGATAGAGAAGAGCAGAAGCCGAAGAAGCTGTATGATTGTATTTTGCATGTAAATTCATATTATTGATATTTTTGGTAATTCTAATAAAATTGTCATATTGTTCATTAACTCTTACATAATTAGCGATACTTTCTGCTCCTGCATAATGAGTACAGATTCCTTCCAGAAAAAGGTAAACGCTATTTCTTTGAATTAGTTCTATAGATGTTTCAAGTTCGTCATTTTCAAACCCGGTTCTGTTCATACCTGTTTCAATTTCCAACTGAATTTTTGCTTTTTTCTTCAGTATTTTAGCAATTTGAATGGCAGCCTCAAGTCGATCTAAATCAAAAACGAAAAAGGAAATTTCTTTTTCAATAACCCATTCCAATTCTTCATTATCAATCATTCCCATTATCATTAACTCGCTCTTTGGAGATAAAACAGAATTGGCTATCTCAGCTTCATAGGCATCAGAAACAGCAAAATAGCTTATTCCGCAGGCTTCTGCTAAAGGTATATAATCCTGAATTCCATGACCATAGGCATTTCCTTTGATTACTGAAACGAACTTTACTTTATCTCCGATCTCTTTTTTTAGATAATGGATATTTTTTTTCAGAGCTTTGAAATCTAATTCAATATATGATGAATGTATCATAACTTTTCCTCATTGATAACTTTAATAATTTCAGTAAGTATGTCAATGCCAGGTTCGATAATTTCATCGGGGAAATCATAATCAGAATTATGAAGCTGTCGATGCTCTTTACCAGCTCCTAAACCGAAGAAAGCTCCTTTTATCTTTTGGGTGAAATATGAAAAATCTTCTGTCCAAGTAAAAGGTTGTTTTATGAATTCTACTTTTTGATTAGTATTTCTAGCAGCTTTTTCTATAATCTTTACGCACTTGTCATCATTAATGATTTCTGGAAAGTATTCTACCCATTCGATTGTGTGATCAAGTTTATGGTGAAGAGCAATTTCAGTGACCATATCAGTTGCTTTTTGCTGCATCATGTCCAACATATCCTTTGTATGGGAGCGGAAAGTAGCCATAACTACAGCTTTCCCTGGTGATGTTCCAAAGGCTATTTCTCCAAGTTTTGCGTAAATAATTGTTATGAGAGCATAATCATGAAAGGTTTTTGGTAACTTGATAAGTTCATCAATTATTTTTGTCATAGCAGGTGCAGGATTAATGCCGTTTTCCGGATGGCCGGCATGTGATGTTTTTCCCTGCAAGTCCATTATCATGCCAATAGAGGTAGAAGTGAAAAAACCTTTTCTAAAGATGGTCGAACCTTTTTCAAATCCTGGTAAATTGTGTAATGCAAAAATATAATCAGGCTTTAAAAGTTTGAATTTTTGATCTTCCAGTATAAGACTTGCACCTTCGGCTGTTTCCTCCGCTGGTTGGAAGAGCAGGATTATTTTACCAGAATATTCCAGATAAGAAATCTCCTGGGCAAGTCCAATCAAAATAGCCATATGACCATCATGTCCACATTTATGTGAAACACCAAGATTTCTGCTTTTATAAGGTAAGTTTTCTAATTCAGTAATTGGCAATGCATCAAGTTCACATCGGAACATAATTGTGGGTCCGGTTTTTTTCGAATCAAAAACTGCAGCTATTCCATATCCTCCAATGTTTTTGACGATTTTATCAGGTGAAAATTTACTTAGCAATTTGACTAAATATGCTGATGTTTGTTTCTCCATGCCTGAAAGTTCAGGATGCTCATGAATTTTTTGGCGAATGGCAGGTAGGTCTAAATTCATTGTTTACTCCTTTTCATTGAATAAATTACAATTAGTAAACTAAAATTATTTTGATTCAAGCAATTAATTAAAAAAACATGATTCAATTTTTTTAAAAAACGACAATTTGTCAACCGATGATTCTTTTTTTGAATTCTACAATAATCCAGAGTTATGATAACTTCAATACGTAAAAATTCAGTTTTTTTTGTGTAGTTAATTCAACTCCCAAAAGATACACTAAATAATTTAATAAATCGTAATTAATTTAATAATAAACCATTTAACAATCCATCATTTTACATTAATTAAATAAAAACATCCTTGACGTCACACTCCTTTTACGATTTTTTGAACATATGTTTTTTTAGTAATTTTATTTCATTTGTAAATACATTAACTTTTGAAGAGTTTTGTTTGCTAATCTAAATAGGAAGAGGATTTTGTTATGTATATTGAATTGTATAGTAATTTGAAGCATATTTTAACACATGAGATGATCGTGAGTTTTTTATATAAGCATTTGGATAGGTTTCGTGATTCAAAAGAAGATATAAAAAAATGTCTGGATTATGTGTTTTCAAAAGAGGAAAGTGAAGGTGGTTTTATTCTTTGTGCATTAGAAGATGATAACCTCCTGGGTGTAGTCGTGATGATAGAAACAGGTATGATCGGTTATATCCCAGAAAATTTCCTGGTCTATATAGCAGTTGATGCAGAAAACCGAGGACGAGGAATTGGCAGCAAACTTATTAAACAGGCAATTGATAAGGCAAATGGCGATGTGGCTCTGCATGTGGAATTTGATAATCCTGCAAAAAAACTTTATGAACATCTTGGTTTTAAATCCAAATACGCAGAAATGCGCTTTAAAAAATAAGGAAAGAATTTTGGCTGAATTATTAGTTCGAACTAAAAAAATTATTGAAAATATTGAAAAATTGTCGGATTATTTGAATACCAACAATATTCATTGGAGTTTAACTACCAAAGTCTTATCAGGGCACAGAGGAATTTTGGAAGAGATCTTAAAATTACCAGCAATTAAGAAAA
>JAVCCF010000135.1 GCA_030765625.1 Candidatus Tenebribacter burtonii
ATCGGATTAAATCAATTTTTAACGACAGATTGACAAAAATTAAAGGCGAAAAGATAACAATGTATATAAAATCATAGCACCCTGCGAGATACTACGCTTCATATACTAACCGTTGAAAAATGATTATCAATTCTCAAAGAAATAGGCATAACAAGCGTGTCGTCGGTAGGGCTGGTCAGTGCTCTTTGTCTGAGCCTTTCGGTTCAGGATTTGGGTTGTTCGTTCTCGGCTGGAATCATTCTGATTCCGCCGCACACACGAAACATTAGGCACATTAAAAACAGGAGATAATAGATGAAAATATTTCTAATTATACCATTTACACCTGAATTCGAAGATATAGAGCAAACAATAGGAAATGCTGTAGGTAAAGGTGATCAATTAATTAGCTTGAATGGAACAATTGGAATAATAGATACGAATATTAAAGAGGCTGATTTGGTAATAGCTGACGTTTCTGATAACAATCCAAATGTGATATACATATTAGGATTTGCACAATCACTAAAAAGACCTATCCTTCCAATAATCCGAAAGGGTGAAACTATCCCTTTTGATATTGCCTCTATGCGAACGCTAATTTATGATAGAAATAGACTAAATGATACATTGAGTATCCCATTAAGAAATTATTTAAGCCATCCCAATTTTGAAAAGTTTTTAGAGAAGGATATAGCAGAATACATAAAAGAAAAAAAGAAAATTAAAACTGTTTTTGTCAGCTATAGTCATGTAGACACAGAGTATTTAGAAAGACTTATAGTTCATTTAAAGCCCTTCGAAAAAAAAGGATTAATAGATTTATGGGTAGATACTAAAATTAAAGTTGGTGAAAAATGGAAAGAAAAAATTGAAACCGCACTCAAAAGGTCAGCAATTGCAATTCTGTTAATAAGCGCTGATTTTCTTGCATCAGATTTTATTATCGACAATGAACTTCCACCGTTGTTAAAATCCGCTGAAGAAAAAGGTAAAATTATTGTCCCGGTAATTGTAAAACCATGTAGATTCACTAAGGAAGAAAATTTATCCATTTTTCAATCAATTAATGATCCCAAAATTCCATTAAGCAAAATGGATGAAAATGGAAAAGAAGAAATCTACGTGAAAATCGCAGATTATATAGATAAATATACTAAGCGAAAATGAAAATGAATGTGCCTAACAGGCGTGTCAGCAGTTTGTGTTATCAGTTCGTTTCGTCTGAATCTTACGATTCAAACTTTGGTTGGTTCGTTTCCAGGCGTGATCGTTCTGATTCCGCCGCACACGCAAAACATTATGCGAAATTGGAGAATGAAGTTTTGAAATTATTCCAGAGTATTTATAATCAGGAGAAATACTAGAATTATGCTAAGCAAATTAAAAAAAATGATTCCGAGTAGTGTAAAAAAGATTTTAAGACCAATTCACAACATTTTGACTAATAAGTACTCCTCAGAATTTGAATACTGGAAAAGCAGAAATATAAATGATAATGGAAAATTCAAGAATTTCTTTTATAAAGATATAATGCTTGCAATGGCACAGGAATCAGATGATAAATTCATTAATGATAAAATTGTTGCTGACTTTGGTTGTGGTCCACGAGGAAGTCTTGTATGGGCTAATTCAGCAAAACTTAGAATTGGTATTGATGTTTTGGTCGATCGTTATTCAAATGCATTTAAGCAAGATATCACTTCCCATAATATGCTATATATAAAATCTACAGAACTCTGTATACCAATTCCAGATAATTATATTGATATAATTTTTTCATTAAATGCGATGGATCATGTTGATAATTTCTCAGTTATGAGTGCCGAGATATTAAGGATTTTAAAGCTAGGTGGAGTCTTATATTGTAGTTTTAATCTTGGTGAACAAAAATCCTCAACAGAACCCCAAAATCTATCGGAATCAATAATCAAAAATTATTTATTAAATAAAATGAAAATTCATGAATATCGAATAACAAACAAGGGTCCAAAGAATAATATATATAAACCATTTTATGACAATGTATTAAATTATAACAGTAATTCTGAAGGACTACTTTGGGTAAAGGCAACAAAATTATAGAATTATGGTTATTGTGTATTCGCATAACAAGCGTGTCGTCGGTTTGGTCTCGCGGAGCTTTTGGTTTGAATCTTCCGATTCAAACGGCTGGTCAGTTTGTTTTGGGCGTGATCGTTCCGATCCCGCCGCACACGCAAAACATTAGCAGCATTTTGGAATGAAAAGGGAGTGAAACAATGAAAAAAGAATTATTTTTAACATTTACTTTATTATTGATGATTAGCACTATTTTAATAGCTCAAACACCTGATTGGCAACGAGCAACACAAGCTGGTGGAACTTCTGCTGATACTGGATTTGGAATCACAATAGATGATTCCGGGAACAGCTATGTGACAGGATGTTTTAACGGAACAGGGACCTTTGGTTCCTATAATATTATCAGTAATGGTCAACGTGATGCATTTGTAGCAAAGATAGATGCAAATGGTAACTGGCAATGGGTAACCCAAGCCGGTGGAGTATATACAGATATTGGACGTGGAATCACAATAGATGATTCAGGAAACACTATTGTAACAGGATATTTTGTTGATACAGCGACCTTTGGTTCCTATCCTCTTACCAGCAGTGGATATCGGGATATTTTTGTAGGCAAGATGAATGCAGATGGCAATTGGTTATGGGCAACACAAGCTGGAGGAAATGATGGAGACTATGGTAATGGGATATCAATTGATGTTTATGGTAACAGCTATGTAATAGGAGAATTTTGGGAGACAGCAACATTTGGCTCCTATTCTCTTACAAGCAGTGGATCTCGGGATATTTTTGTAGGCAAGATGAATGCAGATGGCAATTGGTTATGGGCAACACAAGCTGGTGGATCTAGTAATGATATAGGACAGTCAATAACAACAGATGCTGCAGGTAATTGTTATGTGACAGGTTTCTTCAATGAGACAGCAACCTTTGGCCCTTATTCTCTTACAAGCAGTGGACAGGGTGATGTATTTGTAGCCAAGATTGAAGATATTACTTTTGCTGAAAACCAAATAGCTTCAACTATAGTAATGCTCTCAAATCACCCTAACCCATTCAACCCATCTACTACAATTGATTTTACAACTCAAAATAATTCAAACATTGAACTTACAGTTTACAATATTAAAGGACATAAGATCAAAACTTTAGCTAATAATGATTATACTCAAGGTAATCATTCAATTATTTGGAATGGAGATGATGAATACAATAATCCTGTAAGCTCAGGTATTTATTATTATAAGCTAAATGTGAACGGTAAAACCGAAGTGGTGAAAAAATGTTTGCTACTGAAATGAGAGAAGAAGTTGTTAACAAAAGCCTCTACATTCAGATTGAGAGAAAAGCAATAAGAACGTGGCAGTGGTAGAGTATTAAAAAAAAATGGAGCAGATCACTCTACTCCAATTATTAATTATTAATTATTAATTACTAATTATTCTTCTATTACTTCCACATTGGCACGCGGGATAGTAACTTTTTTTCCGTTTTCAAGTTTGGCTTCCAGAATTCTTACCATAGTTTCACTTTCTACCTTAGTAAGTTTTTCCGGTAAGCCTGTAACTTTTCCGATCAGTCCGAAATTAGGCTGGCGGATCACGCGAATAGTTGTGCCAACCTCTAAAGTTGCCATCTTAGCTTCTTCCGCCTTTAGCTCATCCTTTTTAAATTCTATTGGAATAATGATCTCAGGGCGCATAACACCCGCCCTGATCTGGGTAATTCCGTGAATCGATGCTTTATGTCCCTCAAAGCTTTTTAGAAGGTTAAATGTATTATTTGCCATCTTGATCATACCGAAGCCTTCCGTGATCACTATGGTAAGTCCGATCTTTTCATGTCCGGTGATCGCAACACCGATATTGTAGCCCAGAAGTTTCTTAAGATCCTGATCATCAATACCTCCGGAAATAATGCCGGCAACACCAACTTTCTGTGCTTTCTTAATAACGTCATAACTGATCAATGAGCCACATACAATAACCTTATCTTTGCAGGTATCGTCAATTTGAGATGGTTTGATAATTTCTTCTGGTGTAGAAGCAAGCATTTTAATTTCACCGGAACGTTCACCACTGAGACCAAAGATCCCCTGGATATAGGCAGATTTATTTTCAATTATAACGCCTTCTTCTTTTATAACTTCAACAATTATGCCATCAATAAAAGCTTTTACTTGAATGGGAATTTTTGGTTCACGCAGAAGCATCTGTCCGGTTAATTTAGAAATATTTTCGATTTCACCATCGAGTGGCGATTTTACGGATGTTTTAAAGAAACCAAAAAATCCGTTCGTTTCTGCCATAACCTGTCCCTTTTTAAGTTTATCACCTGCTTTAACTTTAAGGTACTGTCCTAACATTTCAGCAGGAACACTAAGTTTATTAGCTAGATTAAAGGGAACTACTTTACCGGGAAGAAGTGTTTCTGCAACTACATCTTCCGCTTTTACTTTATCACCTTTTTTTACAAGAACTTTTCCTTTAAGAGGAAGAATTCTGTCTTTCTTTAGAACTATACTTTTTGTTACTGTTAAACCTGGGGAATATGCTTGAGCCATTCTAACCTCCTATAAAATTTCTTCAGGATAAACATCAAATTCTTTCATCCATTTCTTAAGTAGCGGAACACGTTCAGAAGTTTCAACCGGCAGTGAGAACGGTCGTCTTCCACGAGTATCCAAAACTATACCAACAACACCACCATGCAGTTCACAGGAGATTTCCTGATTTTTACCTGCACCAATATCCAATCCTTTACCCGGTTTTAATGTAGCTTTTGTTATCTCGCCGACACCGCAAGGCATAAGCCTTACTTCACCGAATGGGATACTTTCTTCAAATACTTCTCCATTTGGAAGTTCAAGTTTTGCAATGAGAGCAGTTTTACCCGGCTTCATTGTGCCAACCGGAGCTACGCAGCTTCCAAGATAGATAAGACAGTCTTTTTCAAATACTTCTGTCGCTGCCTTTTCGCTGATCTCTGCCAGAACACCAAGTTGAGGCATCATGAAGATACTATCAACAGCGAGTCTGGTAATTCCTTCCGGCTGGAAAGCATCTATCAGCATCATTACAGATTGGTTTCTGCGTGGAGCGTGTGACATAACACCACCGGAACCAACGAGAAGATCCAGGCTCATCATATTCACAATACTTGCACCGGATACTGACTGAGCAAATGCATCAGCGATCTCGCGTTTTTTCTGTCCACCCTTTAAGCCTACTGCAAATTCCTTATGTTGGATAAAAGCGTATCGTAAGGCTTCTTTGGCAATTGCCTGCTCTAGAACTAGTTCTTCCAGTTTTTGTGGTATTGTAGTTGGGCGGATCATTTTATTTTTTATCATATTAAGAAGTTCAGATTCATCGATATCAAACGGTACCCAGCGCAGGATATTCTTTAGTCCAGCAGTTGCCAGCACATTAGAAATACTATAACTCATTCCCAGGTTAGCACTCACGGTTCTATTAAATACTTTATCTTCGGTAAATACAGAGAAGACATCGGTAGTTGCACCGCCAATATCAACTCCCAGAACTTCGATATTATTAATTTTAGCAATTGTTTGCATAATGTTTCCCACTGCTGCAGGAGTAGGCATAATTGGAATATTCACTAGTTTACCGTTTATAGGACCCTTTGTCCAACTCATAAGTTTATTGTATCCCGGAGCTTGAGCCATAACGTGCTCCATGAATAGATCATGGATCTTATCTCTGGCAGGACCCAGATTTTCTCTTTCCAGGATAGGGCGGAGATTCTCGGTAATAATGAGGTCTGTTTTGTTTCCGAGTGTTTCTTTGATAATATCTTGAGCTGCTATATTTCCTGCATAAATTACCGGAAGTTTATAACTGGAACCAAGACGTGGTTTAGGATCGGCAGCACCAACAAGTTCTGCAAGTTCCGCTACGTGTTTTGTAGTTCCACCATCCACGCCGCCTGCCATGAGAATCATGTCTGGACGCAGCTGGCGGATCCTTTCAATCTTCTCATAATTTGCTCGTTTATCGTTACTGGCGATAAGGTCCATCACGATTGCTCCTGCACCTAAAGCAGCACGTTCTGCGCTTTCTCCGGTCATCTTAGCAACAACACCTGTAACCATCATTTGTAAACCACCGCCGGCACTACTGGTAGACACATAAGCATCCACGCCTTCACCATCTTTTTCAGATAGCCAGATAGTTTCATCCTTAATAAATTTAATGCTGTTGTCGTTATATTTCAAACGTGCAAGTTCTTCTAATTCAGTAACCGCATTAACAACACCTCTTGTTACATCATTTAATGGTTTTTCCACAGTTGTAGGTGCTTCACCACGAACTGTTTGTCGGTATTCACCATCGACATACTCAATAAGGATCGATTTAGTTGTTGTGCTTCCACAGTCGGTAGCAATAATCCTCTTAAGCTTCTGAGTATTGCCCATATTTTCCTCCATATTACAATTTATTTTTCTTATCTTTTTTTTTAATTTTAAAGAACTGTTTTATCTTGTTATTTATTCTTTTCCGTTTTAGTTTTTTTTCTTTACGTTCCTCACGGTACATATCCACATCAATTTCGTCAATGCGTTTTATAAGAAGCCGGACATATTCTTCATTTTCCAGTAATACAGCAAATTCTTGATACTCTTTCGGATTGAAAATGATCTCTGCAAAGGGAGCTAGAAAATGCATGAGCTGGCTGCCAATCCTGGCAAGTGGACGCAAGGATTCAATTGTCATTATTGCAGGTGCTGCCATTTTCCTTTTAGCAATGAAATTCGATATCTTTTCTATCAACTCAACTGCTCTTTCTTCGCTTATTTCCAGAATCATTTAATTTCCTAAAATACTAAATTTATAATTTCCGGTAAAAAATCTGTTAGCGCTTTCTGTTGTCAAGACATAGATTACGCTAAGTTTATTAATTATGAGAAGGTTAGTTAGCTTTAGATTAATTTGAATATTTATCGTGAATAAAGTGTAATCAGGTCATTTCTAATATTGGTTGGAACTAAGAGTGAAATATCCTTACCTTTTGCTATCATTTTTCTTATCATTGTAGAAGAAATATCAACCGATTCCATCTCCATGAAGTTTAATTTATCAACATACTCCAGTTCATTCCACATTGTTTTATTAATATCTGGGCGGTGAGCGATAATAAATTCAATATTATCCAAAATCCATTTATAGTCGTGCCATTTTTTCAGTTCAGAAATAATATCGCTACCGGCAATAAAATAGAATTTATCATCCGGAAATATTTTATTTAGCCGCATCACAAGAAGTTTTGTATAGCTTGGAGTATCTGTTTCCATATCAAGACGGGAAATTTCAAAACTTGGTTTGGAAGCTATTGCTTTCTTAGTTAGATCGTACCTTATTTCTATAGGTGGGATGTTATTGTGGTTTTTTATTGGATGATTGCCCGAAGGCAGGAAGAGTATCTTATCCAGACCGAAAGAATCAAGGGCGGTTTGTGCCAATTTGATGTGTCCATTATGCACCGGATTGAACGAGCCGCCCAATAATCCAATTTTCATTATTCTATCTTTTGTAGTTCAGATATAATTTTTTCCGCTTCATCTGTTTGAGGATAACGATTAATAAGTTTCTGTCCTGTAAGATTTGCATTTTCAAAATCATCTCTTGCCAGATATATTTTTGTAGCATAATAAAGAGACATTCTGTCAGGCTCATTGTTATTTCCCAGTTCTATGATTTCATCAAAATACATCAATGCAGCGCTGTAATCAAATAGTTTGTAATAAGTATAACCATTGTAATAGTTTTTCATCAAAAGTTTATACTGGCATTTTTGAATGTAATCAATCGCATCTTTCTTTCGGCTGTCAAAGGGGAATTTTTCTATGAATGTTTCGAAAGCTGCAATAGATTTATTGGTCTCATCCTGTGTGTAATGAGGAGATAAAGATTCATTGTAATAACATATCCCAAGCTGGAAATAAGCTCTTCCGATGTTTTTGTAATCCGAGAATAATCGTATCAGCTCTTCATATTCGAATCTTGCTTCGGTGAATTTGTTCTGATTAAAATTGCAATCTGCCAGTTTCATTTGAGCAACAGATGTATAAACCGAGTTACGTTCAAAAACTACTTCTGTATAATATGGGATCGCTTTGCTGTATTTTTCTTTTTCAAAAAGTTCATCTGCAATTTCCATTTTTTTTTCAACAGGTATGGTTTTTGACATCTTATTGTTGCTGCATCCAAAGAGAATTAATAGAACAATGATCAGAAATAATATTTTTTTCACAATTTACTCCGGTTTAGGCATTCTCGAAAAATGCTTTATAAGCTTTGTATGACGAGTAGACATCAGCTTTACTGGTCAGTTCATAAAGTGAGTGCATTCCTAAAACACCAGGACCGCAATCAATAACTTCTGCACCATATTCAGCCATAAATTTGGCTATAGTCCCACCACCACCTTCATCTACTTTACCAAGTGCTCCTGTTTGCCAGCACACATTTTCTTTATTATAAATATCTATTATTTTGGAATTAAATTCTGCATTTGCGTCATTCGATCCGCCCTTGCCGCCACTTCCGGTAAACTTGGTTACACTTACTCCAAATCCAATGTGTACAGCGTTCTCTTTTTCGTGAACTGATGGAAAGTTCGGGTTAATTCCTGCGTTTACATCGGCAGATAAAACCTGACTGTTTATAAGTGTCTTTCTTAAGGTTAAGCTGTCGTAAGATTCACCGTTGTGTTTAAGAAGGTCAGCAATAAAATCGATAATAAAAATAGATTTTGCTCCGGTATTTCCATCACTACCGATCTCTTCTTTATCAGCGAGATATACAATTGCAGTTTTCTCCAATTTATCTTTTGCATCGAATATTGCACTGGCAGAAGTGTAGGCACAAATCCTGTCATCTTGTCCGTAGCTGAGAACCAAGCTTTTGTCAAGACCAGCATCACGCGCTTTTCCAGCTGGGACTAACTCGATCTCAGCACTTAAAAAATCTTCTTCAATTATACCAAATTTTTCATTAAGCAAAACGAGTGCATTCAGTTTAACTGCTTCTTTTGTTTCTTTATCTTTTGGATACGGGATTGAATTAAAAATAAGGTTCATTTTCCCAGCGTCAATTGCTTCACCGATCTTTTTTGTATATTGAACTTTTCTAGCTAAGTGAGGTAGAAGATCCGGCATAACAAAAACTGGGTCTTTTTCATCTTCGCCAATTGTGATCTTGATGCTTTCACCATCTTTTTTAATGATTGTTCCATGAAGAGCAAGTGGAGTAGACATCCATTGATATTTTTTAATTCCACCATAATAATGAGTTCTCATCATTCCCAGAGTTGTGCCACCATCTTCATAGAGTGGATTTTGTTTTAGGTCAACTCTTGGTGCATCGATGTGTGCCACGATAAGGTTCACGCCTTCTGAGATTGGTTTCTTGCCTATAAATGCAATACCTGCATTTTTATTTCTTGAAACACGAAATACTTTTTTAGATTTTTTTCCATTATCAATTTTTTTATAACCTTGTTTTTCTAATTCTTTAACATAGAATTCGATAGATTCACGTTCAGTTTTGCATTCATTAAGAAAGTTTTTGTAACCTTCAGAGAAATTAAAAGCTGCTTTCTGCTCTTTAGCAGAAGCTTCATTCCAAAAGTTTTTTCTTGAATAAGTAAGTTTCTTTTTAAGCTCTTCTGTTTTTTTCATTCTTTCCTCTTTAGTCTATTTTATTTCTAATATTTCAAATTCTCTTTTGCCAATAGGCGCAATTACAGTAAAATTATCACCAATTTTTTTACCTATCATGGGCTTTCCAATGGGAGATAAAATAGAAATTCTCTCATATTCATCTTCTGATTCATATATCTCATCAACACCTACTAACTGCACTTTTCTTAGAGAATTATCTTTAAGTTCCTTCACTAATACTCTAGCACCAAATCTCACAGCATCTTTTGGAATATTTACAGTGTCAATAACTTGCAAATGCTCAGTTCTCTCTTTCAAGCGGTTAAACTCATTTTCTAGGAATTTTTGTCTTTCTCTGGCTGCATGATATTCTGCATTTTCACTCAGGTCTCCCATCTCGCGGGCAGTTACCACTTGTTTAATCACTATTGGCCTTTCCTTGATAAGTTTCTGTAAACGCATTCTAAGACGCTTCATTCCTTCTTTTGTTATATACTGTATCATTATTTTTTGCCCTTTCTACTTTTTAGTAATTTTTGTCCATGCAAACCAATTTTTTTTACCTTAATGTTACCACTGTGTGACCACGTATCACAAATTGTTTGAATGTTGTCATCATAGCAGCAAATAGCTTCACAAAGTATTTCTGCAAAGATCGGATTTCGTGTTGTTTGATAATTGTGATAAACAGATAAATAGAGTTCTTTATCTTTTTTATAGACAGCTTTTAAGAATTTGGAGTTGACTTTTATGATATTTGGTGTTGCATAAAGCCATGATGTTTCCAGTTTCTGAAAAATGGGAGCAATGAGTTCGGTATCTTGTCCGATAAGTTTATTTAATAATTTTGTAATGCTTTCTTCTAATAATTTATTATCCTTTTTTACCCAGTTAATTATCAAGTCGATATGTTCTAAAGTATCTTTTTTTAGGAGCGGATATATAACTTTGTCCATCACCAGATTGCATGTTTTTTGATCATGAGTATTAAAGAAGAAATCCTCTATATAGTTCAGGAATAATACCGGTTGTTTTTTTATTGCTCGAGCCATAATGTAGGCAAATATCATTCCGCCATGTTCGCCTTTTTTCTTTAATAGATAATCATAAAAATCAAAGTATTTATCAGCATATTTATAAATTTTAGCTGCTATTGTTTTACCAACCAAGGTTATTACAGCGTGTGGAATATTGCCGTCAATTCTTTGTGGATATGCATTATAAACTATATCAATATCGTAATTTCCCTTGGGAAGTTTCCGCTCTATAAAATCCTGGGTATCCATTTTTAATCTTTCTTGCCAATCTAATGAAATCATGATCGTCTCCTTTAAGTAACCTAATTAATTATTATGATCTTTCCTTTACGTGAGTCTTTACCCATTCTAAGAAGATAAAAATATATTCCGGAAGAAATTCTATTACCGTAATTATTCTCACATTTCCAACTGAAGTAGGGCATCAGATCACCTATATTATAAGGACCCACTATATTCTCAAAGATCAATTCTCCATCTAAATTATATATCCAGATCTTTCCGGAAACATCAGTTGGAAGATTGATAAAGTTGACCTTATCAATCAGACTTTCACTGATATTAAGCGGATTCGGATAAACTATCATTTGTTTTAAATTTCTAAGACCCAACATAGATGTCAAGCTGAAATGACATTTATTGCCACTATTAGAAATTACATTACCAGCCAGATCTTCAAGGTCGTCCACTTTTAGGAAATAAGGTTGATTAGTATATTTGAGTTCTTCTTTCATCTGCATCGAAACATAGCAGGAATCAGCTTCAAAATATTCTAAGCTTTCAATCTCATTGTCTTTATCTACAGCAGGCAAAAGAAGTGTATAATTGTTTAAATCCACAGCTGAAATTTCATCTAATGCCTCACTGAAAATAATATTAACGGTATTTGCATTTGAAGCTTTAACGGTAATTATTTCAGGTGGCGAAGTATCTTCTTCGTATTGGAACTGGTAGGGACCTTGAGAAACCGGAACACCGGTTTTGCCAGTTAACCCTGAAATATTTAAAAAATAATCATCATATTCTGCAAATTGGGTGTTGAATCTTAAGATCAAGGCGGTGTTCTGCTCGATCATATTTACTGAGACCGGATAGATCTTTTCTCTGCCGAATTCCACAGAAAAAATAGTTGAATGTATATTATTAACTTCCAGATCAAATTTTAGTTTTATCTCATATTGTGAGATCATGTTAATATTAATAAGCTCAGGAGCATAATATGGAATAGCTATTTCCCATGATGAGGGAAGACTCTCTTCCGGATTAAATGAACCATCAACGGCTGTAACCTGGTAATAAAGTGTATCTCCGGTGATAAGATTATCATCAATGAAAAAGTTCTGTGATACATTTGGTATCAATGTAACATCATCTTCAAATTTACGATAAACATTAAAATGATCTGCTCCGGCATGTTGCCATGATAAATATACAGACACAGAATCAAGAGAAGTAGCGGTGAAAAATTGCGGAGAGGAAGGACCTGTGAATTCTTCCATTTCTGAAATTAAAGCACTTCTAGTAATTCCGTTATCTTTTATATTTGTGATAATGAAAGCATTCTGAGAAGCTGTCTTACCGGAGAAAACAATCGTGTTAGAACTTGTTTTGGTAGAAAGTCCCTGCCAAATAGGTTGGAATTGCCCGTCAATATAATCTATAATATATATATTTGGAGGCACAGCAATCACGATCTCATCATCTCCATCACCATCAATATCTGCTGCAGCTAGAGAATTTTTTGTATCGATCTCTGAAAATGCAAGATAACCAAGTGATTGATATTCGTTATTTAAATTGGTGGTTTTAAAGAATTCGTAAAACGAAAATGATTTTGCAGGATCTGATGTATCTTGATTATAACCACCTACACAAAATTCTGATTTGCCATCTCCGGTGAAATCTCCAGAACAAAGATTATAGACGTTTCCAACCGGTAATCTATGATCCCAAACCATTTCAAATTCACCAGTTTCACGCTCAAAGATCATTATGTCGCCATCTTTATCGGCTGCTAAAATATCAGGATAATTATCATTATCCAGTTTATCGCAAACCACTTTTGTAGAGAAGAAATTCTTCAGAGATGTTGGAGAATTATTGAAGATCTTAACTTCTCGTACAAATGTATCTTCGTCTTCGACTCTCTGATTCAGGGTGATAACACGATATGTAATCCCATTAGGATCCCCAGGGGGGATGGTTACATCTCTTACTAAGATAACTTCATCGATCCCGTCATTATCATAATCTGCAAAATTTGCACCAAGAGCACTATCATCAACAAAAATGGGTTGACTAGGATAATTTCCACTGGAAGTTTCCAGGATGAGTGGACGGTTAAATTGAATGCCTAGAATTTCCATTCCGTCAGCATTGGAATTTCCTATATCATTAGGCCAGAAAACTGCTGAGAATTCAT
>JAVCCF010000018.1 GCA_030765625.1 Candidatus Tenebribacter burtonii
AAATTCAGGGTTGACTACAAATTTCTGATTTATAAATCTAACTTATCGAAGTCAGCATAGAAATCATTATGTACATTTATTGTAGTAAAGAGTTTAATTTCTTGACCTGAAAATTAAAAAAGAATTTTTGAGAAGTATATTTGGAGGAAATAGTAAAATGATAAAAGAAAAATATACGCAATTGTTATTATCCCACCAAATGGGAGGAATAACAACAATAGGTATTACACACAAGTTATATAATATAAAAAAGATAATATGACACAACAATTATTAACAGTCGGAGTGATTGGAAAATCACTAAAAGAAAATGAAAAACGGGTAGCTATCCATCCAGAGCATATTAAACGAATTCCCAAAAGATTCAGGACACAGATTACCTTTGAAGTAGGATATGGATTAAAATTTGGAATGAATGATAACGCAATAGCCAAATTAACATCAGGGCGAGTTGCATCCCGAGAAGAAATACTTAACAATTTTGATTGTGTAATTATGCCTAAGCCTTTAGCAAAGGATTTGAATCAAATACACAAAGGTACAATTGTCTGGGGATGGTTGCATTGCGTGCAGCAAAAAAAAATTACTCAAGCATCCATTGATAGAAAATTAACGATTATTGCATGGGAAGAAATGTTTAAATGGAGTAAATCAGGTGATAAAAACATGCATATATTCTATAAAAACAATGAAATTGCAGGTTATGCAGGTGTAAATCATGCATTAAGTCTAATAGGTGTTATAGGGAATTATGGGAAACCACGAAAAGCTGTAATCCTTAGCTTTGGTTCTGTGAGCCGGGGAGCGGTATATGCGCTGCAAGGTCAAGGGGCCACAAACATTACCGTATATACACGTCGCTTGCCAACAGATGTGTCTGAACAATTACCGGGAGTAGTATTTAAAGAAATGAAAAATGACGATTTAGGAAATTTACTTTCGGTAGAATCTGATGGAAGTACTCGTCCATTTTCAGAAGCCTTATCCGATGCGCAAATTATTGTTAATGGTACCTTACAAGATATTAACCATCCTTTAATGTTTATTCCGAAAGAAAAATCTAATAACTTGAAGGATGGCACTCTTATTATCGATATAAGCTGTGATGAAGGCATGGGCTTTTGGTGTTCGAAACCCACCACATTTGAAAATCCGTTAATTCATGTTGATGGCAAATTTTATTATGCTGTTGACCACAGTCCAAGTTATTATTGGAATTCTGCTTCATGGGATATTTCTGAAGCATTATTAGCTTTTTTACCCATTGTAATGAAAGGAGAGAAATCTTGGGGGAAGGACAAAACCATCTCAAAAGCAATAGAAATAAATAATGGAATAATTCAAAATCAGAAAATCATTTCATTCCAAAAACGCGAAAAAGAATATCCATATAAATTGCTTTAGTTGATATTATTATGAAAAATTATATTGCCACCGTTGAGAAGTAATTTGTTTTTCTGGAATATAATTTTAAAAAGTGATTATTATTTCTTGAAAGAATTGGCATAACAAACGTGTCAGTGCTCAGATTGAAAGAAAAGCAAGAAAAGCACCGCACACGCAAAACATTAAACAACATTCCGCTTCGCTCCATGTTGATTAACGCCGGACGTGACACCTTAAAAGACTCGCAACAGTATCGAAGCAAAACGTCGTTTAAAATTGCGTCCACGAGGTCTCGCAAATAGACAACCCTTGACTTTTATTTGCTCGTCTTTTATCATCTTGCTAATCGCATCAGGATTTGAAAAATCAAATCCAACGCTCATGGCAAGATGACGTAGCACGCCCGGCGTTACAAGCAACTTCATAAAACGAAGAAAGGAGAAACAATGAAAACTATTATGATTTGTATTCTACTGACAACAATCACTTTTTCTATTGCTGACACTCACATCCCTGCCGGAAATGTAAATGGAGCTTGGACATATTCAGGTAACCCTTATATCATTGATGGAGAAATAAGTATTCAAATCAATAATACATTAACAATTGAATCGGGTGTCGAAGTAATTTTCTCCGGACATTACAAATTCAATATTTATGGAAGAATTTTAGCAGAAGGAACTTCAACAGATTCTATAAGTTTTACAGCACAAGATACAGAAATAGGTTGGCATAGTTTAAGGTTTTGGAATACAAGTTCAAACGGACAGGACAGTTCAAGGGTTGTTTATTGTGAATTAAGGCTTGGAAAGGCAACAGGAGAGGGAAATGAAAAATATGGCGGTGCAATATATTGTAATAATTCATCTAATATTCTGATAAGTGATTGTTTAATTACAAAAAATTATGCGGAATCTCATGGTGGTGGTATTCACTGCTCTAATTCCAGTCCAAGTTTAATAAATGTTATAATAAGTGGAAATGAAGTGTCTGGTGATAATACAACCTATGGAGGAGGAATTTCCTGTGTTGGTTCAAGTCCAATTTTTAATAATGTGACTATTACTGGAAATATTACTTGGTCCTATACAGCTTATGGTGGTGGTTTTCACTGTTCTAATTCTAATCCGAGTTTAACAAATGTTACTCTCAGTGGAAATACTGTGGAAGGTTATGTTGTTTATGGGGGGGGTATTTCCTGCTCTAATTCAAATCCGACTTTACTAAATGTTACTATTGATGGAAATAATGCTGATTCTCCTGATGGTTTTGGTGGTGGTATTTGTTGCTCTGACTCCAATCCAAATTTAGAAGATGTAATTATCACAGGAAATAGTGCTGCTTATGGTGGTGGAATTCACTGCTCTTCTAATTCCAATCCGAGTTTAGAGAATGTTACTATCAGTGGAAATAGTTCTTGTCATGGTGGTGGAATTCACTGCGGAGGTTCAAATCCGGCTTTAGAGAATATAACTATCACCGAAAATTATGCTTACAATCAAGGTGGTGGTATTTATCTTATTTCTAATTCCAACCCTATTTTAACAAATGTTACAATAAGTGA
>JAVCCF010000098.1 GCA_030765625.1 Candidatus Tenebribacter burtonii
TAGAAGCAGTGATAGATAAAGACAAAGCAGGTAACGTACTTGCTCAGTCTGTAAATGCAGATATTTATCTAATTCTGACTGATGTTGAAAACGCCAGGATCAATTATGGTAAATCAGATGAAAAACCATTAGGTAAAATAACAGTGACCGAAGCTGAAAAATATCTGGCTGAGGGACATTTTCTGGCAGGAAGTATGGGACCAAAGGTTACAGCCGCCATCAGGTTTGTAAAAGCTGGTGGTGAAAAATCAATAATTACTTCTCTGGCTAATGCTGTTGATGCATTAGAAGGCAAAACCGGAACAATTATTGTAAAATAAAATTAGAAAAGTCTATAGATGGGAATCTATTGATCAGGAGAAAAAAATGAACAAAAATAAAGAACAAGTACTCGCAAACACAGTACAGAGATGTAAGGAAAAAAATATCATAATTCCTACATATGAACAGATGAGAAACCCGGAATTAATTCCACAAAAGATCAAAGATGAACTTGAAAATATTGGTATGTGGGATTTGAATTCCTTAAATCTTTTCCGCTTAACATGGAAAAATGAACCACGTTTAGATGGTGGTGGATTTGGAAAAGTTAACTTCATGGAATTACCAAAAGAGATTACTGGAGTTGATGCTAGAATTATAGTATTGGTTGGAAAATTCTTCCCAACCGGTGCACATAAAGTTGGTGCAACTTTTGGTCCACTGGTAGAAAAATTAGTACATGGTGAATTTGATCCAACTACTCAAAAAGCACTCTGGCCTTCAACAGGAAATTACTGCCGTGGTGGAGCTTATGATTCCTACCTTCTAGGATGTGAATCTATCGCTGTGCTTCCTGAAGAGATGAGTCAGGAAAGATTTGACTGGCTGCATGAAGTTGGAGCAGAAGTTTTTGCAACTCCAGGCAGTGAAAGCAACGTAAAAGAAATTTATGATAAAGCTAAAGAACTTCTAGCTGAACGTGGCGACACTATCGTGAACCTCAACCAATTCAGTGAAATTGGCAATGCAGTTTGGCATTATGCAGTAACTGGTCCCGCCATGGAAGAAGTATTCAATCAGGAAAAAAATGAAAATGATGAATTTGCAGGATTATTTTTAACTCAGGGTTCTGCCGGAACACTGGGATGTGCAGAATATCTACGTGAAGTATATCCTACATTCAAGGTATGTGCTGGTGAAGCTTTGCAATGCCCTACTTTACTTCGTAATGGTTATGGAGCTCATAGAATCGAAGGTATTGGCGACAAACATGTTCCATGGATTCACAATATTAAAAATATGGATATGGTTGCTGCAATCGATGATCAGCCAAACATTGACATCATGAGATTATTTAACTCAGAAACTGGACATAAATTACTTCTGGAAAAAGGTGTTTCTCAGGAATTAGTTGATAAATTAGATCTTCTTGGTATTTCCTCAATTGCTAATATCATGGGTGCTGTTAAGATGGCTAAATATTATGAAATGAAAGGTGATAAAATATTATTCACCGTTGCAACTGATTCTATGGAAATGTATAAATCCAGGGTAAAAGAAGAACTTGAGAACCGTGGAGAATTTACTCATGAAGATGCTGCAGTTGTATATTACCGCGATCTTATGGATATTGGAATAGACAATATGATCGAGATGAACTATTATGAAAAGAAACGTATGCACAATTTGAAATACTTTACATGGATCGAGCAACAAGGTAAAACAGTAGAGGAACTTAATGCGCAATGGTATGATGAAAATTACTGGAAAGACCAGTTTGGTAAAGTGAAAGAATGGGATGAAAAAATTACTCAGTTCAATGAAAAAACCGGATTGCTCAAAAAATATGAATAAAACAATTTCTCCATCAGCTCGCACGAGCTGATGGAGTTGTTTTTAATGCAAGGAGGTTGTATATGAGATTTGAAAAAATTGTGAAACCAAAAAATTTTGAGACAGCACTGAAAATCTTAAAAGATGATCCCGATTCAGTAATTCTTGGCGGTACTACTTTCTTAAGATTATCAGATAAAAAATATTCAACCGCTATAGATCTTGCTGATCTTGATCTTGATTATATTATAGAGAATGAAGATAATATTGAGATCGGTGCTTATACTTCATTAAGAACTATTGAAAAAGATACAATTATTAATAAGCATTTTGGAGACCTGCTACCTAAAGCTGTAGAACATATCATCGGAGTTCAATTCAGGAATAATGCTAAAATTGGTGGTGCTGTTTTTGGACGTCTGGGATTTTCAGAGATCATTACGGCTTTACTGGTACTAGATTGTGAACTTCAATTTGAAGAGAATGGTATTGTCCCCTTTGCAGAATTTGTTTCAAATTGGAAGATCAAACGTGATATTCTTAAAAAAATCGTAATTAAGAAAAAACCGGGCAAATGTCTCTATAAAATGCTACGCACTTCCGATGCTGATTTCCCAATTTTATCTGTAGCAGTATCTAATTTTGATGAAATAAAAATTTCAGTTGGAACCCGTCCTTCAATTGCAAAATTATCTCAAGAAGCATCTAGAATGATCAATTCTGATAATAGTAAGATCATTGAAGCTTCTAACCTGATCGTTAAAGAATTTACATTTGGTGATGACATGCGGGCAAGCGGAAAATACAGAGAAAAGATTGCACCTGTACTTGTATCCCGTGCTCTACAGGAGGTTTTATCATGAAAGTAAATTTAGATATTAACAACAGAATCTATAAAACATATATTGATGCAGATGAGGCATTACTTAGTGTTTTAAGAAAGTTGGGATATAAAAGTGTAAAGAAAGGTTGTGATACAGGAGCTTGTGGTGTCTGCTCTGTACTTATTGATGGTAAACCAACCTTATCATGTCAGTTCCTGGCAGCAAGAGCCGAAGGGCATAAGATCACAACTGTTGAAGGACTTGGTAAGGATGCAGATGAAATAGTTGACGCAATTGTGAGTGAAGGAGCTGATCAATGCGGATATTGTGGTCCCTCTTTGGTTCTTACAACTTACGCTATGAAAAAGGAATTGAAAGATCCAACAATTGAAAAGATCAAGCATTATCTAGCTGGGAATCTTTGCCGCTGCAGTGGTTTTGAAGGGCAGCTTCGTGGCATAAAAAGATATATGGGGGTGAAATGATGAAATTCAACGAAGTTAAACATTCAATCCCAAAAGTTGATGGAAGAGGATTATTGAA
>JAVCCF010000083.1 GCA_030765625.1 Candidatus Tenebribacter burtonii
ACTACCAAGATAAATGGTTGGTTCTATATTTTTACCCTAAAGATAACACTTCCGGCTGCACTAAAGAAGCTTGCGATTTTACCGATCTGCGAAAGGATTATTCCCAACTCGATGCAGAAATAATTGGTATCAGTCCAGATAGTATTGTATCTCATCAGAAATTTATTCAAAAACATAATCTTGAAATTACTCTATTAAGCGATCCAGAGAAAAATATTCTCAAAGCTTATCATGCATGGGGAATCAAGAAGAATTACGGTCGAGAATATGAAGGAATCATCCGCTCTACATTCCTGATCTTTCCCGAGCAGAAGATAGCTGCGGTTTGGAGTAAGGTTAAAGTACGTGTAAATAGAAAATCAGGTGAAGTCAAACATGCACAGATCGTGAAAGAAAAACTGGCTGAGTTAAAAAAAAGTAGTTTCAAAAAAGTAAACTATAAGCCGGTGGAGGTAATAAAATGAAAATTTTAATTTTAGCAATAATACTGTTAACTTCTATGCTTTACGGAGGAGATGAAATGATGAAATTCAACGAATTAACAACAGAAGAAGAACGTGTAATTATCCAAAAGGGTACAGAAGCTCCCTTTACCGGAAAATTCTATAAAAATGATAATAGTGGAACATATCTGTGTAAAAGATGTGATGCACCTTTATATAGATCGGATGATAAATTTGATTCAGGTTGCGGCTGGCCAAGTTTTGACGATGAAATTGAAGGAGCCGTAAATCGAATTCAAGATGCTGATGGCAAGAGAACTGAAATTACCTGCGCAAATTGTGGAGCTCATCTGGGTCATGTTTTTCTTGGAGAGAAGTTCACCGACAATAATACACGACATTGCGTAAATTCTATTTCTCTAAATTTTATTCCGGAAAAAGCTGAGAGCAATATTGCAATTTTTGCCGGAGGCTGCTTTTGGGGAGTTGAACACCAGTTTCAAACAGTGGAAGGAGTAATTGAAACTTCAGTAGGTTATATTGGAGGAGAGAATGACAAGCCATCGTATAAAGAGGTTTGTTCAGGAACCACCGGCCATGCTGAAGCAATCCAAATTACGTTTGATCCGCAAAAGGTATCTTATGAAAAACTGGTTAAATTCTTTTTTGAAATCCACGATTTCACACAAATAGATAGACAGGGTCCTGATATTGGAGAGCAATATCGCTCAGCTATTTTCTATAATGATGAACAGCAAAAGCAAACAGCAAAAGATGTGATCAAGATCTTGGGAAATAAAGATTACGAAGTTGCAACGGCTGTTGTAGAAGCTGATAAATTCTGGGATGCAGAAGAGTACCATCAGGATTATTATAACAAAACTGGCGGTGATCCTTATTGTCATATCTATAAGAAAATATTTGACAAATAAGATTCTATACCTGTTTTTCTCATTAATATTTTTTTTATAAAACTTAAGGGAATATAAATGGAAATTTTTCAAAGATCGGTAATTCAAAAACATCTGAAAAGTTTAGATAAAGAAACGGTTGCACAAGCTTTTAATGTATTCATAAAGTTCTACAGAAATACAAATAGAATCGAGAATATAAAACAACTAAAAGAGGAAAATTACCAAGAAGGTTTCTTACGAGAGATTTTTGTTCAGGTTCTGGGATATACGATAAATCCCGATGAAAATTACGATTTAACAACAGAATTCAAAAACATGACAGATTCCAAAAAAGCTGACGGTGCAATCCTGAAAGACGGAAAAGCCATCGGAGTTATTGAGTTGAAATCATTAAAAACTAAAAACCTGGAAAACATTAAAGAACAGGCTTTCAATTACAAAAACAATCAGCCAGATTGCAGGTATGTGATAACTTCCAATTTTCAAAAATTGAGATTTTACATTGATAATGCAACTGAATTTGAAGAATTTGACCTCTTCAATATTTCAGAAGAAAAATTTGCAGAATTTTATCTGATCTTGAATAAAGAGAATCTGTCTAATGACCTACCTCTAAAATTGAAAGAAGAAACCAAATTTCACGAGCAAAATATTTCCAAACAATTTTACAAAACATATTCCGATTTTAAAAAAAATATTTTCCGAAACCTCGTAAAAAATAATCCTCAATACGATGAACTGATCCTTTTCAAAAAATCTCAAAAATTCATGGATCGACTTCTCTTTGTGTTTTTTGCGGAAGATACAGGATTGGTTCCGCCAAATGCAATTTCTAAAATAATTGAAGATTGGCAGAAACTTCGGGAACTTGAAGCTTATCAGCCACTATACAATAGATTTAAAATTTTCTTTGAACATCTGGATAAAGGTCACAAATTCAAAACTTATGAACTACCACCTTACAATGGAGGTTTATTTGCTCCCGATGATGTTCTGCAAAATGTGAAGATCAATGATGAAATTTTGAAAGATGACAGCCTTAAACTTTCTGCTTATGATTTTAATACTGATGTAGATGTGAATATTCTTGGTCATATTTTTGAACATTCTCTTTCTGAGATTGAGGAAATTTCCGCCAAAATTCAAGGTGAAACTTCTGATAAAAAGAAAACAAAACGCAAGAAAGAAGGCATTTTTTACACTCCCAAATATATCACACAATACATCGTGGAAAATACTTTGGGCACGCTTTGCAAAGAGAAGAAACAAGAACTAGGCATCAGCGATATCGATATTGATGATTCATATTCCAGGAAATCGAATAAGAAGAAACTTTCTAAAAAAGGACAGCAACTCGAAGGTAAACTTGAACAATATAAAAATTGGCTTTTATCTTTGAAAATTCTTGATCCTGCCTGCGGAAGCGGAGCTTTTTTAAATCAGGCTTTGAACTTCCTGATTAATGAGCACAATTACATTATCGATATTGAAACGGAATTGAATAAAGAGCAGTTATTATTTTTTAATGTGGAAAAAGAAGTTTTGGAAAATAACCTTTTCGGAGTGGATATAAACGAAGAATCTGTGGAAATTGCCCAACTCTCACTCTGGCTGCGAACTGCAAAAAGAGGACGAAAACTCTCTGACCTTTCCAATAATATCAAATGCGGGAACTCTTTGATCGACGACCCTGAAATTGCAGGAGATAAAGCTTTTAATTGGAATATAGAATTTCCTGAAATTATGAAAAAAGGTGGGTTTGATATTGTGATTGGGAATCCGCCGTATGTTACTTTTGCACTTGGAAAAAACCAAGAGTTTAACGATAAAGAAATAGAGTATTATAAAGAAAAATTTAAATTATCATCCGTTTATAAAGTAAGTTCGTATTTGATATTTATTGAGCAGT
>JAVCCF010000134.1 GCA_030765625.1 Candidatus Tenebribacter burtonii
TAGTTCATCATATTGAAGGAAGTTTGAACGGACCTTTGGGAGATTTTTGCAGTCACGGAAAAATGAAAGGTCTTGGTTACCTTCGCAGCCACGGAGGAAGATACCGCGCAATTGCAGATGGAGAAGTTCATATCGATATTGCTGTTATTGCTGCATCTGCTGCTGATATGACAGGAAATGCAAATGGAATTTTAGGAAAACATCCTTTTGGTCCTGTCTCATTTTCTAAAACAGATGCAAAAAATGCTGATCGGACTATCATCGTTACCGATTCATTGATCGATTTTCCCTGCTACCCTTGGGAAATTATGGGAAATGACGTAGATTTTGTTGTTACTTTAGATGAGATCGGTAATCCTCAGAAAATCGTTTCCGGCACAACTAGAATCACTAAAAGTCCTGATAGATTACTAATTGCCGAATATTGTGCAAAATTTGTAGAAGCTGCAGGAATTCTTAAAGATGGAATGAATTTCCAAGCTGGTGCTGGTGGAACATCATTGGCATTTGTGCATTTTATAAAGGAGATGATGGTAGAAAAAGGTATCAAGGCAAGAAGTATGATTGGTGGTAGTACAAAATTTTTGGTTGATATGATGAAAGAAGGTCTTACCGATTATATTTTTGATGGTCAAACTTTCGGTTTGGAAGCTCTCTCATCCTTGCGTGACAACCCCAATCATATTCCAATCGATATCTTTGATATTTATGATTTCCACGCTAAAGGAAATCTTGTCCAAATGATGGATGTTATCGTATTGGGCAGCACAGAAGTTGATGTAAATTTCAGTGCCAATTGTGTTTCACATAGTGATGGAAGGATGCTGCACGGTATAGGTGGTTTCCAGAATTGCTTGCTGGCAAAATGCACAATACTCGCAGTACCGTCATTCAGAGACAGGATTCCCGTAATTAAAGATGAAGTTACAACTCTTGTTGCCCCGGGAGAACTAGTTGATGTAATCGTTACTGAACGTGGTATTTGTATCAATCCTCTCAGAAAGGATCTTATAGAGGCAACTAAAAATTCCGGTCTTCCTATTCGTGATATTCATGATTTGAAGAAAGAAATAGATAGTATCTGTGGAATACCAAATAAACCGAAACTCTCAGATGAAGCTGTTGCAGTTGTTGAGTGGATCGATGGAACCATCTTGGATACAATTAGAAAAGTGGAAAAATAAATTTGTACGAAGAACATAAAAAAAATAAAGAAAAATATTACAGTGTTTTAATCTCTTTCATAAATAGATCTAGAAAGGTTTTATAATCTTTTAGAGTAGTTGAAGAAATGAATAAAATAGAAAGTAAAACAAATTCTTAAGTTAAAGTATTAATTATGAAAATTGAATTAATAATCGTTGGTTGCATAGTAATTTTTCTAATTTATATTTATATTGCTGACTTAATTGATAGATTTAGAGATAAGAAGTATGAAAAAAAAATTGAACCAAGAGTTGAACAACTATTGTCAAAAGTAAATACACTTGATTTTTCTAAAATTCATAATGACTTAAATGAAATAAAAAATGATTTTGACAACAGATTGACATTGTTGAAATTGGATAATGATGTGATAAATAAATGTCCTAATTGTGGTGACACATTAACGATAAAAAGCACATCATATTATGGAAAGATAATTTCTTGTCCAAATTATCCTAAATGTCTCTATAAAGTAAAGATTTCTGATATAGACTTATCTTCAATTAATAAATTGGAAATAATTTAGGATTTTATGAAAAGGAATTTTTTACAGGATAAACTACAATATCTTGAAAGTAAAATTGAAGAATTAAATAAAACAAAAAAAGACTTTCTTGAGTTTAATAAAAAATACGAATTAAAGTATCGAAGAAATAATATTAATACAAAAAGGATAATAGAGGAGTTTTATAATCATTCACTTTTAGAGTTGAAGAATAAAGAAATTGCTTTACGAAATGAAAAAGATAAATTTTCAAAAAGTAGGACCAAAGAGATATCAGAATTAAAAAAGATACAGAAAGAATTTGAAAATCAAAAGAAAAGGGACATTATCGCTATTGAGCATTTATTCAAAGAGAAATCAATTGGTTTTCCTTGGCTTTCTGAGGCAATTGCTGATTATATAGCACTGAAGGATGAGAGTATCGCTTATATACTAGAGAATAAATCTCATCCCGCATTGAAAGCAGCAGAAGAAGTCAGAAAAATTAGTAAAGAAAAGAGAATATTCAAAAAGGAATATCAAATTGCTAAATACTTTGTTTCCTATTATGAATCTCTTTTCCCATGGCTTCAAGATTTCATTGGCGACAATTTAGATTCTCTTATACGTCAAATCAGAGAAGATGAGATGTCCAAAGAAGAAAATGAAGATCCTGTGCGACATTATGTATCTCATGGTGAATATGAAACACTCTCTACAATGGAAAGAAATCAAAAAGCTTTAGACAGATACAAATCAAGTAGAAAAGAACCTTGGAAGATTGGTAGAGATTTTGAGCGATATGTTGGATATATTTATGAAACTAAGGGATATAATGTTTACTATCAGGGTATTGAATTAGGTTTAAAGGATTTAGGTAGAGATTTAATTTGTAAAAAAAATGGTGAAATTGAAATTGTTCAATGTAAATATTGGTCTAGAAGTAAACTGATACATGAAAAACATATTAATCAATTATTTGGAACAACAATAAAATATATTATAGACTTAGAACAAGAGGAAAATAGAAATCAACAATTATATTTGTTTGCTGATTACTTGAAGAATTCAAAGATTTTAGCAACCTTTATTACTTCTACGAAATTATCAGAAACAGCGAATAAATTTGCTAAGGCCTTAGGAATTAAAGTTAAAGAGAATGTAAAATTTGATTTTGACTATCCCTGCATAAAGTGCAATATATCTAAAATGTCAGGGGAGAAGATATATCATTTACCTTTTGACCAACAATATGACAATACAATTATTGAAATTGATAAAGGGGAATTTTATGTTGCCACGGTTGCAGAAGCTGAAGACAAAGGTTTTAGAAGAGCTTGGAGATGGCATGGTTCTGAAAGTAATAAATAAATTAATTCCATAGAAATAAAACGAGGAGAAAAGAAAATGAGTAAAAGAACGATCGTAACAATGCCGGGAGACGGCATAGGTAAAGTAGTCTTAGATGAAACCTTAAGAGTGTTGGATGCAGTGGGTTTCGAGGCTCAATATGTTCATGCTGATATTGGCTGGAAATTCTGGTGTAAAGAGGGAAACCCTCTTCCACAAAGGACTTTGGATCTTTTGGAAAAACACAAGATCAGTCTATTCGGAGCAATAACATCTAAACCAAAAAGTGAAGCTGCCAAAGAGCTCGATCCAAAATTAGCGGATAAAGGTTTTGTTTATTACAGCCCCATTGTAGGATTACGTCAACATTTTCAACTTGATATTTGTCAGCGACCGTGTAAAACATTTTCAGGAAATCCACTCAATTTTATTCGTAGAGGACCAAATGACACTATCGAAGAACCAAAAGTTGATGTAGTTGTTTTCCGTCAAAATACAGAAGGCTTGTATGGTGGCGTGGAATGGACAGATCCTTCGGATCAGGTTTATAATGCCTTTATGACTCATCCGAAATTTGTGAAAAATTTTAGTTGGTCACCTAAAGATGAATTAGCAATTTCAACTCGTATTTTCACTAAAAAATATTCGGAAAGAATTATTAGAATCGCTTTTGAATATGCCAGAAAATTCGGTTATAAAAGGGTTACACTCTGCGAAAAGCCTAATGTAATCCGCGAAACAAGTGGAATGATGCTGGCAATCTGTCGTGAAATGGAAAAAGAATATGAAGGTATACAATTCAATTATACAAATATAGACGCTCAGATGATGTGGATGACTAAAAATCCTGAAACTTACGGAATTATCATTGCCGGAAATATGTTTGGAGATATTGTTTCCGACGGTTTTGCGGGATTGATTGGCGGATTGGGATTTGCTTGCAGTGCTAACATCGGGAAAGAAATTGCTATATTTGAACCTACTCATGGTTCTGCTCCAAAATATGAAAAACTTGATCCTTCCATCGTTAATCCAATTGCAATGATCCTTTCTGCCTGTATGATGTTAGATCATATTGGAGAAATCGAGAAAGCGACAAAGATCAGAAATGCAATTGCTAAAGTTGTAAAAGACGGAAAAGTTCGTGCTTATGATATGCTGAAATTACGAGGAAGTCAGGAAGTTCTAAAGCAAGGTGCTGCTTCTACCACTGAAATGACAGATGCAATAATTGCTGAATTATAAGAAACCTGACCAAAACCTCCGTGCTCTCTGTGAGTTCTGTGGTGAATAAAAAGGAGAAATCAGATGAACATAAAAGAATTATGGCCAGAATTGATCTGGATCAAAGATGATAATTTACGAGCAAAAGTCACCAAAACTTGGGAATTAGCTTTAGAAAGAAGCGTTCTTACAGGTGAAGATTTACAGAAAATTCCTTTTACACTTCTCTGTGGACCAGACCTTAAAGTTACTTTTATGGATCACAAACGCAGCGTGGTTCATATTGCTAAAACTGCAGGTGAAAAGTGTATTGAATTTTATCATGGTGAACTTCCTATTGATATGGATGTTCTCATTGCCGGTGCAATTTTGGCAGATGTTGGTAAACTTTTGGAATATGTATTGGACGAAAATGGCAGATCCGTTCAGGGAACTTATGGAAAATATTTACGTCATCCTTTTAGTGGTGTTTCCATAGCAGAAGAATGCGGATGTCCACCGGAAGTATGTCATATTATTGCAACACACGCTGGTGAAGGTGATATGGTAAAAAGAACCACTGAAGCTTATCTGGTTCATCATGCCGATTTTATGACTTTTCTACCATTTAAAGAAAGACTGAAAGTGTAATGTAAAGCGATCAACCTGATCGCTATAATAATTTCTCGATCAAGCTGATCGAGTTACAAAGCAAGGAGAGCTTATGGCTTTAACACTAATTGAAAAAATCCTGGCAAATCACTCCACAAAAGATATAGTAATTCCAGGTGAGATCATCGATATTGGAATCGATGTACGTGCTGCCAGAGATTTCGGTGGACCAAATGTAGTAAAGAATCTAATAAACAATGGTTTGGAAGTAGACGATGTGAACAAAACATATTTCACCTTAGATTGCTACCCAACCACATCCGATCCGAAATATGCAACAAGTCAGCAATTTTGTCGAATGTATGCCAGAGAAAAGGGGATAAAAGTTTATGATGTTAACTCCGGTATTGGAACGCATCTTGTGATAGATAAAGGGTTGGCAACTCCGGGTTGCACTTTTATCTCAACGGATTCACACGCCAATATTCTGGGATCGATCGGCGCTTTCGGACAGGGAATGGGAGATCAGGATATTGCTGCTGCCTGGGCAAGTGGAAAAAGCTGGTTCAAAGTTCCTAAATCTGTGAAACTAACCTTCAATGGTAAACGTCCCAAAAACATTTATGCCAAAGATATTGTACTGAATCTTCTTAATAAATTCGGAGCTAACACACTTCTCGGTTATGCCGTTGAATTGTATGGTGAAGAAGTTGATAAACTAACTTTAGATGAAAGAATCACGATCTCATCAATGGCAACAGAAATGGGTGCAATTATTGTGCTTATTACTCCTTCCGATGAAGTAATGGAATATTGCGAAACCCGTTCTGGCAGAAACCTAACTAAAATTGAAGCTGATAAAGATGCTGTTTACGATCAGGAATTAGAATTGGATATTTCCAAATTTATACCAATGGTTTCCCGCCCGGGCCATCCTGATGATTCTGTAAGTATAGACGAAGTCTTCCAAACAAAAATCGACTCAGGTTTCATTGGAAGTTGTACAAATGGTAGAATTGAGGATATGCGGGAAGTTGCAAAAATTCTGAAAGGAAGAAAAACAGCTCCCGGAGTAATTTTAAAAATAGTTCCTTCCACCGATGAAGTTTGGAATCAATGTTTGGAAGAAGGGATAATTAATATTTTCAAAAGTGCAGGTGCTTTAATAGGAAATGCAGGTTGTGCAGGTTGTGCAGCTGGACAGATCGGACAAAATGGACCTGGTGAAGTTACTATAAGTACGGGTAATAGAAACTTTGCTGGTAAACAAGGAAAGGGAGATGTTTTTCTTGGTTCTCCTGCAGAAGTTGCCGCATCAACAATTGCTGGTTATGTAACAACTCCTGATAGAATTCCGGAAAAACCGGCAGAATTTAAAGCTACAGGAAAAATCAAAAAAGCAGAAATTTCCCCAAAAAATAAAGTAGTTTCAGAGAAACCTGTTGTTATTGAAGGAAAAGTTTGGTTGATTGACAAAGATGATATCGACACAGATATGATTTTCCATAACCGTTATCTCACCATTACAGACATCGATGAAATGGGACAATACACATTTGATAATCTGGAAGGTTGGAAAGATTTTGCCACAAAAGCAGAACCTGGTGACATTGTGATCACAGGGGAAAACTTTGGTGCTGGAAGCTCACGTCAGCAGGCTGTAGATTGTTTCGAATCACTTGGTGTTCAGATAATATTAGCTGAATCCTTCGGTTCTATTTACGAGCGAAATGCCATTAATGCTGCTTTCCCAATCCTTACTTATAAGTGTGTTGATGAACTGCAACTCAAACAAAGAGATAAAGTTAAAATCGATATAGAAAATGGAATTATTGAAAATCTGGAAAATGGCAAAAAGATTGAGATCAGTAAATTCTTTGATGTTCAGATGGAAATTTACAAAAGAGATGGATTGTTAAGCTAATTTAAAATTTTGAGTTTGTGTCATCCTGAGCCTGTCGAAGGACGAAGCATTTTATGATGAAGTAATTATTTTATTATCGTTCTTAACTCGCACTTCGTTGCAAGTCAAGTCCGATGAATTATCTCATTGGAGGAAAAATGGGAAAAACTTTTGTTGAAAAAATACTTAAAGCAGAAAAAGGTGCGATTGTTTTTTGTAAACCGAATATTGTACTCACTCACGATAATACAGCCAGTATAAAAAACACATTCAATAAAATGGGTGGAAAAAAAGTTTTTGATGCAGATCAATTACTTGTTGTTTTAGATCACAATGCTCCGCCTACAAATGCCAAGCTGGCAAATCAATATCAAAATATTCGTGATTTTGTGACTGAGCAAAAAGTCAGTAAATTCCACGATGTTGGTGAAGGAATTTGTCATCAGGTAATGAGTTATCATGCTAAACCCGGAATGATAATTGTGGGAAGTGATAGCCACACTTGTACTGCCGGTGCGTTTAATGCTCTCGCTGTCGGAATAGACAGAACGGAATCTGCCGGAATCTGGAAAAGAGGTGAAACCTGGTTCCTTGTTCCCAACACACTCAAGGTTACATTAAATGGCAAATTAAATTCAGGTGTTTATGCCAAAGATATTTCGCTGTGGATAATTGGAATGATCGGCTCTGCCGGAGCAAATTATATGAGCATTGAATTTCACGGAGATGGTGTAAAAACACTTTCAATGGCTCAGAGAATGACCCTCACTAATCTCGCTTCTGAGATGGGTGCCAAAAATGCAGTATTCCCGCCTGACGAAGTTCTGGAAGATTTCCTTGGTGAGAAAATAAAAAATGGTGTTTGGGCAGATAAAGATGCAGTTTATGAAAGAGAGATCGAGTTATATTTGGAAGATATTTTCCCTCTTGTAGCAGCTCCGCATCACGTGGATAATGTGAAAGCAGTATCGGAAGTTCAGGGAACAAAATTAAATCAGGGACTCATTGGAACTTGCACGAATGGTCGATTAGAAGATATCCGCATCGCAGCAGAAATTCTGGATGGGAAAAAAGTTGCCGAAGGCTTCCAACTTCTGGTAATTCCTGCTTCCAAAAAGATCTATCTGCAAATGATAGAAGAAGGATTGACAACCAAACTTATGAATGCGGGAGCAAGTGTTTTGGCAGTTTCCTGCGGACCTTGTCTGGGAACGGGACAGGGAATTCCTGCAGACGGATACACTGTTATTTCTACAGCTAATCGTAACTTCAAAGGCAGAATGGGAAATAAAGAAGCGAGTATTTATCTGGCATCTCCTGCCTGCGTAGCATACAGTGCAATCTCCGGAGAGATCACTGATCCACGTGGCAAAGCTTATGCAGATAAATATCCTTATCCAAAAGCGCAGAGTACTACTGTTGATATTCAACCTGATGATAATAGAAGGGAAAAAGCAACCTGGAATTACTCTGATGTTGATAATCTGAACACTGACCAGATGTTTGCTGGCAATCTTACTTACCAGGTTCTCAGTTCAAATCCGGAAGCGATCATGCCATATTTATTTGTGGATTTCGATGAGAATTTTACAAAAAAAGTAGAAGCTGGAGATGTGCTAATTGCTGGTAAAAATTTTGGTTGCGGCAGCTCTCGTGAACATCCTGCTGTTGGTCTTGCTCACGCTGGAGTGAAAGCAGTTATCGTGAAATCTGTAAATCGTATTTTTTATCGCTCTTCAGTAAATCAGGGACTTCCCATCATTGTATTACCTGAAATTGTAGATGCTTACAAACCGGGAGATAAAGTTGATGTTAGTTTGGAAGAAGGTTATGTGAAGATCAATGATAAAGAATTTAAATTTGCTCCATTACCTGAAGAATTAATGGCCATTTTTGCTACAAAGGGATTGGTTAACTGGATTAAGGAGAATTAAGGTCAATCGCTAAGTACGCTAAGATTAAACTTTTTTAGCCTGTCTTTCTGAGGAATTTCTCAGACGATTCTTATGAAGAATCTCAGGATAAAGAACAAATATATAGTTCCTATACTGAAAAGTGTGGGAACTTTTTTACCTAATATCAACTTCACTTTAATTTGACACAAATAAGTTTAATAATTATTTAAGACAATTATGAATGATGAAATAAATAATGATGATAAGAATAGACCAGTTGTAGAGAAATTTGGAACTTTCTTAGGAGTTTATACTCCAAGTGTTCTTACAATTCTCGGGCTTGTAATGTATCTGCGTTTTGGTTGGGTTATTGGTAATGTTGGTCTTGGATTCACAATTCTCATAGTCATTTTAGCCAGTTCGATAACCTTTATAACTGCTCTAAGTGCATCTGCTATTGCCACCAATATGCGTATTGGAGTAGGTGGAGAATACTACCTGATATCTCGCAGCCTGGGATTGGAATTAGGCGGAGCTATTGGTATTCCACTTTATTTATGTAGAACACTCAGCATAACATTTTATAGTTTTGGTTTAGCAGAGGCAATAATGATGTTCTGGCCTGAATCACTAGGAATTATGCCCTCATATATGATCCAATTAATAACCGTAATTATCATTATTATTATCACAATAATCTCAGGAAAAAGTGCCGGACTTACCCTTAAACTACAAGTTCCTATCTTGATAGCTGTAGGAATATCTATATTGGCATTATCGATTGGAGTATTTTCAGGGAAATTCCATTCACCGGAAATGGTAATGACATTCCGTACAGCTCCCCAGGGTTTCTGGTATGTCTTCGCTGTTTTCTTCCCGGCTGTTACAGGTTTTACGGCTGGAATCGGTATGAGCGGAGATCTAAAGGATCCCCGCAAATCTATTCCTAAAGGAACATTATTAGCAGTTATTACAGGTATGATCGTTTACTTATTCGTACCTGTGATATTGGCAACTACTGTTAAAATGGATCCGGAAGGTCTAGCTTCAACCGGAGTTGAAACATGGACAAGAATAGCAGTATTTGGTTCTATCCTTGTTGTACCCGGTATTTTTGGCGCTATTCTTTCTTCTGCTTTTGGAAGTGTTTTAGGAGGACCCCGTGTTCTTCAGTCACTTGCCCAAGATAGACTAGCTCCATCTTTTTTGGCAAAGCTTTCTAAAACGGGTCAGCCAACTATTTCCACTTGGATAAGTGGTGCTATTGCTTTAGTTGCTGTTGCGTTAGGCGATTTGAATGCAGTTGCTCAGTTTGTAACAATCCTTTTCCTAACACTCTATGTGATGATAAATTTCAGCGCTGCTATAGAAAACCTGACAGGTGATGCATCTTATCGACCAAAGATCAAAGTTCCCTGGTTTATTTCATTGCTGGGTTCATTCGGTGCAATTGCTGTAATGTTCCTTATAAGCCCTATTGCCTGTATTTTTGGAATTACTTTTGAGATCATTTTATTCTTGGTTTTACGAAAGCGTTCAATACAAAAAGAATGGGGTGATGTGAGAGCAGGATTTTGGAGAACTCTGGCCCGTTTTGCCCTCTTAAAATTGAAAAAACATGCAAATGATCCACGTAACTGGCGACCTAATATTTTGGTTTTTGCCGGTGATGTTAATAAACGCCTACCACTGGTTCAGCTAGCAAACTTTTTTAATCAACGTCGCGGGATATTGACTGTATGTAACATGATAATCGGTAATCTAAAGAGCAATGAAATCAATATTAAGAAAGAAACTGAAAAGATGAATGAAGCTTTAGATCAAGCTGGGATATTGGCTTTTAATGAAGTAAATGTTGTCTCTAAGTTTGAGAGTGGAACAATAAATATTACTCAGGCTAATGGTATAGCAGGTCTGCATTCCAATACAATCATGTTTGGATGGTCAGACAAAAGAAAACGAATGATCTCAATGCTTAAAACAATCCGGACAATTTCAGGATTACATAAAAGCTCATTACTGGTTCGAATAAATGAATTATTTGAATTATCCGGTCGGAACAGAATGGACATTTGGTGGCGTGGTAAACACAGTAATGGTGATTTGATGCTTTTACTAGCATATTTACTCAGCTTAAACGCTGAATGGAAAAATGCAAAAATCCTCATTCATACAATTATTCTAAGAGAAGAAGATCGTGAATTTATGTTAAAAAATGTTCAGGAGATGATCGATGAAGTGCGCATTAAAGCAGAACCTAAGATTATTATAAAACCTCAAAACAAATCTGTTACCGAAATAATTCTTGAGCACAGCAAAAATGCAAATGTTGTCTTTATGGGATTGAAACTTCCATTTGATGGTGAAGAAAAAAATTATGTTGCTAGGCTGGAAGAACTTTCCAATGGATTGAAAACAACTGTTTTTGTGCGTAATGCAGAAGAATTCGCCGGTGAAATGATTTAAAAACAAATTATTAATATTGTTAATAAATAATTTTGGAGGAAAGTATGAACGATTCAAGATATGTTTGCCCAAAATGCGGAAATACTCAATATGAAACGGATGAATTCCGTGCAACCGGTGGAATGTTCAGTAAAATTTTTGATGTTCAAAATAAGAAATTCACGACCGTAACCTGCACTCTCTGCAAATATACTGAGATTTACAAAACCGATTCCAGTACTCTGGGAAATATCTTTGATTTCTTTACTAATTAGGAATAGTAAATGAATAAAATAGTCGTTCTCGGAGCAGGTATGGTAGGCAGAGCCATTTCCATTGATCTTGCTAAAAAACACAATGTTGTATCAGCTGATATTTGTGATGAAAGTTTAAAAAAACTAGAAAAACTTGATAACATTAAAACAATAAATAGTGATCTTTCCGATAAAGAAAATATTAAGAAAATCATCAAAGATTCTGATCTGGTTGTGAGTGCGGTTCCTGGTTTCATGGGTTTTGAAACATTGAAGACAATAATCGAATCAGGAAAAGATGTAGTTGATATTGCTTTCTTCCCTGAAGATGCTCTGCAACTTGATGAACTGGCAAAAGAACATAATGTTACTACTATAATGAATTGCGGTGTTGCTCCTGGCATGAGTAATGTGATTTTGGGATTTCATAACACAAAAATGAAGGTTGAGAATTTTGAATTTTATGTGGGTGGACTGACACAAAAAAGGACTCTTTCTTTCCAATATAAAGCTCCCTTCTCACCTATTGATATCATCGAAGAATACACCCGTTCTGCTCGTTTTGTGGAAAATGGGAAGATAGTTATTAAACCTGCTTTATCTGATACTGAACTTATAGAATTTGAAGATGTAGGAACTTTGGAAGCATTCAATACTGATGGTTTATGCTCACTCATCAAAACGATGAACATCCCCAACATGAAAGAAAAAACACTACGCTATTCCGGTTATATTGATCAAATTAAACTACTGAGAGATTACGGGTTCTTCCAAACTGAAAAAGTCGAAATTGATGGGAGAATGATTCGGCCAATTGATCTGACTTCCAAACTTCTGATCTCAAAATGGAAGCTGGAAGATAACGAACCTGAATTAACTGTTATGAAAATTATTATTTCCGGAATTGAGAATAACAAAAAGGTAAAATACATTTATGAACTTTTTGACAAATTTAATGAAGAAACACAAACGTCATCAATGGCACGTACAACAGGATATACTTGCACATCTGCTGTTGAGCTTGTTCTGAATGGTAATTATACTGAAAAAGGGTTGTTCCCGCCTGAATTTCTGGGTGCCAAAAATGATTGCTTGAAAAAAATGCTGGCATATCAAAAAGATAGGAATATCATTTATAAA
>JAVCCF010000027.1 GCA_030765625.1 Candidatus Tenebribacter burtonii
ATCAACAAGGAAATAAAGAAGAAATTAAGGAAGATCGAGAAACAGAAAAAAGAATTTGTCGTCGCTAGTAAAGAGGAAAAATGGAAACAGCAGGCCGAATTGCTGAAAGCAAATTTTGTATCCCTAAAAAAAGGAATGAAGGTAATTGTTCTGCAAAATTATTATAAAGAAGAGTTTCCAGAGATTGAGATCATTTTGAATCCTGAAAAAGATGCTAAACAAAATATTGAACACTACTTTAAAAAATACCGTAAAGCAAGAGATGGGAAAGTAAAAATTAAGAAACAGATAGAAATCGCTCAAAAAGAGATAGAAGTGCTGGAGAAAGAGATCTTTGAACTTGAGGAAACTGATATTTTCTTTAGTAAACAGGAGAAAAGTAAGAAGAAAAAACCTCAAAAGGCAGGATACAAAAAGATTACGATCAATGAGAATTGGGAAATTTATATCGGCAGAACCAGCAAAGAAAATGACATACTCACAACCCGCTTTGCAAAACCGCATGACTGGTGGTTCCATACCAGAATATTTCATGGAGCTCATATTATCTTACGAAATTACAACAAGATGGAACTTCCCAATAAGTTGAAACTATTATGTTCCCAGCTTGCTGCATATTACAGTAAAGCAAAAAAATCTACTAATGTCCCAGTGGATTATACGCAGATACGTTATGTTCGCAAACCACGTGGAAGCGTACCAGGCTATGTTATTTATACAAATCAGAAAACATTGTTCATCGACCCGTTGAGTATTCGAGAAGTTGCGGAGATATTAGAAAAAGGTTAAACACCAAGTTCACCGAAAGCACTGAGAAAAGGAGATAAAATGAAATTATTATATGAAGATATAACTGAGAAAATTAGACAAGCTGCCTATGATGTTCATAAGTATTTTGGAACAGATTTTTTAGAAAAAGTGTATGAGAATACCTTAAAATATTAATTGGAAAAGATAGGATTACAAATTTCTTAGCAGTATCAAATTCCTGTTTATTTCATTGATAATTTCAAAGTTGGAGATTATTATGCTGATTTATTGGTTGAAAATAAAATTATTATTGAATTAAAAACGGCATCGACTTTAGATCCAATTCATTTTGCTCAAGTAAAGAATTATTTAAAAGCAACTAAAATGAAATTAGGATTATTAATAAATTTTGGAACTCCGAGACTCCAATTCAAAAGGATAATTTTATAAGTTTTAGTGATTTGAAAGAAAGAGTTAGACATCATGTGCCCTGAAAACATTAATACAAAAGTAAATTTATTCGGTGTATTCAGTGATTTTTGTTGTTTAAATTTTAGTAAATAGGAAGGAATAAATATGAACAGAGGAATTGTACTTTTAAGCGGTGGAATGGATAGTTTGGTAACTGCTGCTATCGCAAAGAAAGAATGTGATGAAATTTACTTTTTGCATTTGAATTACGGACAGAAAACCGAAGATAGAGAAATGAGATCGTTCCGCAAGATGTGTACCTTTTTTAATCCGAAAGATGTGCTTATCGTTGATATTAGCTATCTCAAAGAAATTGGTGGATCTAGCCTTACTGATAATAATATGCAGATAAAAGACCATGATGGGGCAGAAGGTGTTCCAGACTCTTATGTTCCTTTTAGGAATGCACATCTAATTACAATTGGAACAAGCTGGGCAGAAGTTATTGAGGCTAATAAAATATATATCGGTGCGGTTGAAGAGGATAGTTCAGGATATCCTGATTGCCGGGAAAGTTTTTATTACGCATTAGAAAAAGCAATTGATCTGGGTACAAAAGATGAAACAAAAATTAAACTTGTTACTCCAATTATTCATAAAAGAAAAGCTGAAATAATAAAACTCGGTTTTAAATTGCGAGCACCGTTAGAATATAGTTGGAGCTGTTATAAAAATAATGATATTGCTTGCGGGAAATGCGATAGTTGCGTATTGAGAATAAATGCATTTAAAGAAGCAGGAATGAAAGACCCGATAAATTATGCTATCGAGATAGATTGGGGAATTAATTAAACACCGAAAATCACCGAAAACACCGACGGGACATAAACTTACTGGAGGTAAAATGAAATATTTAACATTCTTTTTGGTTATACTAACTGGACTTTTAATTATCAGTTGTGGTGAAGGTCCAACATATACAGAAGCTTATGAATATCTTACTTTAATAAATTGTAATGGCTCTGATAAGATACATCTTTCCGAAGATAACCCTGGGAAAGTCTTTTTTTATGAAAATAATCATAAGATAATTTTTGCTGAACGTGATGAGATTATCTCATTTGATCTTAGCGAACTACAATCGGAGATAATCTTTCCTCCTGAAACTGAAGAATGGAGTATCTGGTATTTTGAAATATTTCAGGATTTTGATAATATCTTATTTTGTAACGACTCCAATGGATGGGACCTTTATTTATATACAATCGAAACCGAGAATGTCGAAAACCTAACTAACACTGATGAAAAAAGGGAAGGAAATATTAAACTGTCAGCTACTGAGGAACACTTTGTTTACATTGAAAAAGATTATACAATCGGAGACAGCATTAAATGGTCTATCAAATATTGCAATTTTGATGAAACTATTAATGAAACAGTGATATCTAAATTTGGTAGTTGTGGCACTACTTTTAGAACTGTTGATTGGATTGATGATAACACACTCATTTATATTAATGATGAATATTGTTTGGAACCAGGTATTTATTCAGTAAATTTAAATGGTTCAGAAAACCAACTCATTTATGATGGAAGATATTTCAATTTCTCGATTTGTGAAGACCACACAAAAGTAGTATTCGAAGATAATGATGAAATTTACTTAATAGATACATCAGATTATTCAGTTTCACACTTAATATCCGGTAGTAAACCAGTGATATCCCCTGATGGTAATAAACTTTCTTTTTATGATGGTATTTCTGGTCTCGTAGTTTGGGATATGATAGAAGATACAATTGCACTAATATCGGAGACACTCAGATCTTCTGCATTAGGCTTCTCAAGTGATAGTCAAAAGTTAGTTTTTAAGGAACGAATAATAGTTACTTACAATCGTGAGAATAAGATAGTCAATTAATTAAAAATCAAAGGATATGTAGATATTGAAAACAATAAAAATTATCGGTGCTGGTCTAGCCGGTTGTGAAGCTGCTCTGCAATTTGCCGATAATAATTGGCAGGTTGAACTTTATGAAATGCGACCAGGTAAACAAACAGAAGCGCATCAAACCGGTAATTTCGCAGAAGTAGTTTGTAGTAATTCCCTTAAAAGTAAATTAATAACAACCGCTTCCGGATTATTAAAAGCAGAATTGAAAATTCTGGGTTGTAAACTACTTCCAATCGCAGAAGAATGCAGTGTCCCTGCAGGGAGTGCTTTAGCTGTAGATCGTAATATATTTGCCGAGAAAGTAACAAAAATTATTCAGAATTATCCCAATATCAATGTTCATCGTGAAGAAGTTACAACTCTTGGTGATGAACTCACAATTGTTGCCACAGGTCCACTTACTTCAAAAAAACTGATCGGAGAATTGATAAATATAATTGGAGATGAGCATCTCTATTTTTTTGATGCGATCGCTCCAATCATTACTTCTGAGAGTATTGATGAGAGTATAATCTACAGGAAAACACGTTATAATAAAGGTGAAGCGGATTATTTGAATTGTCCATTTTCTAAAGATGAATATTATGTATTTGTAGAAGCATTGAATGAAGCTAAAAAACATGAAGCTCACGAATTTGAGAACAAATTCTTTGAGAATATAAATTTCAATTTCTATGAGAATTGCACTCCGATTGAAGAATTAGCAAGACGTGGAAAAGATACATTGCGATATGGTGTGATGAAACCTGTTGGTCTGGATGATCCCAGAACTGGAAGATGGTCTTATGCTGTAATTCAATTACGTGCAGAAAATAATAGTAAAACTTCTTACAATCTGGTTGGTTGCCAAACAATGCTGAGATATGGGGAACAAAAAAAGATATTCCGTTTGATCCCCGGAATGCAAAAGGCAGAATTTGTGAGATACGGTTCAATTCATCGTAATACATATTTGAACGGACCGCATATTTTAAATGTTGATCTGTCTTTGAAAAATAAACCAAATGTGTTTATTGCCGGACAATTAGCAGGTGTGGAAGGTTATGTAGAATCAATTTTCAGTGGATTGCTTGTAGCAAAATCATTGGTAGAGGATATTGGAAAAATTAATGAGTTGCTTCCTAATACCACTATCTCCGGACAACTTTGGAAACATCTGATAACTGTGCAGAAAAAATTTCAACCCATGAATGCTAATTTTGGTCTGTTGCCTCCATTAAAAGAACGAGTCCGGGATAAAAAGTTAAGAAAACAAATGTATTCGGAAAGAGCGATCAAAGATTTGCAAAGTAGTTTGTAAAAGATCTATTCAATAAAATCGTGATAGAAATCTGAATCTTCTAAAATTGTTATTCTGTTGATCCATTCCTTTTGAATTATTAATTTATTTTCGAATTTTTCCAGATCTGTATCAAAATCAGGCAATCTTGGATCAGAACGTCTATTATCATAAAAAAGATTGTTCCTAATTGTAAAGTCTTTTGGAATGAGATGCTTTGCCAATGCACATTGATAACCATAATAATCTGGTGAATCATAAGTAGAATCCTGAGCGGTCATCACAATAATGTTTGTTTTAAAAAAACCAGGATTACTTTCAGTAGAAGAAGTTATTGATGTGCCCATTGCCCCTGTATTATAGATAATATTATTGTTGATAAATCCTCTTGGCTCACCTTTTCCTGCGTCCCAAAGTGAAATTCCCCAAGTAATTATATCTTCAATAATATTGTATTCTATAGTCCCTTCAGCATCTACAAAAAGCCCAATACCTTTCCAGTAACGTTTCACCAGATTATTCCTGATAATTGCTTTTGCATTCCAAGTTACACCGATGCCAACTCCTCTTCCACCTTGAGCGATCCTGCCGCCTGCTATGTGAACTCCATCAATAATATTCTCCTCTATTATTGCCTTAGAATTCCTATATAAAGCAATTCCATCCCAAGAATTTTTTGATATTAGATTATTATAAATCTGTAAGTTGGAATTCTCACGCCCGCAAATTCCCATAATGCCAACAACATTCTTTTTTCTCAAAGTTTGGTCCCCATAATTTCTGGTGATCTTATTATTGTGAATTATGACATTACTATTTTTTACTACAATTGCGGCATCTGTAGCAAATTCGCTGGAATCTCTTATCCCGCCTGTAATTGTAAGATTTTCCAGAATACAGTTTTTACAATTGAGAATATACATACCATAACCGGAATTTGTTTTGATTACAGCAGTTTTGTCAAGAGGACCAGAAATCTTGATATTCTTACCTGAAATTATCAGTCCAGCTGTTGCTGTAACTAATGTGTCTGGATTTTCACAATTGCCACAAGTGGAATCAATAATTGTTTCTGAATCAAGTTCATAGATACCACTTACAAGTTTCACATTTATATCTTCTTGTGAATTACGAAAGAGTTTTTCTAATTCTTCAGCAGATGTGATTCTGATAGTAGGATTGGGTTTAGTTAACATAAAATTAAGGCTGAGGAGCAAAACAAATAAAATTGCAGTTATGTGATATTTTTTCATGATCTATAAAACTCTGTTCTGCGATCTAAAATTAAATTATTGAATTCCGTAATATTTTTATCTTCCGATTCTAAAGGATCAATTTCCGTTACAAAAACAGATTCTTCAACTTTATTCATTCTGTGAATGATCTGTCCTTTTGTATCTACGATCTGACTCATACCGGTAAAGTGAAGTTCTTTAATACCCGCTTTATCTGTCCCAGTTCTATTGGATGTTGCAGAAAAAACCCCATTTTCAAGCGATCGTATGAGCATTGCTTGCTGGCACCAGGGTAGAACCAAATTGGTTGGATGAACAATTATTTGTGCTCCAGCTAAAGCTAATGAACGTGCTGATTCCGGGAATATCCAGTCAAAACAGATCATCAAGCCAACTTTAACATTATTCTTTGCCTTGAAAACTTTAAATCCGGTATCTCCAGCCTTGAACCATTTTTTCTCTTCATAAAATAAATGAGTTTTTCTGTAAATATGGATAAATGCGTCAGGATTGATCAGCATGGCAGAATTGTATATTCCATCTCCTGTTTTCTCTGCAAATCCAACTACATAACTGGTATTGTTTTGTTTTGCAAGTTTCTGGAACAAAATTGATGTTGGTCCATCATACGAATCTTCGGCAATTATTTGTACTTCCTCTTCTGAATTGAATAAATATCCACTCGCAGCAAGTTCTGGTAATACTATTAGATCTGCTGAAACTGATTCTAAAAGTGATTCCATCTTCTCAAGATTCTTCTCTGTTTGCATTAATTCCGGTTTGAATTGGCAAACTCCAACCTTAAATCCCATTAATCCTCCAAAACTGCTCGAATGAAAAAAGTGAACATTGTTTTGTCAATCTTAAATCATTTAAAAACTATGATGAATGTCTATATAATAATTTACTCTTGACAGTACAACACTCAAATTTTTATTGAGTTTGAAGTAAATAAAAAGCGCATAGTTTTTTTTAGCTGACATCTTTGAGTCAGCATTTTTTTGATAAAAAATCGATACCACTGTCATTCAGTGGTTTAATCGTTTATGGAGGTGTTTCCGGGTGGAACAGAAAGAAAGAATTGAACATATTGCTAAAAGTGCTTGTTCAGATGTAAATGTGGCATTATATGATATAAGTTTAAAGCACGCATCCAAAGGATTAATAGTATTGATCTACATTACAAAGATTGGTGGAGCTACAATTAATGAGTGCAAAAAAGTGAGTAGAATCATCTCTGAGACATTAGAGACAGAGGATGTTATAAGTGAGAGATATTTTCTGGAAGTATCATCACCAGGACTTGAACGCTTTCTTAGTCAGAAGAAACATTATGTTAGTGCTATTGATGAAAAAGTTCAAATATCATTTGCAGATGGAGATAATATTGTGACAGTTATCGGAATATTGAAAGAGGTACTACCAGAAAGTATCAAGATAAATTTTGAAGATTCAATAAAAGAAATTAAGCTGACTAACATTAAGAAAGCTAAAACATATTTTGATTATAAGAAATAATTAGTGAGGAGATTATGAATTTAAATATTATGGGATCCCTTGCCGAATTGGCTAATTTGAAACAACTTGATAAAGAGAAGTTAACATCAATTATTAAAGAAGGTTTGTATCAGGCAATTTCTAAAAAGATGATATTAGACAATGAATTGGAAATAACAACCGATTACAATACTAATAAGATAATTGCAAGATTCAATAGAATTGTTGTTGAGCGAGACACAACACTTGGCGAGATATCTTTTGAAGATGCACGAATGATCGATGAAGATCTGGAATTGGGAGATACAATTCCTGTAGAAATGAATATTTCAGAATTCGAACCAAAGGTAATTCGAAATGCAAGAAAAGCCATTCTTGAACGAATAAAATTATTAGAAGAAGATAGGATTATGTTCGATTATGAAAATCAAAAAAATCAACTAGTTTCCGGAAAAATTACAAAAGATGATTTTAATGGCTATCTTGTTAATATCGGTTATGCTGATGCACTTCTTTCTAAGGAAGAACAAGTTGAAGATGAATATTATAAAGTCGGTGATATTATTCGCTGTTACGTGGTTAATATACGTAAACGTAAAAAAGATGTCATTGTTATTTTATCCAGAACACGTCCTGAATTTGTGAAGAAAATATTTGAATCTGAAATACCTGAGATTACTTCAGAAGAGATTGAGATTAAAAAAATAGTTCGTGAACCAGGAATGCGAACCAAAGTTTCTGTTCATTCTAATAATACTGAAGTGGATGCGACAGCAGCTTGCCTTGGTCCACACGGAGTACGAATTGAAGCAATTAGGAAAGAACTTAATGGCGAACTCGTTGATATTGTTGTTTGGGATTCAACCCCTGAACAATTGATTGCAAATGCTATTGGAACTGATTTGGTTGAAAAAGTATACTTGGCGGATCGTGGAAAATTTGCCAGAATTATCGTAAATAGAGATAATAAAAATCTGGCTATTGGTAAGAAAGGTAAAAACGTAAAACTCGCAGCAAAACTTACTGATTATAAATTGGATATCTATACGGAAGAGGAATTTGAAGAGAAGATCTCTGAAGAACGCAGAATTACAAGTCATGTAAGTGATCTGAACGGTGTTTCTTCTAAAGTAGCAGAAGTATTAAAAACTCATGGATATACTTCTGTCCAAGATATTTATGAAGCAAGTATTAAAGAACTTTGTAATCTGGAAGGTCTTGGAAAGAAAACAGCCGAAAAGATCAAAGAATCTTCCAAATATTTCTAAATTCCTATTATTAGGAAAATTATTGGATTCCAATGCCGAATAGATCTTCAAATGCTGGTCATATTCCACAAAGAACGTGTGTAGTGTGCAGAACGAAAACAGATAAGAAAAAGTTGATAAGATTTGTTCTATTGAATTCTGAAATCGTGTTTGATTTGAATTGTAAAATAGAAAAACGCGGTTATTATGTGTGTGACGATAATAACTGTTTACAGAAATTAGAAAAAAGAGTTAAGAAAATATTAAGAAGCAGGAGCTTAAATGGAAGATAAGATTATTAATCTTTTACACATGGCAAGAAAAGCCCGAAAATTGAAATCCGGTTATGATGCTTGTGAAAGATCCTGTTTTTCTAACAATGCAAAATTGCTCATTTATGCAACCGACCTTGCTGAAAAGAGAAAAAAACATTTGTTGAATATGGCAAATGCAAACAATGTTAAAATTGTGGAATATGGATCTAAGTCTCTTTTCGGAAGAGAATTTAAGATCAGAGATATTGGAATAATTTGTATTGAAGACGCAAATTTCGCTAAAGGAATTTTGCGATCAATTGGTTAAATTGGAGGATACATGCCGACGAAAGTACATCAATTAGCTAAAGAACTGAAAATATCAACAGCAGCTCTAAAAAAACATCTGAGCGATATGGGTGTTATTATTAAAAGCCATATGAGCCCTATTGATGAGGAAACAGAAAAAAATATTCGTGCTAAGTTTAACGCAGAATTTGATGCTGTGAAAAAACGACAACACGACAGAAATACTTTCCATAAAAAAATTGTTCTAGCAGACAGAAAGAAATTAGAGTTAGAAATAGAGAAAAAATCTCAGGTTGCCGAGAAAGATAAAAGGAAAGAGGTTCAAAACTTTGTAGAAAAAAGTATCAAGAAAACTGATACAAGAAAACCTAATAAAAAGGAAAATGTTTATAAAAAACCAATTGCTTCTTCAACGAAAACTAAATTACCTAATGTACCACCAACTGAAGAGAAAAAGAAATTTAAGGATCATGATAAAAAGACTGTTTCCGAAAAGTCATTTGATAAGAAAGATAAACATTTAAAAGCTAAAATGCAGCACTTATCAAAAGGTAAAAGGAAAAAACGTTTTACTCCAAGCGAATTGGAAGAAGCTGCAATTGCGAAAAATATTAAGCAAACATTATCTGACGATTCCTCCAAAAAGAAAAAATATAAAAAAGATAAAGTAGTAGCCGAACGTGATGAAAAAATAATCCTCAATGAATACACTTCTGTAAGCGAATTAGCTAAAATGATGGATGTATCTGCTTCTGTGATAATTACTAAATTCTTTATGATGGGCCAAATGGTTACTATAAATCAACGTCTGGATAAAGAATCACTTGAGATGATATGTGATGAATTTGATTTTGATGTTGAATTCAAGGAAGAATACGGCAGTGAGATCCTGGAAGAACATATGGTAGAGGATGTTGATGTTGAAATTGCTACAAGACCACCTATTGTCACCATTATGGGACATGTTGATCATGGGAAGACAGCCATTCTAGATAGAATCCGTTCTACAAATGTTATTGCAGGTGAGGCAGGTGGAATCACGCAACATATTGGTGCATATCAAGTTTATTATAATGGGCATAAGATCACTTTTCTCGATACACCAGGTCATGAAGCTTTCGCGGCTATGCGTGCTCGTGGTGCAAATGTTACTGATATCGCTGTTATAGTTGTTGCAGCAAATGAAAGTGTGAAGAAACAAACTCTCGAAGCAATTGACCATGCAAAATCTGCAGGTGTTACTATAATTGTAGCTATAAATAAAATAGATCTTAAAGATGCAAATGTTGATAAAACTATTGCTGATCTGATGAAACAAAATATCATGTTGGAAGATTACGGTGGTGATGTTATGTGGACGGAATGTTCTGCAAAAACAGGTGAAGGAATTAATGATCTACTCGAATCTATTTTACTAACAACAGAAATGATGGAACTTAAAGCTCCAATTAATATCAATGGTGAAGGTATTGTTATTGAATCTAAAAAAGATCCACAAAAAGGTACAATTGTAACTATATTATTGCAGAAAGGTAAACTCAGGAAATCTGATAGCGTTGTTTGTGGAGCTACTTTTGGTCATATCAGAAGGATCGAAGATGAACGAGCAAAAGAAATTAATGAACTTAACCCTGCTGATGTGGGTGTACTTTATGGTTTGAATAAAGTTCCAAAAGCAGGTGATATCATTAATAAAGTGGATGATGAAAAGAAAGCTCGTCAAATCAGTGCAGAAAGAAGGAATATACGACGTGAGCGTGAGAAATTCCAATCAAAAACAAATCTTGATAATTTGTTCCAACGAATCAAACAAAATCAAATGAGTGAGATCAAGCTTATTGTAAAAGCAGATACAGATGGATCTGTGGAAGCATTGTGCGATTCATTCCAAAAACTCAGTACAGACGAAGTTGTGGTACATATCATCCGTAAAGCAGTTGGTGGAATCAATGATGCCGATGTACACATGGCTTCAGCTTCTGATGCTATAATCATAGGATTTCATGTACGAGCAGCCACATCTGCAAAAAAACTAGCAGAAGATGAAAATGTAGAAATTAAATTGTACCAGATCATCTATGAAGCAATTGAAGAAATCGAAAGTGCAATGACTGGTATGCTGAAACCAAAATTTGTGGAGAAATATTTTGGTACTGCTGTTGTAAAACAGGTTTTCAGAATCAAGAAAGTTGGAACTATTGCCGGTGTTACAGTTGAAAAAGGTGTAATTAAAAATGAAGGCGTTGTTAGAATCTACCGGAATGATATTATAATTCATGAAGGCAAATTAGCTTCATTAAAACACTATTCTGAAGAGGTAAAAGAACTGAAAGCAGGAACAGAAGGTGGAATCGGAATGGAAAATTATAATGATATTAAGACTGATGATATTATAGAAAATTACATTATCGAGGAAGTTGAGCGAAAACTTAAGTAAGATTAATGAGAATAATATGGCAAGAATCAGAATAAAAAGATTAGAAAGCGAACTTTTTAAACTACTCAGTACTATAATTAATTTTAAGCTTCGGGATACTAATCTTACCATGGTTACAGTTACGGGAGTTAAACTTACAAATGATTTGTCATATTTAAGAATATTCTTTACGCATTTTGATGAGACAAAAACAGAAGACGTCCTTAGGTCTTTAACGAAAAGCAGCGGGTTTCTTAAAAACGAAATTGCTAAAGCAAAATTTATGCGGAAAATACCTGAAATTAGTTTTGAATATGACAAATTAGAAGAAAATGCTCGTGATCTAGATAAAATATTCGCAAAAATTCATGCAGAGAAAAAGGAAGAAAAATGATTATTGAAAAATTATCTGAAATCAAGAAAATCTTTAATGAAGCAGTAAATAATTATTCCAAAATTGCAATTCTAACGCACAAAAATCCTGATGGGGATGGTTTTCCTGCTTGTTTAGCACTGCAAGAAATTCTTCAACAACAAAATATAAAATCAGATGTAATTCTTGAAGAAGAACCCTCTGAAATATATGATTTTCTAAATGGATATGAACGAGCTAAAGTTTTCTCTGAATCCATGATCTATGATCTTCTGATATTACTGGATTGTCACGAAGTGGAGCGTATCGGCATCTGTGAACCGCTTATCCCAACCGCAAAAAAAATAATTGCCATAGATCATCATATTCTAAGTGAATTTATAGAAGATGCTGATACATATATAAATACTTCAACAGTTTCAGCAGGTGCAATTATTTATAATATGTTTAAAAAAGAAATTAAAAAATTTAATGATAAAATTGCAAATTACATCGCACAAGCTATTTATACAACCATACTTAATGATACCGATAATTTCATAAACCAAAATGTTGACGGAGAAACATTCTTAATATGTTCTGAACTTATGCAGTATAAGATCAATCCTGGAAGAATTACTGAATTATTCTTGCTTAATAAACCGGCTAATGAAATTCGTTTTGTGGGTGAAGTACTTTCAACAATCGAGATTTTTGATAATGATCAGATTTTGTTTATGCACTCAACAGTTGACATGCTTAATAAAAACAAAGTTGGACATGAAGGAAACTCACAACTTACCCGTTGGGTTAAGGGGACTCATAATGTAAAAGTTACCGTTCTTTATCAACAGGTTGTTAAAAACAGGTATCGTATCAGCTTGCGTTCAAATTATATAAATGTGAATACAATTGCTGTAAAATATGGTGGTGGTGGACATGAAAAAGCTTCTGGTTGTGAAATGAAAGGTAGCTTGGAAGAACTAAAAATCACATTATTGGAAGATATCCGGGAACAATTATAGCAAATGTCACATTTCGGTGTAATATTAATTGATAAACCACCGAACATAACTTCGTTCGATGTTGTTAGAAAACTACGTAAAATTACTGGAATCAGAAAAATTGGACATACAGGAACACTAGATCCTTTTGCAACTGGACTCCTACAACTCTGTATTGGTAAAGCAACTCGAGTAGTTTCTAAATTAATAGAAAATGATAAAACATATCTTGCAACGTGCCAGTTAGGAATCCAAACTGAAACAGGTGATCTGACAGGCAAGGTAATCAAGCAGGAAGCACCACCTAAAATTTCTAAAGAAGATATGAATAATATAATACCTGAAATCTTGAAAATTACATCCCAGACTCCTCATAAGTTTTCAGCAGTTAAGGTTGATGGTAAACGAGCTTATGAACTTGCCAGACAAAAAAAAGAAGTAAATTTGCAATCACGTCCAATACGAATCATAGATTTCAAAATTAATAAATTAGAAAATAATGAAATCACTTATGTTGCTCACGTAAGCAAAGGAACATATATCCGTGTTCTCTCAGAAACAATTGCAGAAAAACTGGGTACAGTAGGTACAACAATAACTTTAAGAAGAACTAAAATAGGTGGAATTGATCTAAAAAATGCTGTGAAATTGGAAGATTTAAATAGCAGTAACTGGAAAGAATATCTTATTCCATTAACTCAAATATTTTCATTATTAAAAAAAGTTCATCTTGATCCAGAGCAAAAGATTTTTTTTAAGAATGGCGGTAATATTAAGACCACGTTGATTAACGAAGATGAAGTTATCGTTCTTGACAATGCAGATATGTGTGTTGGATTTGGTTGTGTTAATGAGGGAACCCTGAAACCTAAAATAGTATTTATATGAAATATTTTAAAACCCAAAAATGTGATTTTACAAAACCCGTCATAACGATGGGAACTTTTGATGGTGTGCACTTGGGACACATTAAACTCTTAAATCAAGTTGTAAAAAAAGCTAAAGGAAACAACACAAAATCTGTTGTGATCACATATTTTCATCATCCATTAGAAACAATACACAAAAAGACGTTCCCATATCTTCTTACAGAACAAGAAAACAAAGAAAATCTTATTAAAGAATGTGGAATAGACTGTGTACTTTATTTGGATTTTGACGAAAAAATGGCGCAGATGCAGCCTGAAGATTTCTTGAAAAAGATTATCATAGATGAGATTAAAACTCAATATCTTATAGTTGGTTATGATATACATTTCGGTAATTCACGTGGAGGGAATTATAAATTATTGAAGGATAGATCATCAATTTACAACTATAGTATCGAATTGATCGAACCGGTGAAGATAGATAATTACATCATCAGCAGCAGCCTGATAAGAGATTACATCAGGGAAGGTGATATGCAGTTTGCAGCTAAATTACTTGGTAGGAATTATTCTATTCACGGATCTGTTCAGTTAGGTCATCGAATTGGCAGAAAAATCGGATTTCCCACCATAAATTTGCAACCTCTCGATGCTAATAAATTGATTCCGGCTATTGGTGTTTATATCTGTGAAGTGCTTGTTGAAGGTAAAAAATATATTGGTGTAACTAATATCGGTTATTCACCAACTTTGAAGACAACACGCATCAAAGAAATTGAAACTCATATTTTAGATTTTAATGAAGATATGTATCATAAAGAAGTTGAAATTTGCTTTAATAAAAAAATACGTGATGAGTTGCAATTTAAAGATACGAATGAACTTATTAAAGCTATTGGTAGGGATGTTCAACAAGCACGTAAATTCTTTAGTAAATTGATATAGATGTTTTCTTGTATTAAAGTATGCAATTACGTATTTGATTTTTTAATTTCGTTTAACTCCCATTTATAAGGGGAGATAAAAAGGTATTCGTTCAAATAAAAATCAAATGCGTTCAAATCATATAGTAAAAGGAGAAAATAATGTTCTTCTGTACAGAATGCGGATCGGAAACTTCTAAATGGAGTGGAAAATGTCCGGCTTGTGGAGCATGGAACAGCTTGAAAGAGACAACAAGTGTAACCGGAAAAAAGAATAAAAAGAATAAAGGTCGTGACATCTTTGAAAATGAACCAAATAAAAAACCTCTAAAACTTAAAGATATTAATTACACTGAGCAACAAAGAACAAAATCCGGTATTTCAGAATTTGACGGCACACTCGGCGGAGGTATTGTCAAGGGAATGGTTGTGCTTATTGGAGGTGAACCTGGTATCGGAAAATCTACTTTGATGTTACAGGTCTCAGATCAACTTGCTCAGCGGGATAAAAGTGTTTTATACGTTTCCGGTGAAGAGAGCCAGGAACAGATTAAACTTCGCAGTCAACGGTTAGGTTGCAGTTCCGATAATTTATTCCTATATTGTGCAACCGATTTTGAAGAAGTAGCTCAGACAATATTAAATACAGAACCGGATATTGTGATCATAGATTCTATACAGTCAATGTATCTCAGTTCATTGGAAAGTGCACCAGGAAGTGTTTCGCAATTACGAGAATGTACAGGTTTTTTTACACGAATTGCCAAGCAAAGAAATATACCAATATTCCTAATAGGGCATGTAACAAAAGGAGGCATTGTTGCTGGACCCAAGATAATTGAGCACATGGTTGATACCGTATTATATTTTGAAGGTGAAACACAAAATCAATTTAAAATACTACGTGCAACCAAGAATCGTTTTGGTTCAACAAATGAAATTGGGATATTTGAAATGCGTTCTACAGGATTATCCGAAGTAAAAGA
>JAVCCF010000114.1 GCA_030765625.1 Candidatus Tenebribacter burtonii
AATTTCAGTATCTTCATTAACTCCATCGCTAACTGTAAGGGATACTGTATAAACACCAACCTCGTTGTAAATATATATTGGATTCTGTTCATTACTGTCAATTGTACCATCATTTTCAAAGTCCCACTCCCAACTTGTAATATTATCATTAGAAGTATCAGTGAATTGTACTTCTAGTGGTGCTTCTCCTAAAGTAACATCAGCTTCAAAATCTGCATCGAAAATAACAGTGACATAATCTTCCTTAATTTCAGTATCTTCATTAATTCCATCGCTAACTGTAAGGGATACTGTATAAACACCAACCTCGTTGTAAATAAATACTGGATTCTGTTCATTACTGTCAATTGTACCATCATTTTCAAAGTCCCACTCCCAACTTGTAATATTACCATTAGAAGTATCAGTGAATTGTACTTCTAGTGGTGCTTCTCCTAAAGTAACATCTGCTTCAAAATCTGCATCGAAAATAACAGTGATATAATCTTCCTTAATTTCTGTATCTTCTTCAACGCCATCGCTAATTGTAAGGGATACAGTATATACTCCAGTTACAGAATAAATATGTAGAGGGTTTTGAATGCATGAATCAATAACTCCATCATTTTCAAAATCCCACTCCCAATTTGTAATATTGACGGAAGAAGCATCTGTGAACTGAACCTGAAGTGGAGCTGATCCTATAAGTGGATCTGCATAAAAGTTTGCATTTAGTCCTGATTCTATCAAATCATCTGGAGTTCGTGGATGTAAACCAAATTCATCATAACTGTAGTCAACGCATCCTCTGATAATTGCCCATTCCATACCTACGGTAATTACAATAGGAGGAACTACTTCATCTAAATAAAAGAAGCCGTCATCAACCTGGCATTCTCCTGAACCATCATCAATATACCATTCTCCAAAATCACCTTGGGCTTCAGTAACTTCTATGTTTGTAACTTCAACAAGACAACCCTCAAACGCCTCCGCCAGCGCTGGAACAACTAAATCTAGAGTTGTTACTGGAATCGGATCAGGTACAGGATTACCTGAACTGAGAATTGTAACTGTACAATAACCTAATTCTGTAAAACCATAATACTCTGCCACTGTACCTGTAACTTCTACTTCATCTCCTAAAGATGGTCCAGCAATATAATCATAAACATAAACACCGTGCCAAGCACCTCCATCTGGATCTGAAACAAAGAAATAAAGATCATGACCAAAATTTGCACCGGTTATTATACCTGTTACGGTAACCTCATCACCATCAAGTGGTGAAGGATATGTTCCATCTGGTCCAGGGACATCAGTATACTGAATGTCGTAAATCGTTGTAGCAAATAATATAACCGCAACAAGCAATAGAATTGAACTTAGAATAATCTTTTTCATTAATACACCTCCTTTTCTTCATATATGTTAAGTACTTTTAAATGAATGCTAAATCTAAACCGAAAAAATTATTAATTTTATATTTAGTCAAATACTTTTCATTTTTATTTTTTATTTCTATTTAAAGGTTTTGATAATACACTTTAGTCATTACGAGGAGTGCAACGACAAAGCAATCATTTTTTTCTTTTCTTTCACATTACAGATTGCTTCGTAAGTTTCAGCAAAAAGAAAACTCGCAAAGACATTTAATATCATCTCATTATCACTTAACATATTGGCATTATAAAAGTTGATGTGTGTTTGATGTCAATAATTCTTACATGAAGATAAATACTAATAAATACAATTACAGCTTTAAATACAAAAACGTGAAGAACGCTGCCCAGATAAAACTTGTAAACGTGCCAATTAAAAAGTATTCTGCAAAAGCTTTATCTTTCTGTTCCGGATGTCTGATAATTGATTTAGCTGCAATCAAAAATCCTATAATCTCATATCTGCCTATGAGAATAGATGCCACAATAATTATCCTTTCTAAAATTCCAATATATCGACCTGCTTTATCCAGAGAGTTTTTTTCTTCTTTTGATTTTTTATCTTCCTTGTTAGGATTGAACCCTTTACAAACAGATGCTGTGAAATAACTGCCACCAAAAGAGATAATAATAAAGAATAAAGCTGTTTTGAAGATATTTGTAGAGTTAACAATAACTACAAATTTAGATAAATAAGATTGAATGATTAAAGGATAAAAAAGTCCAAGTATAATGAATATAAATAAAATGTGCAAAACTTGATCACCGGAAAAAAGTAGCCAATTCCACTTTCCACCTGCTTTCTTTTCAACAAACGCCTTCCCATAATCAATAAAACCATGAAGAATAGAAATTGTGATTAACATAAGAATTAATTTAATTGTGAGTTGATTCATTAAAAAAACAGAAGATATAATAAACAGAATTAAGCAGTGTAATAAGTTATTTTTAAATACCAATTTACCGATTGCCATCTTTTTTGCCTGCAATATAAAATCAGTAATAACATGAGCTAAAAACAATTTCCAGATCATAAAATATCCTTTTCATCTTCTACTGGATGATTATCAATTTTAATCATCAATCATTAATATCAAGGTTGTAACCTTCAAACCACCAATATCAAGGTTGTAACCTTCAAACCACCAACATCAAGGTTGTAACCTTTAAACCACCAACATCAAGGTTGTAACCTTTAAACCACCAATATCAAGGTTGTAACCTTTAAATCACCAATATCAAGGTTGTAGTATTGAATTAACTAAAATGGTATGTTTGAAAAATCCAAAATCCATTTGGGAATATCCTGACACTTTAATACGTTGCTGTAATGCCTGTAGAGAAACAGAATCATGTTTTGCTGCTTCTTTCAATGATCCATATTTTTCATACAAATAAATGGAATTTCTTTGTTTAATAGACCATCGCTGTTCAATAAAATCATTATACATTGCTATTATCTCGATTTGATCATCCAGTTCTTGATTACCGCTTATTACGTGAGTAATTCTATTGCGAAATTTGGGCTTTCCGAATTTCTGAAAAGCATCACGAGAACGGTGAAAAGCAGGTCCATCCATTTTGTAAGAATTATCGTTATCAACTGCTACTTCACCAAATCCAATACCAGCCCGGAAGCTTGACTTTAAATTCTTCAAAGCTAATCTCAAACGATAAAAAACTATAAATCGATATGCAAGAGCAGGAGTATTAACTATGAACTGAAACTCATCTCCCTGAACAATATTAAAAGATAATTTATCAACGTTGGTATTTGGCAAAAGCTCTATTGTCTCTTCAAAAGCAGATTTGATAAGATCATTTACAGTGCCTCTATCATTATTAGAATATTGCCTTGATTTTATTATATCACACGTAACTACTGCTACCATAATCACTCCCTTTATATAAACTCCACAATCTCTTTTTCCACGTCCTCATAAATATCATCAATCTTTTTCTGATATTCGATGGTTTTGGAAAGAGCCGACACAACCCGGCAATAATGACGCGGATCGTCCATGTTGCGTCCTTTACGATCTTTTAAATATTTATGCAGAACCTGGTAACCACCAATCTGGTAATTCCAAACTTCAGGTTCCACATTATCGAAATATTTTGTTGAATTAATGTAAACCCGCTTTTCAGCTTCATCATATTTTGGTTTATCGATCTTGTTATCTTCCCCATCTCCCAAGTAACGGGAAATTGGTGTATCGAGTTCGCTACTTTTTAATAGATGCAGATTAGCAACTTTCTCGCCTAACTCTACCATTTGCCTGAAAAGCTTGTAGTTGGAAGTGAATGGCACTCGCGGAAAATCTATCTTCAAAAACTCAGCGTATCTCACCCGAAAAATATTACTGTAGAAAACAGCATAAATGTAATACAGGATTTCTTCCGGAGTTGGCACTGTACCAAAATTGGCAGTTAACTGCTCCACGATGGCTGGTGCCAGGTTGGGTTGACGTTCTGTTTGCTGCTGCTCCAGCCAGTCACCGGAATTAGTATCAGGATAAAGATAGAGAGGAGCAATTTGAATAATGCCTTTTGCACTGAAAAAAGTTCTATTATCGACCATATGTTTAGAAATAAAAAATTGAGAATATAACATATCACCAGAAAATTGTCGCATGAAACATAAACCAATATTTTCCTGTAGCATGTGCCGCATTAACTCATGCCGAGTTCTAAACACAATATTATCCTGATAGTATATTTCTCTGATATCGAAAGGACGATAGAGAATTTTATCAAAATAGTTCTCCCAATTTTCTAATTTGAAAAACCTTCTTCTTTGTTCATCAAGTTTCCACTGATAATTATCTTTCACTTTATAAGTTTTTCTAATTATTTCATCGCTAATTTCTTCATTACGAAACATAGATATTTTATTGTGAAGATTAGATTGTGTAAAATCAATAGCTAGCTTATCCCTTGCTGTAACAATTCCGGTTACAGAATTAGGAAAAATATCCGTAATCTTAATCCAATGTAAGTAGTTCTGAATACTCTGAGTATTCCTTTTAATGAAAAAATAATAAGGTGATACTGGTTTGATTTGTTGGTAATCTACCTTGCTGAATTCTGTTTTTTCCAACCAGTCATATTTTACATTTCTCAAACCGAAAAGATCAGTATGCAATATTTTCTTTTCTCTGTTACTTTTTCTTTTAACGAAAATAGCGATCGCTACTCCCTGGCGGATGTCGAAAACGTTTTCATCTTTACTCCCATCAGGGCATGTTTCTTTTTTCAAACCATTTCCATGTAGATCAAGGATATAAATTTCATCAAAAGTTTTGGTTAAACTTTGCCGCATTCCCCTGAAGGTAGGATTATCCAGATAACTGTGATTGGTTATCATCGCTACAACACCAAACCCCGCTTTCTGAATTTTCCATTGAGCAAAACGCAGAAATTTAACATAATCATCTTGCAGCCATACTTTCTTTTCGCCTAAAGGTTCTCCATCAACTTCATAATAACTTTGTGCGCCATCGAGATTGGTTTTCAATAGCTTCTCAGTCCAATCATTCTTATTGGAAGAAATACCGCTGTAAGGTGGATTTCCCATTATCACCAGGATCGGTTGGTCTTTTTTCACATCTGCTGCCAGGTGGCTTTCTTCGCTGAGAGAGCTGAGTCCGGGAATATGAATTTCATCCAAAGCTTCCATTTCCAAAGTGTTCGTAAGGTAAAGTTTAAAGCGTTCATCAACTCTTAGCTCCAGTCCCAGTTCTTCAAAGAGGAATCCCATTTTCAGATGACCGATAGCATAAGGAGCCATCATCAATTCAAATGAATAGAAATTCTTTAAGATATGATTTCGCAAGAAAGATTGTATATTGCCATCACCGTATTTACTTTTATATTCCTGCACAGCAAGTTTCATTGCTTCAGCTGGAAAGGTGAGCGTTCCTCCAGCCGGATCGAGTAGAGTAACTTTATCATCAGCCAATCCATCGGGTAGATCAAAATGAGATTTGAGAATTGAATGCACAGCTCGAACGATATATTTAACTACTGGTTCTGGAGTATAGTAAACTCCGCGTTTCTCACGCATTTTAGGATCATAAGCACCCAGAAATGTTTCATAGAAATGAATAATAGGATCTTTGCCTTTACCCTCTTCATAAAATTTCTTCAGTATTTTGTTTACTTTGGTTACTTTCAGCACTTCAGCAATGTCATCTACAATAACCTGCAAAGCTGGTGGTGGTTCTTCCAAAGAAATAAAACGGAAAACGTCGCGCAGAATTCCAATTGTCTGTGGAATAAATTGAAATGCCAATTGCCGATTGAAATCATCTCCGGCTCTGGTTCGAGCTGCGAATAATCCGTAAGTAATGGTTTGAGAATAGAGATCGGCAAAATCTTCTTCGGTTAAACCTTTGATCAGGTATTTTTGAAAAGCTTCATAAAAACCCAGGATGCTGTCGTTGCTTTTGTGTGCTTCATCCAGTTCAATCCGTACAACTTCATCTTTGAGGAAGCGGGTTCGCTTGGCCAGTTCTTTAGCCAGCGAACTGGCTGAATGAACTTTTGGTAAACTAAAGGAATAGTATTTTTCCAAAAATTGAAAAAACTCAGCTTCATTTTCTAAAACCGGAGTTTGGTTTAATTGCTCCAGATGGTAAAATCTACCTATTTGAACTCTTTCGATTTCCATTCCATTGCGGAACAAAATGAATTCCAGAAAATTTGTTAGAATCACATTAGGGAAAGTTGATGTGTATCTTTTCAGTTGTTCCGTGTTTTTAATGTTATCGAGGTTTTGCTGGGTCAGTGTTTTAGCTTCGATATAACCGATTATATGGTTTTTACCATCCCAGATTCGGAAGTCGGGATTTCCGGCTTCGGTTTTCTTGGGAAGAGTTGTAATAGCTGCTTTAATTTTTTGTGAATCAGCAAATTGTTTTAATAAGTTTTCTAAACATGAGTAATAGCTCTCTTCTCTGGCATCACCGCGAAGGTAGATAGATTTAATATCATTTAAATATTTATTTAACACATTTCCTCAGTATCCCATTATTTTTAAGTTTTATTAACGAATTCGAATTGGCATCCTAAGTAGGATTTAGTCAAATTATTTATTTTTTTTGGGTTCCTTAACTTATTTTTTACATTTTCTTTTGACACAAATATGATAAATTTTTCTTTTCGCATATAAATGAGGTATAAGATGAATAAAAATATAATTATAATAATTTTGCTGGCATTATACAGTTTTGCATACGCACAAATTCCTTCGGGCTATTACGATGGAACTGAAGGATTAAGCGGAGATGATCTAAAATCTGTCTTAAATGATATAATTGATGAACATATAGAATTAAGCTATTCTGGAGTTTGGAATGCATTGAAAGATACAGATGAAGATCCAGATAACTCTGATAATGTGATTTTGTTATATACCGGCTGGTCAGTTTCAGATTCCGGTTACCCAATTTGGAATAGAGAACATGTCTGGGCAAAATCTCATGGTGATTTTGGTACAAGTGCACCTTGTGGAACAGATGTTCACCATCTGAGACCTACTGATCTTCAGGTTAACAACGATCGGGGAAATTTAGATTTTGACAACAGCAGTAACCCCTACCCTGGCATTCCCGGCTGTTTTTATGACAGTAACTCATGGGAACCGCGAGATGAGGTTAAAGGTGATGTAGCCCGAATGATATTCTATATGGCAACCCGATATGAAGGTGAGAATGGTGAGCTTGATCTGGTTGTTGTTGATGAAGTGAATACCTACCCCAATCCTGAACATGGGAAACTTTCTACTCTTTTAGAATGGAACCTGCAGGACCTTCCGGATGACTTTGAAGAAACCAGAAATAATAGAATTTATGATAATTGGCAGGGAAACAGAAATCCTTTTATTGATCATCCTGAATTTGCAGATCTGATCTGGGGAAATACTTCTGTAGAGAATGAATATCTAGTTAAAGATAAATATGCTATTTCAAATTATCCAAATCCATTTACAAAACAAAATGCAGGAACACAAATTAATTTTAATATTTCCGATAGTTCTCATAATGTCTCTATAGATATTTATAACATTAAGGGGCAAATAATAAAACACCTTATCCCTGCAACGAATAATCAATCTGTTAATTGGGATGGGACCGATAAGAATAATAAAGAAGTCAGATCCGGAATCTATTTTATCAATTTAAAAATAGACAATAAAAATATTGTTGCTAAAAAATGTTTGGTGATTCACTAATAATTAAGGATGTGTTATGAAAGAACTTGATAAACTAACTTTAAAGTGTGTTTTAGAAAGAAGTGCAATTCAATTTGCCACAAAACCATGTGTCAGTTGGGTAGACGGAAAACCAATTAGATACAATGAATTTTATGAACAAGTTAAAGAAGTTCAGTTGTTTATGCTGGAAGAAGGAATAGGAAAAGGTGATA
>JAVCCF010000064.1 GCA_030765625.1 Candidatus Tenebribacter burtonii
ACCTGCGTTATTAATGGTTTTACAATCAGAAACGGGAATGCCATTATAAATGGAGGTGGCATTTATTGTTATTATAGTTCCCCCCAGATATTAAATTGTTATATTACAGAAAATTATTCTGATCCTAATGGAGGTGGTATTTATTGCGACTATTCTAATCCGACCATTAAGAATAACAAGATTTTCAACAACAGTGCTCTATTTAGAGGTGGAGGAATAGCAAGTTTTGATTCAAGTCCAATATTAATAAATAACAAAATTAATAACAATACAGCAACACATGATAATTCCAGAGGAGGAGGTCTCTATTTCAATCATTCCGCACCAATAATAATGGATTGCGATATTACCAACAATTGCTCTTCTTCTGCTGGGGGAGCAATTTCATTCCAATATAATGAGGGTGATTTTGCAATGATTAATAATAAAATAACAGGAAATTCTGCCAATAATGGTGGTGGTATCCAAATTCACAGCGGTGCAAATGGATTCATAGTTAACAATCTAATTGCAGAGAATAATGCCATAGTAGGAGGAGGTTTGCGTATTCAGACAACTTCTATTACTCCATATTGTCCGGATATTATAAATTGTACAATCGTCAATAATCATTCTGAATTATATGGTGGTGGGATTTACATAGCTGAATTTTCAAATTCAAATATAATTAACTCGATTATTTGGGGAAATGAAGCTGAAATTGGTGAGCAAGTCTGCTTTAATTGTTATATTTCAGATCCAAATTTTTACCATTCAGATATTGAAGATGGTTTTAATGGTTTTGGCTTTACTGGAACTGCTTCAATTGAAGATTATGATGGTGAATATGAAAATAATATCTTTCTTGATCCATTGTTCATAGAACCTGAAACAAATAATTTCCACTTTTTACAAAATTCTCCGTGTATAAATGCTGGTACACCTGATACTACAGGTTTGAATCTTCCCGAATATGATCTTGATGGAGAATCAAGAATATATGATGGAAGAATTGATATGGGTTGTTATGAATGGCAAGGAACCTTTATTAATGATGAGGAATTAGCAATTAATAATAGGGAATTATCCAATTACCCTAATCCTTTCAACCCTATTACAATAATTGAATTTTCTATACAAAATAATTCAAAAATTGAACTCTCAATTTATAATATTAAAGGACAAAAAGTGAAGACGATTTTAAATAATCAATTTGATAAAGGTACACATTCAGTTATCTGGAATAGTACTGACCAAAATAATCAACCTGTTTCATCAGGAATTTATTTTTATAAGTTGAATGTGGATGGTAAAACGGAAGCAGTTCAAAAATGTTTGTTATTGAAATAATTTAGAGATAAAAGGAATTCTGAAAATCAGAGTTATTATGAAAACAATATTCAAAGAAGATCTTTGCGAGTTTTCTTCTCAATGTTTCAAACGAAGCAATCTTACATTAAGACAAAATGTAAGTAAAATAGATTGCTGCGAAAGAATTTCAAGTAAGAATCCTCACAATGACAATTATGGATTTTGCAGAATTCAAATATTGGAGCTATAAATGAAAATATTATTAATAATTATATTCATCTTTTCTGTTACATTTGTTTTTGCTGAAGATATCTGGGAAGATGATTTTGAAGAACTGACAGGCTGGATATTAAATGGTGAGTTTGAAATAGATTCTCCACAAGGATTAGGTGGAGTTCTTCATGGGAATCCTGACCCACAATCGGCTTATGCAGGGAGTAATATTCTTGGCGTAGATCTTACCGGATTGGGTGCAAACTTGGGTGATTACGAAAGTGATCTTGGTGCTCATGAATATTTTTCCATATCACCTGCTATTGATTGCAGTGAGTTTGTTGGAGTAGGACTAAACTTTATGAAGTGGTTGAATGTGGAACAGCCGACTTACGATCACGCTTACATCGAACTGAGTAATGATGATGGAACAACCTGGATCGAAGTTTGGACAAATACCGGACAAGTTACGGATAATGCATGGGGTGATGTATATTATGATATTTCCGAAATTGCTGATCTCAATAGTGAAGTTCGCATAAGGTTCTCTATTGGAACAACAGATGGTTCATGGCAATTTAGCGGTTGGAATATCGATAATCTTATAATTACCGGTAATCCGGTTATTTATGGTGCTATCGAAGGAAATGTGATCAATGCAGATAATAGTGAACCAATTGCTTTTGCCCCGGTAATGAGCCAATATGGGAATACAATGTCAGGTGAAAATGGATATTTTATTTTAAATAATATTCCAACAGGGCACCGAGAGATCACGATAAATGCACTCGGATATCTTCCATTTTTGCAGATCAATATAATTGTTACAGAAGATGACATAACATATGTACTATGTGAACTTGAGTCCGATCTGAATACTCCGCCACCACCTCAAAATCCTCAAGCTTCCGTGTTTGATGGGAATAATGTTCACCTAACCTGGGAAGAACCGGAACTTCCAACCGAAGAATTATTGGCGTATAATGTTTATAGGAATGGAATTATCTTAGAGAGTATTTTATCTGAAGAATATTTTGATCTGAATTTGATCAACGGAGATTATAGTTATTATGTTTCAGCAGTTTATGATTCGGGAGAATCACTTCCCACAGATACAGTTAATGTTCATATTTATGTTGTAGGTTTAGAAAACGATGTAATTCCACCAAGTGAATACAGTCTTTCAAATTACCCAAACCCATTTAATCCTGTCACAACGATCCTATTTGAATTAAACACCGAAAACACCGAGAACACTGAAATAAAAATCTTTAACTTAAAGGGACAGAAAGTGAAAGATCTATTTCCGAGCTTGTGTCATCCTGAGTTTATCGAAGGACGAGGGAAAAATAATTATTCAGTAATCTGGAATGGTTTAGATAAAACAGGTCAATCTGTTTCAAGTGGTATCTATTTCTATCAATTATTAATTGATGGAAAAGTAGCAGCTAAAAATAAGATGATGCTTTTAAAATAAGTGTTTTTTAGAATCACAAATAATTATATTTTAAATCGTCAATTATTAAATTATTCTTTGTATATTATTGAAAAAGTTTGACTTCAAACCTCTAATTCTATTATCAACAATTAAAATTATTAGTTTCAATAAATAGTTATTGGAATAATGAAATAACAAGGAAAAAAATGAAATATAAATTAGTTTTATTCGATGCAGACGGAACACTCTACGATTTTACTAGAACAGAGCGCGAAGCATTCGAAAAAACGCTACGACAATTTGGGATTCATGAAAATCTTTCTCATCTGCACAAAGAATATGAAAAGATCAACTTGGCGATCTGGAAAGAGTTTGAAAAAAAGAAGATCGATTCAATAAAACTGCGGTTAGAACGGTTCAGCAGATTTTTTAAACAGGAGAAACTATCACTTGATCCTAAAGTTATCAGCCCGATCTATCTGAAATATCTTTCGGAAGGGACTCATTTGCTGGATGGGGCAGAAGAGATCGTTAAATATTTTTATGGGAAATGCAAACTTGCCCTGGCTACAAACGGTCTTGCCGATGTACAGAACCCCAGATTCGCAGATTCCCGTCTGATAAAATATTTCAAATATATTTTCATTTCAGAAGAGATAGGGTCTCCTAAACCAAACAAAAAATATTTTCAACATATTTTCGATAAATTACCTTACAAAGATTCAGCGATCATAATTGGTGATAATCTATCTTCTGATATTAAGGGTGGAAGTGATTTTGGAATTGACACATGTTGGTTCAATCCAAATAAACGTATCAATGAAAACGGGGTTGTTCCTACCTATGAAATTAGTAATTTAGTTGAATTAAAAAAAATATTAGGTTAAGGAGAGTGAAGATGAAATTCATAAAGGTATTATTATTGTTTGTTATTTTATTAACTTTTAGTTGTGCAGAGCAAGCAGAACTGGGAACCAAGAAGAACCCGATCAAGATGTATTTTGTTCCTTCTATGGAAGCGGGAAAGATCGTTACCAGTGGCAGGGAAGTAGCAGATTATATTACAGAAAAAACAGGTTATCGTTTCAAAGTTGCTGTTCCCACCAGCTATGCATCTGTGATCGAAGCAATGGGAACGGAAGAAACCGATATTGCTTGGCTTGCAACTTTCGCTTACATTCTGGCAAATCAAAAGTTCGGAGCTGAAGTAGCTTTAACAGCAGTTCGTAAAGGATTGGATAAATATAAAGGGCAGTTTATAGCTCAAACAAATAGTGGAATTAACAGTTTAGAAGACATTGATGGAAAAATTATTGCATATACGGATGCTGCTTCTACTTCCGGTTTTATGTATCCGTCTGCATTACTTGCCAGAAAGGGGATTAAACCGGAAAAATATTTCTTTGCCGGAGGTCATCCACAGTCAATTCTGGCTGTATATGATGGTAAAGCAGATGTAGGCTGCACTTTCTGGGCTCCTGAAGGTGAAGATGGTCCTCGTGATGCGCGTCGAGCTGTGATAGAAACTTATCCCGATGTAATGGAAAAGATCAAAATAGTTGGTTTTACCGATTGGATTCCTAATGATACTGTCACGTTTCGTAAAAATTTTCCAAAAGATATGAAAGAAAAAATTGTGAACGCATTATTAGAATATGCGAACACTAAGGAAGGTCATGAAACTTTAGTGAAATTATTAGATATAGATAATTTTGTTCGTTCAACCAATGCTGATTACGAAGTAGTTCGTCAGACTTTAAAAGCAATCGGCAGAGATGCTTCTGAGTTGATAAAATAATTGCTGTCTTTCTGAGGTCTCTAATAGCTTTACACACGAAGAATCTCATGGAATATCTTTCTGCTTTGCATCTTGTAAGAAATGAGATACTTCCAAAGGGTAACAAATAAGATTCGTTACGAAGGCATAAAAAGGAATAATATGAAAAATATAATCGAATTAAAAAACCTGCATAAGGTTTATGCTACCGGAACACACGCTCTCAAAGGCATCGATCTGGAAATAAAGGAAGGTGAATTCTGCATTCTACTAGGCCTTTCCGGTTCAGGAAAATCTACCTTGCTTCGTTGTTTGAATAGATTGATCGAGCCAACTTCAGGTGATATCATTATCGATGGTATAGATGTAGTGGCGGCAAAAGGTAAGCAACTACGTTACATTCGACGCAAGATAGCGATGATCTTCCAGCAATTCAACCTGATTAGGAACTTAAGCTCACTAACCAATGTATTAACTGGAAAACTCGGATATTCTTCGCTTGTTCATTCTCTCACTTTTCCTCAACACAAAAAAGATACGAAAATTGCTCTGGAAAATTTAAAGCGGGTTGGACTGAAAGAGTTTGCTGAAAAAAGAACCAGAAATTTGAGTGGTGGGCAACAGCAGCGTGTTGCCATTGCTCGTGCTTTGATGCAGAATCCAAAAGTGATCTTGGCGGATGAACCCGTTGCCAGCCTTGATCCTGCTACTGCAGATTCTGTGATGAGATACTTGGGAGAATTAAACAAAAAAGATAATATGACCGTTATTTGTTCGCTTCACTTTCTTAGTCTTGCCAGGAAATACGGCACGCGCGTGATCGCCTTAAAAGATGGTAAAATAGTATTTGATGGAACTCCCAAGGAAATTGATGAGAAGAGATTCAAGGAGATTTACGGTCAAGATGCAGAGGAGGTTGAGATCCGATGAAAAAAGAAAATAAACTTAAACTAAACATTCAGGCAATACTAACCGACCTGTTGTTCTGGATATATATTTTTGGATGTGCTTCCTTCCTGATGAATCACTGGTTTGAGAAAGTGATCCCAAATAATTTTGTAGTAATTTTCGGTATTGTAGTAGGATTAATAACTTTTATTCTGGGTATATCTGTAGGTAGGAAAGTGTTTCTTCCTACAATTAAAACAGATAGAAAATGGCATAAAACTTTCTGGGGCTGGTCTGTTTTTTTTATACTACTTATCACATTTGTAGTTGGTTGGAATCTGGTGGAGGTTGATCTTTATAAACTGTTCGCTAAATTCCGAAATGCAGGTGGTATTATGGGTGGAATTTTCAATCCGAATACGGATATTTTTGTTCTATGTCTTTCAGCTCTGGCAGAAACCATTTACCTGGCATTGCTTGCCACGGTTTTTGCTATTCCGCTTGCCTTTATATTAAGTTTTTTTGCTGCTCGTAATTTAATGCCGCGAACATTCCTGGGAAATACTGTTTATATTATTGTGAGAACGATTGCTACTGTTTTTCGTTCTATCGAAGCAATTGTATGGGCGATCATTTTCAGCGTGTGGGTGGGTATCGGTCCCTTTGCTGGTATGCTGGCACTGATGATCCATTCGATTGCCTCTCTAACCAAACTTTATTCTGAGCAGATCGAAAATATCGATCCTGGTCCGGTAGAAGCAATAAAGGCAACTGGTGCGAGTACACTTCAAACCTGGATATTTGCAGTAGTTCCCCAAATAATTTCACCGTACCTCGCTTTTACGATTTACCGTTGGGATATTAATGTGCGCATGGCAACTATTGTAGGTTTTGTTGGTGGCGGTGGTATCGGACTTCTTCTGCTTCAGCAGCAGCAGCTTCTGCGCTGGCAAAATGTGGGGATGATTATCTGGTTGATAGCTATTGTCGTTTGGATAATGGATATGGTAAGTGCAAAAGTGCGGGAGAAATTACAGGAAATGTAACTTGCTAGTTCACCGTTTCGATTAAACCATGTATTTTGTCTTACTGAGGAATCTTTTAGCCATACTCACGAAGAATTTTTTAGAAGTCTTTCAACTTTCCATCATGTGAAAAAATGAGATTCTTCCAAATAATAACGTACAAGATATATCAGGATGACAGATAAGGAAAAATAATGAAATATAAAGCTGTAATATTCGATCTGGATGGAACACTGATCGATTCAATGGGTATATGGATAAAAATTGATAAGGAATATTTGGAAATACGTAACATACCTGTTCCAGATAATCTTTTTAAGGATGTGAAAACCGGTAACAGTTTTACTGAGATTTGCCAATATTTCAAAGATAAATTTGATCTGCCGGAATCTATTGAAACGATCGGTGCGGAATGGACTGACATGGTGGAAGAACATTATAAAACAGATATCAAACTTAAACCGGGTGCAATAGAACTCATTGAATTTTTACATGTGAATACTGTGAAAATGGGTATTGGTACAAGCAATTCAAAATATCTGGCAGAAACGGTTTTGCAAGCTAATAATGTGTTGCAATATTTTGAGTCAATTGTAGCTGGTTGTGAAGAAATTAAAGGAAAGCCTTATCCCGATATTTTTCTTAATTCTGCAGAAGAATTAAGGATTGACCCGGCAAAATGTCTGGTGATCGAAGATACGCTACAAGGAGTTATAGCAGCACACAATGGTGGCATGGATGCTTTTGCTATCTTTGATGATAATGATACACATGATGTTGAAAAGTTGAAATTAGAAGCTGATTTCTATGCTGAAGATTTCCAGGAAATTCTTGAAAAACTAACCACCAGTTTTCGCTGAGACTACAACATACATGAGAAATGATATTAATTCATACGAACTAATATCATCTGTAAAAAGAAATATATAGCTAATTAAGTATATAAAGCTATCTTATTTAAAAAAAAATTAGGAAGATTATGCAATTTAACGAATTAAAAATTATCGAGCCGATTCTTAAGGCTCTGAGTAAAGAAAATTATGTAGAACCGACAGCAATACAAGCAAAAGCGATTCCACTAATTTTAGAAAAGAAAGATATTTTGGGAAGTGCACAAACTGGTACTGGCAAAACTGCAGCTTTTGCAGTTCCCATTTTGCAGAATCTTTTTCGTGATCGTCATCAGAATAAAAACTCACGAAAAATTTTAGCATTAGTCATCACTCCCACACGGGAACTGGCAATTCAAATTGGAGATAGTTTTACTACTTACGGAAAATATACCGGAATCAAAAATACTGTTGTTTTTGGAGGTGTTAAGCAGGGAGCACAAACCACAGCTTTACGTAATGGAGTTGAAATTCTGGTGGCAACACCGGGCAGATTGCTGGATTTGATGAATCAGGGATTCATCAGCTTAAAACACATTGAATATTTTGTTCTGGATGAAGCTGACCGGATGTTGGATATGGGTTTCATCAACGACATCCGCAAGATCATCACTAAACTACCAACCATACGACAGTCTCTGTTTTTCTCAGCAACCATGCCGGATAGTATTGTTAAACTTTCCAGGAAAATCCTAAATAATCCTGTAAAAATCGATGTCAGTCCGATTTCCTCCACTGCCGAAACAATCCAACAATATCTTTATTATACCAATAGAAAATCTAAGAGAGATCTGCTGCTCCACATTCTTCAAGACAAGAAAATAGATCAGGTTTTGCTGTTTTCACGTACCAAACATGGAGCTGATAAAATTGCCCGTCATCTGAAAAAATTCAAGATCAAAGCAGCAGCTATCCATGGAGACAAAGCTCAGAACAATCGACAAAAAACTTTATCTCAATTCAAAGCCGGAGAACTCAGAGTGCTGGTGGCAACCGATATTGCAGCCCGTGGTATCGACATCGACAAGCTGAAATATGTCATCAATTTTGACATTCCCAATATTGCCGAAACCTACGTGCACAGAATTGGCCGATCAGGACGAGCAGGAGAAGAAGGCAATGCAATTTCCCTTTGCGAACCGGAAGAAAACGCTTATATCAAAGATATTGAAAAATTGATCAAACTAAAGATTAAAGTCGTAACTAAAAATCCTTTTCCCCAAACAGATAAAGCGATGACAAATGCAGAAAAAAAGGATTGGGAAAAAGAAAAACAAAAGAGGAAACAACAATTTTTTGCAGCGAGAAAACTTAAAAAGGCAAAATCATCTCGATATTAACTACTTATTAATTAATTGATTTTTTCTAATTGCACTAGAGCTATGTTCTTATTTTTCTTCGTCATAGGCATCCTTTCACCTAACCAATTCGTTTTTTTTAGGTAGAAGTCAATCTTGTACATTACTTAAAGTTCCCTGGAACTGATAAACAAATCTTATTTCACCTCTTTTCTCCTGTTTATTGAAAATAAATTTTGCTTCTTGACACAAAAACCTTAACTTTATCCATATACCCCCATGGGGTATAATTATGGAGGAAAGATCATGATAGAAAAATCCCAATGTCATATTAATACTGCTCATCATTCAATGGAATTTAAAGTTGCAATGAAAAACAGGCTGAAACGTATTGAGGGACAGATCCGGGGGATCAATCGCATGATTCAGGAAGATATTTATTGTGATGATATACTGAATCAAATGGCT
>JAVCCF010000166.1 GCA_030765625.1 Candidatus Tenebribacter burtonii
GCTCAGGTATTTATCTTTATAAAATCAAAGTAGGTAAACAAGAGTTAGTCAAACGTATGCTATTGTTGAAATAAAGTGTTTGAGGATTATGGTGTATAACAAAAGTGCCCACATTCAGATTGAAAGAGATGCAAGAAGAACGTGGCATACTCCAAACATTAATCAACATTCCGCTTCGCTCCATGTTGTTTAACGGCATTATGAAAATTTAAGAAGATAAAAAAAACTTGGAGGTTATGATGAAAGGTAAAAATGTATTGTTATTGAGCTTAATAATTTCAACATTATTTTTAATTCTTGGTTGTGATGATGATGCTAGCAAACCAGATATGGAATTTCAATATCCATTAACAATTGGTAATAGTTGACAATATGAAAATAATTACACAATAATTTTTGATTCGTTAGCAACGTATAATGGTTTGTCAGATACAACTTTTTATTCGTCTGGTGCAGTCGAAATTGTTGAATCTACAGTAATCTTTGATACTCTTGATGTTTATGATTTCGAGACAAATATCAACGAAAATGGTAATATTCTTACAGGAAATGAATACTACAATGTTAATGATAATTTGTTGATTTCTTATGGTTACATTAATCCTATGATGATTACTCCAAAAATTGAACAAAAATTTTCTTATCTAAAATTTAAAGACAGAAATTTCAATAATGTAAAAGAAATAGTAGAATGGATAAAAAAAGGTCATTCTGAAAATGAGTATAAAGATGATGACATAACTTATGATCCTGTTACTTCTTTAGATTATCCTTTAGAAGAAGATAAGCAGTGGGTTTACAGGTATGAAACTTATGATGGTGAACCGTGGAGAATTGATAAGAAAATACTAAACTGGGAAGAAATTATAGTTTCTGCTGGTTCTTTCAATTGTTGGAGAATTCGATGATATAATAATCCTTTTGGCTCGGGGACCAATTGGGATGAGGATATAGTTCAATATGACTATATTGCAGAAATAGGTTTAGTTAAGCGAATCTTAGAAATTCTCAATATTGAATGTTACGATGAAGATAACAATTTTATTGGTATTATGACTTGGACTGAGGAATCATCTTTGAGTAGTTTCATTTAAATAGAGTATTGATGCCGTCTAACAAGCGTGTCGGCAGTTCAGTCTTGTGGTGATCTTGTCCTGAATCGTTCCGATTCAGGGTTTGGGCTGTTTGTTTCAGGCGTAATCCTTCTGATTCCGCCGCACACGCAAAGCATTAAACAACATTCCGCTTCGCTCCATGTTTATTAATAAGCGTATATGCGGGTAAGTTGAAAGCTATACTTTCATTATGAATCTGTGTAAATTACTTTTTATTTGACAATAAAGCAATCAATTTTGGATAATCTACGAAAATAATTTTAGAGGAATATTATGGCAAAAGTTGTTGTTGAAAATATTGATAAATTTTATGAAAATGGTTTTCAAGCTGTTAAAGAAGTTAGTTTTGTTGCTGAAGATAAAGAATTTGTAATTTTAGTTGGACCTTCCGGTTGTGGTAAAACAACTACACTTCGAATGATCGCTGGTTTGGAAACTATCTCTAATGGTGAGATTATAATTGGTGATAAAGTTGTGAATAATGTGCTTCCTAAAGATCGGGATATTGCTATGGTTTTCCAAAATTATGCACTTTACCCGCATATGACAGTTTATGAAAATATGGCTTTTGCTCTCAAACTTAGAAAATATAAAAAAGAAGATATAATTAAAATTGTGAGAAATTCTGCTACACTTTTAGAAATTGAAGATCTGCTGGATAGAAAGCCCAAACAACTATCCGGTGGACAACGCCAACGAGTTGCACTGGGAAGAGCAATTGTGCGTCAACCAAAGGTTTTCCTGTTTGACGAACCACTTTCTAATCTTGATGCAAAACTACGTGTTCAAATGCGCGCCGAGATCATCAAACTTCACAAAAAACTTCAAACAACTATTATTTATGTAACTCATGATCAGGTTGAAGCAATGACAATGGCAGACAAAATGGTAGTGATGAAAGATGGTGTAATTCTCCAGATCGATTCTCCACTTAATATATATAATAATCCCAGCAACCTGTTTGTAGCAGGCTTCATCGGGAGTCCATCCATCAACCAATTCAAAGGAAAAATAGCATCAAAAGGTAAGAAGTTTTATTTTGTTGTTGAGAATATGCAGTTAGAAATTCCTGATGCTGTAAGATTGGAAAGTTATGTTGGAAATGATATTATAATGGGTATCCGTCCCGAAGATATTTATGATGCTGAATATGATCAGATGGCAGACTTTCCGCAATCCGCAAAAGCTCTTTGCGAAGTTGTAGAACCAATGGGTAATGAATTTATTGTGTTCCTTAAGATTAAGAATTCTGAACTCACTGCCAGATTCGATCCTAAAAAGTTTCCAAAAATTGATGTAAATATACCAATTACATTTGATATGAAAAAAGCTCATTTCTTTGATGTTGAAACTGAAGTCAAAATATAGATTAGTTTAATAATTTCCAAAGTATAAATAATAATTTAATTCAACGCTATAATATACGTTATCATTCTCCTTCTAGATATAGAAGATATATTTATTTATAGAGTATCGAGGTAATTATGAAATTATTTATTATTATTCTAATGCTTTGCACAACTTTATCTGCTATCGATCTGAATCTCCCATCATCCGCAATTCAAAATGCAACTTCAGGATTAGTACTCATTCTACCCTCTCCTTCAGCAGCAAAAAGTAATCCAGCCTGTTCTTTTACAGGAATAGAAACTTCTGCAACTTATCTCTTCAGTATGGAAGATCTTCCGCTCTACAATTTTCATGTTCAATACAAATATCATGACTTCGGTTTTCATGTTGGAAGCTCATTCCTTGCTCATCCCCTCTATAAAGAGAGCAACAGCATGTTCACATTAAATTACAATTATAATGAATTTACACTCGGTTCATCAATTCGTTATCTTTACAATAAGGTCGAGGAATATCATGAAGATTCTGCCCTGCTAGTAGATATGGGATTGTTGTGGGAAAATGGTAATATTTCAACCGGATTAAGTGTACGCAATGTTACACATTCTCTATTTTTAGAAGAACAACTGCCAATTGTTTATTTATGGGAATCATGTTTCTCAATAACACAAAAGAGTAAGTTATCAATAGGATTAGAAAAAGAAACAAATTTTGATTTTGCCTTTAAGATTGCTGGTAGATATGATGTTCATAAAGTTCTTACAATACTTTCCAGTTATCAATATAAACCTGACAGAATTGGGGTTGGAGCGATATTTAATTTAAAAGATTTCAGTCTTTGCTACAGTGTCCGCACGCACCAATATCTATCACTTAACCATTATATATCATTGAATTATGCGTTCTAAATTAGTTCTTATTCTCTTTCTATTTATTGCAATTCTCTTTGCTGAAGATTCTGAGGAAAAATTATTCTCTTTTGAAGATGAAACATACCACTCAACAGAATTAAGTGACCTATTGCAGAATATTAAAAGGAAACCGATAAATATAAATTATGCTGATGAAAACAAGCTTGCTCTTATCCCCTGGCTTTCTGAAAAAGATATTAAAAAGATAATCTCCTATCGAATCACTGATAAAATAACTAATTTAGAAGATCTTTATAAAATTGGTATAGATGCAGTTACAATAAATGAATTAGAGGATTACATAACATTTAGTTCTACTTTCGACCTTAAACTAAAACAAACATCTCGAGTTGAACTTCATCAGCCAAAACAATATCTACCATCAACATTGAAATATTTCCAGAAAACTATTTTTAACATCAACAATTTTAAATTTGGATTTATAAGTCAGAAGGATGAAGGAGAGAAAAATCTTATCGATTATTATTCATATTTTGTAGAATATTCAAATAAAAATATCCTCAGGAAATTAATAATTGGAAAATATAGACTTGCTTTAGGACAGGGAATTTTATTCGCTCCCAAACTGGGGATGTCAAAAAGTGGAGCTGCTACTTCGGTTCCTGTTAAGAAATTCAATCCCCTAAAACCATACACAAGTTCTTATGAGATCTGGGAAATGGAAGGAGCTGCAACAAATATCAAACTATCCATATTTAACTTTGTTCCATATTATTCTAATACAGCCATCAGCGCAAATTTAGATACTCTAAAATGTATTACTTCTTTTAATGAAAGCGGATTACATCTTGATGAAAATAAGAAGAATAATGTGAATGAAATGATCTATGGTTTAGCAACCAAGTATACGCTGCAAGATCATTCATTCGGATTAAATTTTGCTAAAATTAATTTTAATCATAATTTTACTAACCATGCTCGCAAAAGCGAATATTCAGCCATTTCAGCTGACTTCATTATCAACAGAAACAGCTTTCCGACCTTTGGAGAAATTGCATACACTCAAGAGAAAACTGCAGGAGTCATAGGATGTAAATTCGGAGAGAACGAGCTACGGCATTTACTTCTTCTTAGATATTATCAAAAGGATTTCCCAACCTGGCATGGGAATCCGTTTTCCTCGCAAAGCCGTTTTGATAATGAAGTGGGATTATATTACGGTATGACGATTATACCATTTGAACGAACCAAGATCAATTGCTATTTTGATATTTGGAGCTTTCCTGAAACACGCTATTTTGAAAAGATGCCAACCGTTGGCAACGAACAGTTTATCCAATTAGAGAGAAAGTTTAATACAAATAGTCTGCGTTTTATAATTCAGCATAAAGATAAGGAAAAATATATTTCATTGGATGAAGCAAAAATCCGTGATTTTGAACGGACAACTTTCCGGGCTGACTGGTGGCAGGATATAAATAATTTCAGGTTCAAAACACGCTGTGAATTGGTTACAGAATATTTGGCAAATGATGATATTCACAAAAATGGGATTTTAGCTTATGAAGAAATCAAATGGAAGATTAATAAACTTACGCTTATTGGTCAAGTTACTGTGTATCACTCAGATGTTCTGCATTATATGTATGAACACAATGTGGACGGAATTATGCAAAATTCAATTTTAAAAGGTGATGGTGCGTATTCTTATTTTGTGCTTAAATATAATATTTTAAAAAAGATAGAAATACAATTTAAAGTATCCGACCATTGGAATACAAAAGATAAAATGCGGTTGTATCTACAGATTGTGAGTAGTTTTTAGGTAATCTTCTAAATCTTCAATAATTCATATACTGACATTACGATCGCTACAACTCCAATAATGGCATAAAAGAAACCAGGCATTTTCATAGATACAATTTCATTAGTTCTTATATATTTTTTTATCTCTTTAATTAAAGAATTAATAAATTTCTTATCTTTATTCCCTTTAAACTGAATTTGAGCCTGTCCAACCCAAGATTGCATTGAACATAAAATTGTTAAGTTGCTATCAGTAATAATTATTTTGTTAAGTTTTTCTTCATATTCAATGTTCAGATTATCGAGACTATGAGATAAGCATTCACCAAAAGTATCTCCATTAATTCCAATCAATTGATAACCATTTAAAATACGTCTCATGTAAACTACTATTACAGTAAAAAGTATAAATACTAAACTGGTTTCAAAATAAACAATCTCACTATTTAGAAAATCTATTATTGTTGGTATGATCAATAAAGGTATATACATAATTATTATCAAAATGAATAGCCATTTTGAGTTTATTACAATCGGTTTTTTACCTATAATAATTTTCAACCCAATGTACAATAAAGAAAATCCTATAATTAACATAAATGGAATAAAATAAAGAGTGTTCATTTCTACTTCCTATAAATATACTTAAGACTTCTCTCAGTCTCGTTCCCAATCCCCGATTGGGAATGTATTTTATTGTGTTCCCAAAGTGAGCTTTAGGAACAAGTAACACTCAATTTAGTTATTAATCGTAGTTACTATCTCACAGTTCTGTCCCGTAAATTGTAATGTTGCCTGTACAAATTCGATACCATCATTTCCAATTTCATTCCCAATTCCTTCAATAATCAACACATCGTCAGAGGAAGTAAACACATAAACTCCATTATTATTTGAGATCGAATTATTGTCGGCATCATAATTATAACCAAACCAAAATCCCAATTGATCTACATCCCAAGTTCTGTTACCTCCAGCCATACTAACCGGAGTTATATAATAAGCATTGGCTACTCCTGCAAAAATATTCATATCGGAAATAATCGACTTACGATTAAATTTCATCATTTCATTAGTGAACATATCAAGTCCAATTGTAATAGAAACACCTATAATAATAACACTCAATACTAACATTAACATTTGTTGATAACCCATATAGTAAATTCCTCTTAATTATCTATTGTATTTTAAAAGATTAGTCATTACTTTTTTATTATTACAATAATTATATGCCGTTTCCAAAGTAATAATTCCACGTTTATAAAGCCTGTGAAGATCCTGTTGCATTGTAAACATTCCTGTATTCTTTCCCTCTGTAAGCATCTGGTATAGCTCACTGATATTACCATTCTTAATAGCAGCCTGAACTGAATAATCTACGGATAATATCTCTTTAGCAAGTGTTAAATTATTCTGTTTATTGGGAACAAGTTTCTGTGAGATAACAACTTTTAACACATCTGCTAACCTGTATCGTACACGTTCTTGCTCGTCTGGTGGAAATTCTGCAATAATACGGTGGATGCTTTCGACAGTTGAACTAGTATGAAGAGTAGAAAATACTTTATGCCCGCTATCTGTAACTTCCAGCACTGTAGACATTGTTTTTGAATCCCGCATCTCACCCACAACTATGATATCCGGATCCTGTCGTAGAGCTTGAATGGTACCATCCCTGAAACCAAGTACATCGTTTCCAACTTCACGGTGAGAAACAATACTTTTATCGGAAATGTGAATATACTCGATAGGATTACCAATAATAATAATATGAGAATTGTTGTTGTGATTATTCATATTGATAATTGAATCTAATGTTGAACTTTTACCTGAACCTGTAATTCCGGTCACTAAAAATAGTCCTGATTTTTCATATTTTAGATCTAATCTTTTTAAAATGGGAGCAGGTATTTCTAAATCCTCCATACTAAATAACTTCTGTTTGATCACACGTAAGTTAACTGCCAGGTAATTCCTTTCGAAAAAGATATTACCCCTGAAGCGGTGTTTAGGCTTAGTATCTTCTAATTCTACAGATAACGCAAAATCTAAATTTTTATTTTTGTTTAAGATTTCTTTTTGATCTTCTGAGAGAATACTCAGTGCTATTACAATTGCATCGTTTTCGTAAATATCAAAATCATGAGTAATGGGAGATTTATCACCATAAATTCTAAACCATATCTTGCCTTTGGATCTAGGACCACCAAAATCTATATCGGAGGCATCTTTTGCGATCATCTCTTCCAGCAAACGTTTTAATAATGCAAATGATTCAACCTTCCAATCAGGATTCTTATCCATCAATTTATCTATTTGTTTTATTCTATTAACGCCAAAAAGATATTCAGGGATTGTAGATTTAAGTTCTTGTGAAAAAGACAGATTCATTTTTTACCTCCCATTTTACAAACATTAATTATGGCACGATAAATGTGCCTCTACCGTTCTTATTACCGGGTGAACTATTATAAACTTCAACAATATTATAAATAACTGCTATATATTCCTTTGAAAACTCACCATGAAAATAGCTGTGAATTCGATTAATATATTCAACTACATCCTTTTCATAATCTGTAAGTTCAGGATTCTCGGGATGCAATAAATAGGCTATAGTTTTAAGCTTAAAAGTAGGAATTGCCATAAATACCATCACCGAAGTTGGATCAGTCATCTGGTTCAAAAAAGTTTGTGTTCCCCGCTCCGGAGTCGCATAAAGTTCCAATGAAATTTGTTTATTTAAATCAAATAATGAATCGGCATTTTCATACATTCCTTTCAAGATTTCCAGTTTCTTCATAAAATTCAATGTATCCGTTTCTGACAGCATTTGATTAATCTTTTTTATTTTCTCTCTTTTAGGAAGAAAACCGCATCCCTTTATAGCATTGTTAACTCTAAATTTGCTATCTTCTCTGCGGTATCCGTAAGTTGCTACGATTGCATTATGAGGTCCTTCTAATTTTGGCATATCACCTTTTGCAATTCCCTCAAGTGTACCAATTCTTTCCTTAATATTCCAACTCATGAACATTTCAGGAAAATCAGTAAGTTCAAATTCCTGCCACACTCCATCTACAAAAGCTGTAATTTTGTTCTCATCAAGTTTGGATGCATCAACGCATTTTTGCACAAATGTATTTCCGTCCCAAAATGCTTCTCCATAATGCCCATCTTCGATCTCTATTTTTTCTTTTGCCAATAACTGAGTGCTAAAAAGTAAACTAAAAATCACTATAAATTTAATTATTTTCATTTTTCTCCTTTTTATAAATATTTTTTTAGATCTTCATCTTTTACTCCAGCATATAATTCTATATATTTTCTTACGGGACTTGATTTGATCTTGGGAAATAAAACCTCTTCCACCTGAAAAAATCCTACTGATTCAGACATATCTACTCTTATCTGAATAGGTTTCTTTTCACCTTTAATAATGTTTACTTTTTCTATACCGGTAGAAGAGTATCTATGAATATCTCCTACTCTAGGTCGTTCAGAAAGCATGGTAGATATGCGAGATCTTCCCTGCTCCATATCGCAACCATCACCTATCAGTACTAACCCTGCCTCTAAAGAATGAATTGCCTGAGTTGCCATATGCCCGAAAATACACTCAATTATCAATGATTTCATTATCACTTTTTTTGTGATATTATTATGATAAAATTGCTCTAATATCCTATCTATAATTGGAATAGCAAGATTAACACTCATATATTCATGACCTTGACGGGAAACAGTCATACCAATATCGTGAATCATTGCAGCAATTAGAATTGCTATTTTACTATCCTCTGCTTTGCCAATATGTTCTTTTTCTAAATTCAATTTTATTCCTGCTTGTTCTAATAAGTCAAACATTAAAATGGCATTTAGAGCAGCTTTACGCATATGTACCGGACCATGATCATTGTAACCTAGTCTTTTTATGGATACAATATTTGCATAATCTTGAAGTATTTGTATTTCCTTATCAGAAATAATATATTCCATAACATCAAGTGGTTTGCCAATTAACCTACTAATTATTTTTTTTTCAAAATGTATTTGTTTAACTGATTTACTCATTTAACCTCCGCAGAACAATACCTCACTAAAGAACTGTTCAAGTATTTTTTAATGATAGAAACAATGCAATATATATTTTTGAAATAAAAAATTTGACACGTAAAACCCCCCTTTTAATTTGACGCTCCGTGGTTATTTAGTGAATATCGCATAAAATTTGGGGGGTGTAACTCAGCGGTAGAGTATCTGCCTTTTAAGCAGAGAGTCGACGGTTCAAATCCGTCCACCCTCACCAAAAATAGATGTGTCCCGTTGGTCTAGTGGTTAGGACTCAGGATTTTCATTCCTGCATCAGGGGTTCAACTCCCCTACGGGATACCATTTTTACTTTTTGGGTGTTTATGTTATGTAAGCACCCAAAAATTGTATTAGTTACAGCGGTTCGAACTTTTTTACCATCAAAGATAATTCCTTTAGGAAAAATCAGTTTTTGGAATCTTTGCTTTAGGGTTATATCAGCATTTATCCATAATTCCGAAAGGTTCAATAGAAAATATTTACAATAGCTTACTACTTTACTAACATCATTAATTTCGATATTCATTTCATCTATTTGTAATTGCTTGATCATTTTTTCATTATCAATTTCTTGATGTTTCCTTTTATAAGTTTTATTATCAAATGTTCCATTGATTACTAACTCTTCTATTCGGATTAATTTGTCATCTAAAGCATCAATTTCTTTTCTTAGTTTCTTTGTGTCATTGATGTTCTCTTTTTGTTGCACTTTCCAAACATCATTTAAAACCTTTTCAAACAGATTTAAAACTTTCTTGTCAGGTTCTAATTCTTTCAATAATCTAACAAACTGATCTTCAATAATTTCCTTTCTTATTGAATTGGAGCAACCTTTACTTCTACAATTGTAATATGGATATTTCTTACTTCTACCTTTTGACCAACCTCCAGTAAATTTACTATCACATTCAGAGCATCTAACAAACCCTCTTAATGGAAAATCTGGATTTTGGTTAATATGAGGAACACAGTTAATGCTTTTATTATTAAGGATTAATTGTACTTTATAAAAAGTTTCTTTAGAAATTATAGGTTTATGTTTACCCTCAAAAGATTCATCAAACCATATTACTTTAATCAAGCCAGCATATAGTTGATTTTTTAAAATCCTACTTAAATGATTACTACTCTTTACTTTTTTGAATCCTTTAGCTTTCAATTTATGAACAATTTCTACCTGTGTAAAAATTCCTTTTTTTGCTAACTCGAATGCTTCCTTAATATACACACAATCTTCAGTTGGTTCTAATATAGATTTACCAGATTCATTTTTCACAAATTTGTATCCAACTGGAGCATGAAAACACCAATAACCTTCTTTTGAAGCTTGTTGCATACCTTTAATTGTTCGTTCACTTTTTACGTCATTTTCAAACTGTGCAAATGATCCGATTATATTCCTCATTAAGTTACCTGTAGCATTTTCATTATTATCTTCAGTAACAGATAACGTATGAATTTTTAAAGATGAAAAATTCTTGATTAACTCTGTTTGATCAGAAAGATTCCGAGCGAATCTATCAAACTTCCAAATTATCAATGCTGAAATCTTTTTTTGATGTTTGACAGCATATTGAATCATTTTCTTTAATTGTGTTCTATCTTGAGTTTTTGCACTCTCTCCCCTTTCAATAAACTTCTTCACTACTTCATAACCATTTTGATCTGCAAATTTCTCACATTCATTTTCTTGCGAAATTAAGCTGAATCCATTCTCTGCTTGATCTTTTGTTGAAACTCTACAGTAAATTATAGCTTTCATTTTTACTCCTTTGTATCAATATACTTTTGAATTAAAATATTTGCGAACTGATACAACGTGTCTCTCATCTCAATTACTTCTTCATCACTAAAATTACTTCCTAACACTCTTTTGCATTCTTCTACAGATAACATAATAATGTCCTTTGCAGTTAAATACTGCTGTTGACATTGAGCTCAGCTTCCTACTGATACTCTCTGTAGATTATCACTCTATGATTAAGTGCTCAGGGGATTCCTGATACAAGAAATCATGTTTTATAGTTTATAATGATCTTCTGGTGTAATAAAAAAAGTTTTCCCATCTTTCTGGAAAACATTTATTCTATTATAACCTCTTTGTTCAATTGTCTTTAATAACTCTTTGAGATTTGCACTATATTGAGATTTAGTTGCTTTAACTGCTATTGTGTTCCCATTCTTTTTCACAATTTCAATAGTTTTGTAACTTGCATTCTTAATTATATCTAAAAGTTGTTTTTCTGTTTCAGTAATATTATAGGCACTACTGAATATTTCTATTATTGATTTAGTGTTTTTTAATTGAATATTCATTTTCATATGAGTCCAGATTTTGTGAATGTAATGATAGAATGGTAAAATTAATATTGGGTCTGTGTTTTTTATTCCAAAATTGCGTAATGTCGATATTTCTGCATTTTCAAAAAACACACGTTCATTACATAAAATTAAATACATATTCTCTTTATACACACATCTTAATATTAAGAAACTAATGTCACATTGAACTTGTAAAGAACAATTGTTTTTAGCAATATCTTCAATATCATATTTATTTCGCATCTCTCCGATTAATTTTCCAAAGTAATATTCATTAGGAAAATCTGGATCATCGGAATTTAGAGTGTCTCGTTTCCGCATTATCCCGGCAATTTCCTTCATTGTTTCAATCACATCATATGAAAATATATTTTGTACTAACAGCTTTATCTTTTCGTTGCTCAAACCGAACTTTCTTAATTCAAATATTATTAATAACCTTATTAAATCTAAAATTGAATACTTTCTCCATCCAGTTTTTTTAGTTAATCTTTCGCTTTCAAAAAAGCCTTTGCTTTCCCAATCATTAATCATTCTATAAGTTATGTCCTTATTTATAGCGTTTATCTCTTTAAATGAAAAATAACTATTATTTATTATTGAGCTGAATTCTGGTATTCTCTCAAGCAATTCTAAAAGTTTTGGGCTAACTTCCTTATTCATTTACACTCCAATTTATATATTTATGTATAAATTAATAAATTATACATGTATGTCAAGTTTAATTTAATAATGAATTAGTTTGAACTAATATTTTGGTGGACTTAACTAAAGCTTATGTGTACATTCTTCTTGACACAATTATAACTTAATCAACCTTAATTAATAGTATAATATTCAAATTATAATATGAGCAGGGAGAAATTGTGAGTTTATTTCAAAAAGTAATTATTAGAAAAGCTCTAACAAACCAGCAATCTGATTTAATAAAATACTGTTATGAGAAGTACACTAAATACTTCAATAATGTTGGTAGGATAGAACGAATTAGACTCCTGAAAGAAGAACAATATCAAGAAGGTTTTTTAAGAGAGCTGTTTGTTGACTGTTTGAATTATACTATAAATCCAAATGAGAATTATAATCTAACAACTGAATATAAAAACCTAACAGATGCAGAAAAAGCAGATGGAGCAATTCTTAAAGATAGTAATCCAATAGCTGTTATAGAACTAAAATCAACGAAAACAAAAGATTTGAAATCAATTGAAAAACAAGCTTTCAATTATAAAGCTCATCAAACAAATTGTAAGTATGTTATCACTTCCAATTTTGAGAAAGTGAGATTATATATTGATGATGCAACTGATTTTGAAGAATTCAATGTTTTCGAACTCTCAGAGGATGAATTCAGCAAATTTTATCTTTGCTTAAGTAAAGAAAGCATTTTTGAAGATCTACCTGCAAAGATGAAAGAAAGCTCTAACCAGCACGAAGAACTTATTTCCAAAAAACTTTATAAAGACTATTCAGTTTTTAGAAATAACATATATCAAAATTTGGTAAAAAATAATCCTCACGTTAATAAATTACTTCTATTCAAGAAATCCCAGAAACTACTGGATAGGTTTCTATTTATATTTTTTGCAGAAGATAAAGAATTAATCCCACCTAACTTGATTCGTAAAATAATTGATGATTATAACAAGCTTAAAGAGATGGATCACTATACACCCCTATATGATGAGTTTAAAAGGTTTTTTGGATATATTAATGATGGTAATTCTAATTACAAAATCAATGCCTACAATGGTGGTTTATTCCGATTTGACGATATATTGGATAAGGTGAACATTGATGATGAAGTCTTGATTACTGATTCACTCAAACTTTCATATTATGATTTCGATTCTGAAATAGATGTAAATATTTTAGGTCATATTTTTGAACATAGCTTAACAGATATTGAGAAATTAAATGCAGAGATAAGCGGAGAAAAATTAGACAAAAAACAAACGAGAAGAAAAAAAGAAGGTGTTTTCTATACTCCTAATTACATAACTAAATATATTGTTGAGCAAACAATTGAAGCACTATGCACAGAGAAAAGAAATGAACTAAAGTTAGATAATATTGAAGTTAATGAAACATACTTTAAGAAAGGTCGTAAAGCAATTCCAACCTCTTCAAAAAAAGGTGATGATTTATTTAATAGATTAGTAGCTTATAAAGAATGGCTTTTGTCTCTCAAAATTCTTGATCCAGCTTGTGGAAGTGGAGCATTTTTAAATCAAGCTCTTAACTTTTTGATAGATGAACATAACTTTATAATTGAACTTGAAACTGAGTTACGAAAAGGACAACTTTTTGCTTTTGATATAAAAAAAGCTGTATTGGAAAATAACCTTTATGGAGTTGATATAAACGAAGAAGCAGTTGAAATTGCTAAACTTTCTCTTTGGTTGAAAACTGCTGAAAAGGGAAGGAAATTAACTGATTTGAATAAACACATAAAGTGTGGAAATTCACTTATTGATGATCCTAAGATTGCAGGAGAGAAAGCTTTTGACTGGAATAAAGAATTTCCTGAAATTATGCAAAATGGTGGTTTTGATGTTGTGATTGGAAATCCACCATATGGAGATTATTTTAGCGATAAAGAAAAATGTTTTATGCAAGTAAAATTTCCCGATTCATTTTCTGGCACATTTGATATTTATATTATCTTCTTTGAACTTGCTCTAAGAATAACTAAATCAAACGGAAAATTATGCTTCATTACTCCAAATACTTTTATCAATTATATGCAATTCTCTGGTTTACGGAATATCCTAACTAAAGGAAATAACATTGAGCAAGTAATAAGTCTCATTAATGTATTTGAAGATGCAATATTAGACTCAGCAATTATCTTATTAACAAAGAATAAAAATCAAGAATCCTTTTATAAAGGGATGATTTTTAAGAAAGAAATTACTTCTTTGGATTCGTCAATTATTCCAAAACTCAATTCTCAAAGCTTAACAATCAAAGGATTTAATCTAAGATCCTCTAAGAATTTTAATGTTAAAAAACTAATTAATAAACAACCTTATAAATTAAGTGACGTATTAAAAATAACTCAAGGAATTACTACTGGTTGTAACAACTGTTTTATAAATAAAAAAAACTATTTTCTTAATAATAAGATTTCAGAAGAAGTTCTACATAAAGTATTAAAAGGAAAAACAATAAACCGTTATAAAATTCTTTACGATGATGATTATTTATTGTATTCAACAAAATCAGCAAATGAATATGTTCAAAATAAGATTGCAAACTTATTAAATCCATTTAAAGATAAACTTTCCCAAAAAAGAGAGACTAAGAAAGGCAAACTTCCTTGGTTCTGTTTACATTGGTCTCGAAGCGAAAGAGATTTTAGCGAACCCAAAATTCTAATTCGTCAAACAGCCAATCATATAATTGGAGTTCTCGATATTCAAAATCATTATCCAATTGACACAATACATACGTTAAACTTAAGGAGTGATTTAAAAAATAAAGAAAACGTATTATTGTTCTTTCTTGGTTTGCTTAATTCTAAACTTTTCAAATATTTATATGGATGGAAACTATATGAAGATGGAAAAGTTTATCCACAAATTAAGAAAGTAAACATCGAATGGTTACCAATACCTTATTATAATAATTTAGATGTATTTTCACAAAAAATTGATAAAATTCAAGAATTAGCCAATTTTGAAGAACAAGTAATCATTAAATTTCTACATCGACTTGAAACCAATTTTGTAGTAGATAAGCTTAGTAATAAATTGAAAGCATTCTACAATTTTGATTTCAATACTTTAAGAGCTGAGTTGAAAAAGAAAAAGATAAAACTAACTCTTTCACAGCAAGACGAATGGGAAGTTTATTTCAATAGTTACAAGGAAGAAGTAATTCAAATCCAAAAGCAAATTGATAAAACCGATAAAGAAATTGACCAAATGGTTTATAAGCTTTATGGATTAACAGAAGAAGAAATTGAGATTGTAGATAGTGGTTTATAAGAATATTAGTTATTTCTTAATATTATTTAGAAGTTCACAAAAACTTTTATCATCTGGAAACTCTGGATCACTAATATCCAGCAAATCTCTATTTCTTATCAGATCAGCAATTAAATTCATTGTTTTATTTATATCAACAGATTTGTACTTTCTAAAGGCTCTACTTTCGGCTAACTCAATTCTTCTTTGTAATGCTTGCTTCATAATAATTTCCTTATATAGAGTTGGGATGTAAACCAAATATAGTTATAGTTCCCTTTTCCAGTGGATTATTAGGTTTGTATTCTTTTCCTTTATAAATATATATTGAAGTTATTGTTTTTGTCCAATCATATTTTGGATTTAATAACTTTTCAAGGTTTTCTAATCTTCTAATTATTACCTTCATATTATTCCTTTTTTTCATTATTTACTACTTCAAATTTGAAATCAACAATATCATTATTTTGTTTTTCTTCAATTTTTTCTATTCTTTCAATTATTTCTTCCTGTTCTATGAACTTTTCCGTGAAATCTAAAATTTTTGTTGCTGTTCTTAACTGGATATTTTCATTATCTGAGTTAAGTAAATTTGTTAGAACTTTCACAGCTTCAGTAGTAGAGATTTTCAAATCATTTAAAGCTTGATGAACTATTTCTTTCTTTATTCGATTTAGTTCCTCTTTGTACTCAGTGAGCTTCAACCAAGCATAATATGTAGTTTTACCTATCTTTGCTTCTTTCAGTCCATCAGCTATTGATTTGGAGCTTAGAATAACAGGAATTGAATCTAATTGTCTTTTAGTTAGTTCGGTTCTGTTTAGTTCTGTTTTGTTCATAGTTATTCCTATGTAATACTGGTTCTATATACTGTTGGGAATAAACATATTACTATATATAGCTTTGCTTATATTGCTTTTCTTGTTCTATCATGGGTAACAACTCCCTTAGTTTATAGATTTTATCAAGTTCTTCAATGATTTCAGTATAATATTGGTTCGAAATGTAATCAGTTTGGGATACCATTTCAAAAAGCCGACCGGTTTTCCGGACGGCTTTTTTTATTAATAATAATCATAAAAAAAAAGACACAAGCCGGAGCCTGTGCCTTAATTTTTTGGTTTAAAACCTTGTTAACAACTTGACACCAAAACCTGATTTTCTAATTTCAAGACATTAAAATTTCAACCAAACACTGCCAAAATTAGAAAATGAGATGAAAGGAGTCAAGATGAAAAATTATCGACTTGGAATTGACCTTGGTGCAACATCACTCGGATGGAGCTTATTTGAACTTGATAACAACAATGAACCAGTAAAATTAATGAGAGTAGGTGTCCGTATTTTCCCGGATGGAAGAAAAGCTGCAGGCAAATGGTCTAAAAAAGAGCCTCTGAACGTAACCCGAAGAACAGCACGTGGAATCAGAAGAAATAGAGACAGATACCTGCAGCGAAGAAATGATCTGATGAAATATTTAATTGAAAACAATTTAATGCCAAAAGACATTTCCGAAAGAAAAGAACTTGAACATCTTGATCCATATTATTTGCGAGCAAAAGGTTTAGACGAACAACTAACTTTATTTGAATTTGGTAGAGCTATTTTCCATTTGAACCAAAGAAGAGGATTTAAAAGCAACCGTAAATTTGATTCAGCAGATAAAGAAACTTCTATTATGAAAATGGCTATTAAAGAGTTAGCAGAAAAGTTGGAAGAAACAGATTCAAGAACTCTTGGTGAATATCTTTATAATCTGAACAAAGATTTACCCAAAAAAGAAATAGTTCACAGCAAACCAAGAAGAGTGAAAAAAGGTGACAAATCTTATAACCTCTTCCCCGATCGTGCAATGTACCTTGATGAATTTGAACAACTTTGGGAAAAACAACATGAATTTCACTCTGAGCTAACAAATGAGATAAAAACAAATATTAAGAACATAATTTTCTATCAAAGAGATTTGAAACCGCAAGAGAAAGGAAGCTGTCAATTTGAAGAAGGAGAATTCCGATGTTCTTTTGCCTATGTTACAGCTCAAAAATTCCGTATCTTTCAAGAACTTAATAATCTCGAACTATTAGATTTTAATAAGAAAAATCATAAACTGACTGACGAACAAAGAGCAATAATTTTGCACACATTGTTAACACAAAAAACAGCAACATTTAAATCTTTACGCAGAAAGCTGGGAAAAGACTTTGCAAACAATTTTACTTTCAATCTGGAAAGCGAAAAAAGAAAAGATCTGAAAGGTGATGAAACGTCTGCCATAATGAGAAAAGATAATTATTTTGGTGATAAATGGGATGAACTGGCTGATACAGAAAAAGATGAAATAGTTACAAAAATCTTAAATGAAGAAAACGATAAAGAAGTTGAAACGAATCTTGTAAATTGGCTTTGTGATAAATACTCTCTTTCAGAAGAAAATGCTCAAAATATTGCAAATGCTTCTCTTTCTAAAAAGATCAGTAACCTCAGCGGAAAAGCAATTCGTAAACTTTTACCATTCCTGCAAGACGGTTTCATTTATTCTGACGCATGTGAAAAAGCTGGTTATAAACTAACCGATGAAGCACCGGAAAAACCAAAATTCTATAAAGGTAATCTTCCTTATTATGGTGAACTTTTTGAAAAAGATGCACTATTTGGTGATAAAGAAAAATATAATTCAGAAAATGAACCTGAAAAATATTACGGTAAAATTCCCAATGTTACTGTTCATATTGCACTCAATCAATTGCGTAAATTCATCAATGAACTTAGCAAAACTTACGGCGCACCAAAGCAGATTGTTTTGGAACTGGCAAGAGAGCTTAAACTTGGAAGAAGCAAAGTTGCCGAGATCGAAAAAATTCAGGCAAAAAATAGAAAATACAATGAAAAAATTGCTGTTGAATTAGAAAAAATAAGTGTTGAAAATAATTATGCAAACAGAACAAAATACAAACTTTGGGAAGAGCTTGCAGACGACCCGACCAAACGATGCTGCCCTTTTTCAGGTATTCAAATCCCAATTCATAAATTATTTACGCATGAATTTCAAATTGAACATATTCTGCCAAAATCAAAAACATTTAACGATAGAATGGTAAATAAAACAATAGCTCACAGAAAAGCAAACCAGGATAAAGGTGAACGAAGTCCTTTCGAAGCTTTCGGACATAATCCAACTGGATACAACTATAATGAGATTCTATTGAGAGCAGAGCAATTACCATTTGCAAAAAGAAGAAGATTTTTTCCAGATGCAATGAAAAATTATGAAGATGAAGGTGAAGTATTAAGTAGAATGCTGACCGACACACAATATATGAGCAGAATTGCCAGAAAATATATGGCTTTTGTCTGCGGGAAGAATAATGTGTGGTCAATTCCCGGACAGCTAACTGCAAAGCTGAGATCAAAATGGGGATTAAATGAACTACTTTCTGAAGACAGCAGTAAAAACCGTGCTGACCATCGTCATCACGCAGTCGATGCTTTTGTGGTTGCCTGCACTTCACGTTCCACAATGCAGAAAGTAGCAAGAGCAATTGGTAATTCCCGCGATAAATTCATAGATAAAATGCCGCCGCCTTTTAAGCAGTTTAAACATAAGGAGATGAAACAATTACTCGATGATATGGTCATCTCTTTCAAACCGGATCACGGAAATGCAAAGAAAGCAATTACCGAACATAAAACAGTGGGACAACTTCATAAAGAGACAGCTTACGGTTTGGTCAGCAAAGATGAGGAAAAAGGAAAAATAATTCTCTCTGTTAGGAAAGAATTGGTAAGTTTAGAAAGCATTAAAAAAATAAAAGAAATTACCGACCCAAGAATCCGTGCAACTTTATTACAGCTAACCGAAGGAAAAACAGGTAAAGAAATTACTGGAATTATTTCTGAATTCTCTAAAGAAACAGGCATTAAACGTGTGAAAACACAAATTGAAAAATCTTTGAATTCGGTTGTTCGCATTGAAGATAATAAAGGAAATTACAAATATTACGAGTTGCGAAACAATTATTGTGCTGATATTTACTGCCCTGATAAAGGTAAAAAAGCAGGAAAATGGCAAATCGAAATTATCCCTATGTTCTATGCTCACCAAACAAATTTTATCCCAGACTGGCAAAAAGCAAACCCAACCGCAAAAAAAATTATGCGTCTTTACATAAACGATACCGTTGCTTATGAAGAAAATGGGGAAACAGTAATTAGACGTGTAAAGAAAATGAATATTGATGGCAGATTATTTTTTATTGATCATAAAATTGCTAAATCTGATAAAGACCCAAATGCAACATCGGTAAAACAATTGCAAGAAAAAGATGGTCGTAAAGTGGGAGTTGATATTTTGGGTAGAGTAAGCGACCCTAAAAGGGCAAAATGAAAATCGTTGAAATTTCGCAGAGTGGTATTCACTTAAAACTTTATCGTGGTTTCATGGTTGTGCATAAAAGCGGTGAAGAAATTGGCAGGGAACCAATAGATGATATTGACTGCCTGCTTATTTATGGTTACGGTGTAACTTATTCTCATAATCTATTGCTTAAATTTTGCGAAGTGAATATTCCTATAATTCTTTGCGGAAATAATTTTATGCCGATTGGTTTTGTGATGAGTACTAATGCTAATTACGAAAGGAAAACACGACTTCAAGAACAAATAAATGTTACCCTCCCATTCTCTAAAAAGCTCTGGCAAACCATAATCAAAGAGAAAATTAAAAATCAGCAGATTGTGTTACAAAATGCAGGTGCAGAAGCAAAAGATTTTACTTATCTTATTGCCAAAGTAAGATCCGGTGATATTGAAAATGTAGAAGCAACTGCTGCCAGAAAATATTGGAAACGTTTATTTGGAGAAGATTTTAAAAGAGATTTTGATCTTGGCGGAATTAATAGTTTCCTCAATTTCGGTTATGCAATTTTAAGAAGCTGCGTTGCCCGTTATCTCATTGCAACCGGTTTAGATGCTTCACTTGGTTTACATCACAAAAATAAACTTAATACTTTCTGTTTGGCAGATGATATGATGGAACCTTTTCGTCCCTTTGTAGATAATAAAATATTGCAGATGAAAATTTGTAATGCTGATGTGCTTTCTCCAAAACATAAAAAAGAACTCGCAAGTTTTCTAAATGACAGATTTATGATGAGTGGTGAAAATTTATCATTACAAAACTGCATTAAAAAATCAATTCTATCACTGTTATTTTCCTATCGTTCAAAAAAAGATCATTTGAAATTCCCGTTATTTAAATGATCAGCGGATTCAGATTGATGTGGATGATGGTTATGTTCGATCTTCCAGTAGTTGAGAAAAAAGATAGAAAAGCTGCTTCTAAATTTCGCAAATTGTTGCTTGATGAAGGTTTTGATATGTGTCAGTTTTCTGTTTATATGAAATTTTGCGGAACAAGAGAAAGAACAACAAAATATGTAAACATAATTAAAGAGAAAGCACCCTCAAATGGAAAGGTCAGCATCCTATTTTTTACTGATAAACAGTTTGAAAAAATTATAAATATTTTTAACCGAGAGAAGTATGAATTGCCGAGAAGATCGGAACAATATGTGCTTTTTGAAGACATTACAGCAGAAAATTAGCAGTCATATCGAGTCAAAGCCCTTAGGGTTAAGGGCTTATAAACTCAATACTTTAGAAAATCAGGTTTCGGTGTCAAGTCGCAACAAACAAATCTCAGATGTTTGTTCTTTCACAACTTTAGAAAATCAGGTTTCGGTGTCAAGTCGCAACAGTGTAGATGTGTCTATCTGTCCAAGTCGACTTTAGAAAATCAGGTTTCGGTGTCAAGTCGCAACACTTCTGCTATTGTTGTTCTGTAATTTCCAACTTTAGAAAATCAGGTTTCGGTGTCAAGTCGCAACACCCATTCTATTTTAAATTCTCCACTTGTTACTTTAGAAAATCAGGTTTCGGTGTCAAGTCGCAACTGAAGGTGATGTTGTTTTGGTAAAATTTAAACTTTAGAAAATCAGGTTTCGGTGTCAAGTCGCAACAAGTTCTTCAAGTTCAACATCTTTCTTAGCACTTTAGAAAATCAGGTTTCGGTGTCAAGTCGCAACA
>JAVCCF010000078.1 GCA_030765625.1 Candidatus Tenebribacter burtonii
CACCTGCTTCCAGCATACGAGCCAGCCAGTATAAACCAGCTTGAGGATCGCTTCCCCGCAATGATTTATGCAGAGCCGAGATCACATTATAATGTTCCTCACGGTCTTTATCGTAAAACATCGCTTTGCGGCTGAGTATATTGGAGATAAATTCTACATCTATCTGCTTTTTCCCTTTTGAATTTTTAATAATGCTTTCCAGGTAATTCAAGGCTTTTCGGGCATCACCTCCGCAAAGTTCTGCAATGTAAGGAATACAATTCTCTTCAAATACTAATTCAGCATTTATCTCTTCCATTGCACGCTTAATAATTCTTACAATCTCATCATCAGAAAGCTGATTTAGCACAAAAACGTTGCAGCGGGAAATGAGTGCCGGAATAACTTCAAAGGATGGATTTTCGGTTGTTGCACCAATAAGAATTACTGCACCGGATTCCAGATAATGCAGGAAAGCATCCTGCTGAGATTTATTAAATCGATGGATCTCATCGATAAAAAGAATCGTACTTTTATTCTGTGTTTTGAATGTGAATTCTGCTTCTTTCATCACTGCTTTCACGTCTTTGATACTGGATAGAACTGCACTGAAAGAGATAAACTTGCATTTTGTCTTCTTCTCTATCAATCGAGCAATAGTTGTCTTACCAGTTCCGGGTGGACCCCATAAAATAAAAGAGCTGTAATTGTCATTCGCTATCATATTCCGCAATTGAGAACCATCCTTCATAATCTCATATTGTCCCATGATATCTTTTATCTTATCTGGACGTATTTTTTCCGCTAAAGGAACATTGGTTGGTGTTTTCTCTTCTGCAAATAATGATATTTGATCAGACATAGATTCCTCAATTTTATTTAATCATTCTTGATTCTATCTAAGATATAAATTTGTCAAATTCATAATGATATTTTTTTGACCGAAGAATTTTAATAAGAGAAAGTGTGGAAAATTGAAAAGGAAGAAGCATTAACTCACGGATAGGGTTATTCTCTAAAATTCTTACTTTTTTCTTTTTTTATCTGCTCAATTAAAAAAAGAAAGGCATCACTAATTAAATCATCGGTTGTTGATTTTTTATATTTAGATTTCCAAATAGGTGTTTTTTCGTAATTAATATCCAAATTGTATCGATTTTCTTTAATTGATCTTAATAAAGGAACAGTCAAATATGCTTTATTGCGATCCCCAATATCCAATCTCGAATAACTTATATTAAGATAAGAGTCTCTTGTTGAATTACTATATGGAATAGACCAACGAAAATGTACAGTGAATTGATAAACCTTTATTTTTGAATAACTTCTTTTATCAGTTTCATAAGAAAAATTCATATGTGTAGATTTATTATAAATATTTACTTTATTTTCAATTGTTTCATACAATTTTTTAATCTCATCTCCAAAAGCGTAAACTCCTTCATGAGATTCGAGAATAGCAGTTATTTCATTATTTAATCTTTCTTCTTTATCAATAGCATTCGCTATATCAATTATTGGATCAAGAGCACCCATTTCAAAATCAGGAATTGGTCCCAATTCAGGTTTCTCTATTAATGGTTCATCGTAAATAATTTTTGATAATTCAAATAACTTAACTGGGTAGTTTTGATCAATTCCCATTTGGTGATAAATTTTAGATTTCAGAAATTTTGGTGAAGAAGTCTCTAAATCACCTAATCTCATTATTGGTATAAATTTTACATTAGTAATCGGTGATTCAAACAACTCTTGAGAAATCATTGAATATTCATAGCCAACACCACCATCCCTATCTTCAGATTTAATTTTATAATTAGGTGTTAAAATAATCAAAACTTTATCAGCTTTTTCAATTGATTGTTCCATGAAATAGGTTAGATCCTTACCTGCACTTAACTCAAATTGATCTAGAATAACATCGATTCCATATTTTTTTATCAAATCAGTAGATAATTCAAGAACCCATTTTTGATGCTCATGGCTATCCCATGAATATGAAATAAAAACTGTTTTTCTCTCTTTTTGCATGCCTCTCTCCATATAAACACTAAAAATAGATTTTTCTTACAATATCGAAACTTATATTAATAAATCAAATTCAATTTCTTTGCCTATCTCCATTGCGATTTTTTCACCGGATCTAATAAAAAATGATATTGTAAGTGTTAAAGCAGTGTTAGCTAATTCAATCATTTCTGGATCAAATTCCATATTGTCTCCTCGAAAATTATTTTTTCAAAAAATATATATAATCAATCCTGTTTCTAATTAAAAAATTCATTTCCTAATTCCTTGTCATGACCAAAACTGAAAAATTGTTAGCTAATTGTCAAACAGAAAATAAATTACGGAATAATTGTAAATACTAAAAAAGCCCCGATTACTCGGGGCATGTCACTGACCATTTAGGGAGGATCAATGCTTTTTAGGGAGAATACTTAAAATAAAATATCTTTATCGTTATAAATGTGAATATTGGAGTTTGAGGTTTTCAAATCGATCAAGTTACCACCATTACCGATAAAACCGGAAACATATGATTTTGAGATGTTATCGGCTGTGATAGTAAAATCATGTAGTCTAATTTTACCATTAGATGTTGATGCTTTGATGTCGGCATCCAAGCTGTTTGCCAAATACAAAGTGATCGAACCATTACTAGATTTTATATCAACATCATTACTCATTTTGGCAATATGTGCTTTTATTGAACCGTTGGAAGTTTTGATATTTCCAATGCTGACAACGTTATAGATTTGAATACCACCGTTAGAAGTAATAGCATCAACAAAACCGGTGATGTTTTCCAATCTTATTCTACCATTTGAAGTATGTGCTATAACAGAACCCTTAATGTCTTCGGCTGTGATAGAACCATTGCTTGTGTTTACTGTAATCTTACCGGTACAATTTCTTATGTTGATAGAACCATTAGAAGTTTGAATAATATCTGTATCCCCTGCATCTGTGATATTGATGCTTCCATTTGAGCTGCGGATGTTCTTGAGCAATAATTTTTTAGGAACGTTAATTTCATAAATTACGGTAACTTTAGGATTTTTTGTAAGATGTTTGGTTTCTAATATGATATCATCTTTTTGCATCATAATTACATCAACCATATCTAACGCTTTACTGCCGTGTGTTGTTTTCTTTGTGACAACTACATCAACAAAATCTTTGTCCCAGCCGGTTATATTAACCGTTCCATTAATGTTATCAATTACCAATCCTGTTTTGTCATTAATTTCAAAAGTTTTCTTTATTTCCTTAGTAGTAACAATTCCATAAACTAATACAGCAATTGACAAAATCACTAGAAATAATGTTATCTTTTTCATAATTCCTCCAAATTACTATTTATACAGAGTAATTGCAATTTGCAGACCAAACATATTATTATGGCATATATATTTATTTAATAATAACTTACAGAAGTTTTGCAAACAGATATGTTAAAATAAAATTATCTATATGATAAACTTTTCAATTGCTTTTTATCAAAATGATAATATTTTAACAGATTAGATTAAGTTTTTTGGGTAATAGCTCAATTTCAAAGTGAAGCGGGTTTTTTAGTTTGGGAAGTTCACCGTCAGTGTAAAAAGGTAATGGCGTTTTGGTAATTACTTCTATGGTTCTACTCTGTTTAAGATCTACTCCCTGTTCTTTTAAATGTTTACCTTTATAGACAGATGGAAGCAAAGATAAAATTCTTCGACGTGTTGTTGTTTTAATAAAACAAATATCCAAGAAACCATCATCTACTACAGCTTCAGGTGTTAATAAAAATCCACTTCCGGTGTACTTTCCATTCCCAATAGCAATAAGCAAAAAGGGCGAATTATATGAATAGTTATCTAATTTCACTTCAGCTTCAAACGGTTTTAAAGAAACCAATGCTTTTATTACAGCGAGAAGATATCTTGGCAAACCATTCAAATATTTTATTTTATTCGAGATCTGTGCAACTCTGGCATCAAAACCAATACCCAAAGCATTAATGAAATATCTATCTTCTATCTTACCGACATCAATTTGTTTTATATTTAAATTTTGTAAAATTTTTACAGCTTTATCTATTTTAGAAGATAAATTGAAACCTATTGCAAAATCATTACCACCACCTTCCGGAATTATTCCAACATTGACATCTTCCGATTTCCCTGAGAGCATAACACCATTAACTACTTCATTCAGCGTGCCGTCTCCACCAACAGAAATAATATTATGAAATCCTTTTTTTATAGCATCTTGTGCAAGTTGGATAGCGTGTTGTGACGCTTTGGTCAGTTCTATCTCAAAATCTAATTTATGTTCATTTAATGATGTTATCAATTTGTTTATCTTTTTCCCTGTTTTGCCTCTTCCTGCAGTTGCATTAACAATGAAGAACCATCTTTTATCTTGCATATTTTCTTCCTTTATTTACTTCAATTTTTCTTAGAATAAAAACAAATTCACCTTTTGGAAGATCATGTGTCATGGTTGTAAGCTCTTGCAAATTTCCCCAAAATATTGATTCAGTCGGTTGTGTAAGCTTGTAAGCAATTATCGCCTGTCTGTTCTCTCCCAGAATCTTTTTCATGTCAGCTAAAAGTTGCTTGAGCCGGTACGGCGTTTCCAAAAAGACCAAATCATAATTATTTGGAAGACGTTTGATCGCACGTTTGCGTTCATCTTTGTTGGCAGGTAAAAAACCGTAATATAAAAATTGTTCAAGTTTAAGTCCACTAACCATTAATGCCGCCATAATAGATGATGCCCCCGGAAGTGGAACTACATCGAGCCCATTTTGATGGCAGTACCAAACCAGATTATTACCAGGATCTGCAAAAAGTGGTGTGCCTGCATCGCTGATTATTGCAGCAGTTTCACCATTCATAACCAATCTATCCAGAATGATTTGTGTTTGCTCAACTTCATTATGCTCGTTTAAAAGCTCTAATGGCTTTTTAATATCATAGCCTTTAAGCAATCTGCTTCCTATTTTAAATTCCTCACAGATCACAAAATCAACTTTTTTAAGAACTTTGAGAGCTCTCAAAGTTATATCGTCAGGATTGCCTATATGTGTAGCAACGACATACAATTTATTCTTTGATGACATAAACTATTTTTCCCTGAAAATTAGAGCGAATATAAATATAAAGCCCAATTAGGAAAATCAATGTTGCTAAGATCAAACCAACAAGACTGAGCCTTAAGCTCCACAAATAAGTATCTGATTTAAATTTCATTTCTACTATATGTTCACCTTTTGGAACAACTATTCCACGCAGAATGTAGTTAGTAGCAAATATTTCAGTTTCTTCTCCATCAATGAATGCTTTCCAGCCTGCAGGATAATAAATCTCACTTACAGTTAAGAACGATATTGTATCTGTAACTACATTGAATTTTAGGTCATGAAGACCAAATCCTGCTGGAGTAACAGAAGATTCTATTGGAGCATAAGTTGTGGGAACTATTTTTTCTATAATAGCAGTTTCAGCTGGTGAAAATTCAGGATCGTTCAACTCTCTCCATATTGCCTTATTATCTTCTATGTGTTCAGTGTTTTTAACAAACCAGGCTCGTGGCAAATATGTTTTATTCAAATAAACTGTTTGCTTTAATTTCCTGTCATAGTATGCATATTCTAAATTATCTATTGGCAGTTTCTGATTAAAGATAACATATTTTGCATTAAGCATATTCACGATATTCCAATTTATCGGGATGCGATCGAGAAATTCAGCATTCAGACAATTCTCAATTATTTCTTGGTATCTCTTTAGTTTTGCACCATGATACCCACCAATAGTCTGATGAAAATATGCCCATCTGTTCTGTCCAAATTCTCTAGCTAAGGGATATATCCTGAAATTTTCAGTATCTTCCAGTAAAAAATTATCTAACATAGTTGCATCGTAATTCTCTTCTAACTTATCTTTGGGATGCAGATTCTTTAAAAATCGTTGATCTACATTTACCAAATCAAAGACAGTAATTACCACTACAATAAAAAGATAAGGATATTTTGAAATCTTCTTTTGTGTGAAAGCAAAGGTTGCTCCAAAAAAAAGTATAAGTAATGCAAAAGCCATATAACCGTCATTCATCAACATAGCCAGACGATCCTTTCTAATCTTCTCGATATATCTTGAAGCATATTGGGAACCTTCAGTTTTCCCATAAGCGGATATATATTGTTGTTTTATTTTTGTGATTTCCTGTTTATTTGTGAAATTCATTTTTTTTAAAATACCATCTGAAGCTACAAACACAAATCCGATAATTAGTACACCAAAAAAAATGATTTTTATAGCATTTATCAACTTTCTATTTTTCTCAATAAAACAATTTATAATCGTTTTTAAACCAAATCCTGCCATTATCACTATTGAGAATTGTAATAGAACAAGGATCGTTGCAGGAACTCTGAACTTATTGAAAAACGGGAGGTATCTCAGAAGTAAATTTGATAGAAGTGGAAAATGTCTCCCGAATGATATGAGTAAAGTTATGATTGAAGCAATTAATAGAGTTTTCACAAGTCGAGATTTACTGAATAAGGTAGCAATCAAGGCAAGCGCAAACACTATAATGCCCATATACATCGAAGTTTGAGTAAACGGCATCCAACCCCAATAATCGGGAGAAATTCCACCAAAGAAATTAGGAATGATAAAACTGAGCATTTCCGCAGGGTGGAACGACCAACTGGTTGCATAGCTTGTGCTCAATCCGGTTGAGCCGCCTCGTATAGTGTAATGTCCGTATTCTAAAGTTGAAAGATAAGGTTGAGCAATTGCCAGGAATGAAATAAGAAATGTTAGTAAAAGCATAACCGAAAATATCACATATGATTTTACTTCTTTATCTTTTATTGCCCAAAATAGATATGCGATCCAGTAAATTCCAATCATCAGAAAAGTGTAATAGGAAATCTGAGGATGATTGGCTCTTAATTGTCCGATTATGAACATGGTTGCTAAACCCATCCCCAAAATACTTTTTCTCTCCTTTAAATAATGGATGGAATAAAATATCCATGGGATATACATTATTGCTCTAAATTTTGTGTTGTGTCCTATTTCGAGAAGACCGATAAAATGACATGACAAAGCGAAAGCTATTCCACTCAAAAAAGCGATAAGAGGTTCAAAACCTAAGAAAATCATAAACAGATATACTCCTATTGCTGCAATAATTAATAGAAATATTCTCCAGTTCATCAGATAATTTGTATATTTTCTTAGATTATCAATAAATGGATATTTAGAACCGTATGAAATTAAATAACCTGGCATTCCTGAAAAAATGTTACTGTTCCAAAGCGCTTGGTTATTGTTATCTTTATTATATTCTATCATACATTGAGCAGATGTTCGCCATTGAATTGAATCACTTGCTTCTGGAACATAATTTTTAAAAGCGATATTAAAAAAAGTGAGTCCAAGTATTAAAAAAAATATACTTATAAATATTACGTGTTTATATTTTCCTTCAAATATTTTCTTTAAAAGACTAATTTGATTATCTATTTTTTGCTTATTTTTTTTTTCCATAATATTTCCTTAATATTTTAGTGTACTTTAAGTAATATATCATTTCTGATAATGATTACTTTCCTGAAATTTATTGTCGTTGAATTGAAGTCAAATAAAAAAGTTATTACCTTAAACTATTTTTGCTGTTTTATTTTTAATCCATAAGTTTGTGAACAGTTTTAGTGATCTTATATTTAATTCAAATTTCATGATTTTCCTACGCTATATTATACTGTTCACAATCTTCATAAGCCAGTTAAAGAACTATTAGGAGAGATACAACACTACAGCTGATTGGTCTCATCAAATTTCCGCTGCTTATCTTTCACAACGGCTCTCATCTCTTCCAGATTTTCATCCTGAAAATAGAGAGCAAGCTTAAAATTCAACTCTTTGCGGTTACAATTTAAAAAAGTCACCATTCTTTCCACATATTGCTCAATAAAAACATCTTTCATCGTTTTATCTTTATTCTTATTATTCTCACGGATCTCTTTGATCTCTTCACGTAACTCGGTAGTTGGAAGTTCCTGAGCTTTTTTTATCCAATCCTGTTTTTCATTAAATTCAGCCTGCTTTACCAGCGGCTTTATCATATTCAGCTTATCCAGTCCGATCTCTTTTGCAGAGTGCTCATCAACATCGAGTTCACGAATAAACAGATTAAAATTACTAATTATTTTAGCGGCAAAACTACCGCTCATATTAAATTCATTCTCTACAAATTCCCTAAAAGTCTTATAACCTTTAATTTTGAATAATTTGGTTCTACAAATATCTGAAAGAAGCTGTCCCAACTGCACAAAATTTTCTTCCATATTCTTTTTCAGATTTGCAACTGCCTCCATTTTCTCATCAGGTGTCATATCAAAATTTGAATTTTCAAAACTCATTTTTCCTCTTTAATTATTGGATTATATATATATTCTTCTGAAGGGAAATTTCTATCTTTCACTTCTGCTACAAAATGTTTAATACTAATCGGAATATCTTTATTTAGCACTGCATATCTTTTTACAAATTTCGGTTTGAAATCTGTCATTCCCAAAATGTCGTGATAAACAAGAACCTGACCATCAGTGAATTTACCAGCACCAATTCCAATTGTTGGAATAGAAAGTGATTCGCTGATTTTTTTACCCAGCTCTTCAGGAATACCTTCCAGCACAAGCATGAAAGCTCCCGCTTTTTCTATCTCTTTTGCCTGATCAAGAATCTCATTGAATTCTACTTTATTCTTACCCTGAACTCTATATCCACCAAGAACATTTATAGATTGTGGAGTAAGACCAAGATGAGCTACAACTGGAATTTCGCAATCAACAATTGCCCTGATAGCATCTAACCTGCTTGGTTTGCCACCTTCTAGTTTAACAGAATTAGCTCCACCTTCAGTGATAAGAAGTGCAGCATTTACTTTGGTTTGCTCAATACTTAGATTATAAGTCATAAATGGCATATCGGCAACTATGAATGTATTTTCCGCTCCACGTTTAACAGCTTTTGTATGATGAAGGATATCTTCGAGTGTTACCTTGAGCGTATCCTCATAACCCAGGATAACCATACCCAGACTATCGCCAATAAGAATAATATCAACTCCAGCTTCCTGAACAAACTTTCCGGATGGATAGTCATAAGCTGTTACCATCACAATTTTCTGACTATCTTTCTTCATCTTTTTAAAGGTTTTCACATTTTTCATAAATGTCCCCTTTTTGCATCACTTAAGATATCTATCACGTTCACTGTATATGCAACCACAATATTGCTGACGGTACATTTTATAATCTTTGGAGATTTTTATACCTTCTTTCCAGTATTCTCTGAAATCGCGGTAATAAAATTTAACCCCGTATTCTTTAGCAAGTGATTCTCCAATTTCTTTTATCAGATCGTGTCTTTGGAATTTGCTATAAAGCAACGTTGTGGTAAAAGCATCAAAATTACCTTTTTTAGCAACAATTGCAGCATATTTCAAGCGTTCATAATAGCAGCTTCTACAGCGTTCCTGTTCACGAAAAGCTACTTTTCTTAAGAATTTTTCCAATTCATATTCATCTTTTACAATAAGTGGAATATTCTCTTTTTCGGTAAATTTTTGCACTGTTTCTAATCTTTTTTTATATTCTGTATAGGGATGAATATTATGGTTATACCAGAATCCATATATTTCATGCTCTTCTTCCTTTAAATGAAAATAAGGCGCCACGAAACACGGCGCACAACAAATATGAACAAGTAATTTCATGATTTTTTTACTTATCAAAATTCCTTTAATAGATTGGAAGCTATCACAGATCTTTGAACTTGGTTTGTTCCTTCATAGATCTGGGTTATCTTAGCATCACGCATCATTTTTTCTACAGGATATTCTTTCATATATCCGTATCCACCCAATATCTGAACTGCATCGGTTGTAACTTTCATTGCCATATCTGAGGCAAATACTTTGCACATGGCAGATTCTTTAGCATATTTTTTTGCACCTGAATCTATAAGTCTTGCCGTTGCCATAACTAACGCTCTGGCTGCTTCAATTTGAGTTGCCATATCTGCCAGCATGAATTGAACACTCTGGAAAGCTGAGATCGGTTTACCGAATTGATGGCGTTGTTTAGCATACTTTGCAGCTTCTTCATAAGCACCCTGTGCAATTCCAACAGCTTGTGCAGCAACCATTGGACGCGATTTATCCAGTGTCTTCATAGCAATCATGAAACCAGTTCCTTCCCGACCGACCAGGTTTTCTACCGGAACCCTGCAATTATCAAAGATCAATTCTCTAGTAGTTGAACCGCGAATACCCATTTTATCTTCTTTCTTTCCAAATGAAAAACCTTCTGTTCCCTTTTCAACGATTATACAGGAGGCACCACGTGCTCCCTTTGCTTTATTGGTCAGCACGAAAACAGTATAAATATCAGCTTCTCCACCATTTGTGATCCACTGTTTTGTACCGTTAAGAATGTAATGATCACCATCTCTCACTGCAGTAGTTTTCATGCCACCGGCATCGGATCCAGCATTTGCCTCTGTTAAAGCAAAAGCTGCCAAGATCTCTCCACTAGCTATTTTAGGAAGATATTTCTGTTTCTGCTCTTCACTTCCGGAGATAAGGATAGGATACATTCCCAAACCTGAACCGCCAAGTGAAAGACCGATCCCACTGCAAACACGACTAAACTCTTCGGTTATTATCGCAATATCCACTACCTTCCCACTTATACCGTCATACTCTTCCGGAACCAGCACAGCAAAGAGGTCTGTCTGTTTAAATACTTCTACGATCTCCCATGGAAATTCGTGTCCTTCATCATATTTTGCTCTAACTGGTTTGATCTTTTCCTCTGCAACTTTGCGAGCTATCTCTTTTATTTCTAATTGTTCTTCGGTTAAAAAATAATCCATCTATCCTCCACTATTAACATTTATTTCTTCTTTTCTTAAAGTTCTACGTCAAGAAAAACTACTGACGCATATTTGTGCTGCGATTAAATGAACTTGTTTCATTTTTTTTTACATCCTCATTACGTCAATTTATTATTGCTAATTCATTTCAGGTTGGAACGATAAGAGTGCTTCTTTTTCCCAATATTGAGTTAACTATAAGAGAATATTACTACATCAAGCTATAGGGATCAATATCAATAACCTGTTTTATTGAGCTACTAACCTTTAAATTATCTTTTAAAAAACTCATTGCCGATGAAATGACCTTAACGCTGTCGGCTTTAAGAATGAGATGGTACCTGTAACTATTCTGTATTCTGGCAATGGGAGTTTCAACCGGTCCTAAAATAATCAATTTATTAGGTTCATAAAGGGTATTTAATTGATCAATAATTTTTACATTTTTATTTATTTGCTCTTTCAAATATTCTTTATTTTTATGAGAGAATACTATTCTTGCCAGTCGATGTTCTGGTGGATATTTCAAATGCTTTCTCAGTCTCAACTCTTTTTCAACAAAGGCTAAAAAGTTCTGTTCCAAAGCAGTTGTAATGGAGTAGTGATCAGGATTATATGTCTGGATGATAACTTCACCTGACTTTTCACCGCGCCCTGACCTACCTGCTACCTGAGTGAGCAGTTGAAAAGTGCGTTCAGCGGCCCTGAAATCTGGAACATTAAGCCCGATATCGGCAGAGATTACTCCGACTAATGTTACATTTTCAAAATCGAGCCCCTTTGCTATCATCTGTGTTCCTAATAATATATCAACTGTTCCCTCTCTCATTCTTGTAAACATAGAATCATAACTCTCTTTGCTTCCTGCACTATCGGAATCCATTCTTAAAATTCTGGCTTTTGGAAAAAGTATATTCAGTTGTTTTTCGATCTGCTGAGTACCGGATGCTCCAAAGGTGAACATATAGCTTCCGCACTCAGGGCACTTCCTTGGCATTGGTGCTCTGTGACCGCAATAATGGCAGATCAGTTCTGAAGTGTGACTATGAAATTTCATAGATATATCACAATGCGAACATTCAAATATATTGCCGCAGGACATACACTGCACAAAAGAGGAATGACCTCTTCTGTTCTGCAGCAAAATTATCTGTTGCTTAAGTTTCAGTTTTTCTTCGATCTTTGCCTTCAGTTTAGCCGAAAACAGCAGTTTTGGATCTTTCTCTTTTTTCATATCGATTATTTCAATTGTTGGAAGTTCATAGGAAAGTGGACGGTGGGATAATTCCAATAGAGTAAACCTGTCATGGTCAAAATTGTTCCAGCTTTCCAGCGAAGGAGTTGCACTTCCCAGAATGACTACTGCACTGTTCATTTTTGCCCGCAAGATAGAAAGATCACGTCCGTTGTAACGCGGGGTATTCTCTTGTTTATAGGTTGTTTCATGTTCCTCATCAACAATAATCACACCCAGATTTTCGAGTGGTGCAAATATTGCACTGCGCGCACCTATCACGATTTTACTTTTACCGGATTTTATTTTGTTCCACTGTTCCCATTTCTGACGATCGTTCAGGTGACTGTGCAGGATGGCAATATCTTCTCCAAAAGCATTAAAGAACCTGTCAACCATCTGTGGCGTAAGCGCTATTTCAGGGACCAGCATCAGAGCAGTTTTGTTCTTCTTTAGTACGCTCTTTATTATTTCAATATAAACTTCTGTTTTACCGCTACCGGTAATTCCAAAGAGCAAAAACGGATGATATTTTCCCAAGCGAACATATTTGTTTACGTTAGAAATCGCAGTTTTTTGTTCTGATGTCAGTTGAATATCTTTAATTTTCCTTTTTTTTGGAAAGGAAAAATATTTTCTTTTTACTTCTCGCGGATATATAGTCAAGAGACCTTTATTTCTTAAGGCTTTAACAATTGAATAGCTGAATTTACTTGCAATTTTAGCAAGTGGAAAATCTGTTGCCATGTTTTTCATATATTCATATGCTTCTGTTTGCTTTGCGGTCAGAGCAGATAATTTATCAACTTTTAATAATGTTACAAAATTTGCGATCTTCTTCTTGATCTTCTCATCAAATACTCGATTGATCTCAACAATTCCACTATTCTCCAACTCTTCTAAAGCCATATTAAATTCAGAGGATTTGATCTTTAATTTCTCTTTTAATTTAGGAATATCCTGCCAATCATTATTGAGTGCTTCTACTATTCTCTGTGCTGATCCATTATCAAGATTTGATTTGGAAATATCTGCTAATTTTATCTTTCTCTGCAGTTGAACGTTGAAAGCAGAGGGAAGCATTGCTGAAAGCGACTGTCCTAAACTACATCTATAGTATTTACTGATCCACAAAGCCAGCTCCAATAATTCAGAAGAGATTTTCGGTTCTTCATCAACGATCTCAAGAATATCTTTATATTTGATCTTTTCATCAATTTTAATGGTTTCCTGCCAAACGATACCTGTATGGAATGTGTTATTAAATGAAACCAGCACTCTGCAACCTGGTATGATCTCTTCTTCATTCTTATAAATATAGAGTTTTGTAACGTTAATAGGAAGTGCGATTTGATAATATTTCATAATTATATGAAACAGCCCTCCTGCTGAAAAAGCATAAAATTTTTACGGATAACAAACTTTTTTACATACAATGTCTTCAAATATTAAATTAGCTAGTTTTTAATTTATTGACATTTTTTATACCACTAATATCTTTTTTTTATGATTAATAATATTAAATATATAGGATCAAAAGGAGAAAAAAAAGCAAAAGAATTTCTAATTTCAAATAAACATAAAATCATAAATACAAATTTCCATTCTCCTTATGGTGAGATCGATATTATCAGCTTAGACAACGGGACATTAGTATTCATTGAAGTTAAAACAAGATCCACCAATCTTGATTCTGCTCTGAATAGCATCTCTATTTCTAAAAGAAAAAAAATCTCCAAAACAGCTTCTTATTTTCTCTCAAAAAATCATCAATATGAACATTTGTACACACGATTCGATGTAATTATAATTCTTACTCATGATAATCACGTAATTTTAAAACATATCAAAGAAGCATTTACCCCTATTTTTTAACTTTGTTAATATCAATTTCAACCATTATAAATAGATTGAACTATTTTTATTAAAATACATTCCTTATGCAAACCTTATTTCAAACCTTTCTAACTTGATTTATTATACCCGTTAAAATTATTAATTTAATAAGTCCATATCAAAATCCTCACCTAAATATTTTTCCAAATTAGTGGAACTCGATTCATCAGAATCATTGTCACTGTAAATCAGTTTATAATTTCCATTTGTCTGAAAATCAAGAAAAAGATAGGTGTAATTATAATATGTTCTGAATTTCCATATCTCATACTTTTTTTGTGCATATTTCGTTGAAAGATCTGTATAATCGTACAAAATATCGTCCGGTTTACCATATTTAATATATATTCTTCCCCTATCAGTTTTCCAACCTTCGCTGAAATGGGAATAATGATTATTACAATATTGGATACGTTTTCTGATTAATTCATAAAATTCATTTTTCTTTGTAGAAACATCCGAATCATTAATTTCCCAGAATCTATCGATAAATTGCAACTTACCGTCATCAGTAAGATCCTTCCAAATCTTTGTTTTAGTTGAAGACAAAAAATATTTCATCAAGATAATTTCATCCTCCAGTTCTACAAAAAGTCTGTAATTACTCACACTTTTTTTTGTAATACTAAAATAATCTTCTGTCTTATTTACAGCATTTGAAACCGGATCAATAATTTCAAGATTGATCTTATGATAACCTTCTTCAAGATTGGAAATATCTATCTTGCGTATCTGAGGTAATTTGTTCCCGTGACAGTTTAATTCTCGCGTGACCACTTTTACAGTATCATCATCTTTAATGATATTGATCTTCTCATAAAGTTTTCCCACGGGATAATATCCATTCCCAACTTCAAAATAAAGATACAATGAATCTACCGTTTCTTTACTATAAATATGATTACAATTAATAAAGAAAAGCTGATCATTCCGATGAAATTTATCCAGATAATTTGTCGTATCTGTTACAATGTTGGAAGAAAATTCCAAATCACTTAAAAAAGAATCCCTTTTTAATATAGTTAAATCCTTTGACCATGAAGAATACAGGTCTGAATTATTATCGAGAAATGAAAGCTGCATTGTATAGCCAAAGCTGGGTAAAGTGACGGAAATCTTATCTCTGAACAGTTTCCCAGACTTGGTCATTTCCTGATTTGGAAAAATAATTTTATTTGAAAAGTCACCTTTATCTACTATCTCTTCATCCATCAATAATGAATATCCAACTATAAGATTTGCAACAAACCCAGTATCAGTCTTTTCAAAATGTAGAGAATTATAAGTAAGCTGATAGTTTATATCAAAGATCGTATTATTAGAATCATCTAAGAATCTATTTAAATCGACAGAGATTGGCAATTGATCTGCAAAAAGCAGCGAGAAAGATAATGTAAAGAAAACCATTATTATTAATAATTTCATAAAATCTCCTTTTTTAATAATTTAATGACAATTTTGGTTGTAATCCTTCGATACTCTCACAGAGTTCTTTTAGTTGCGCATTTGGGAATATTTTGATATCCCTCGGATGAAGATTAAGTGTTCTAAAAGAAGAGGTTTCTAAAGCAATTTGAATATTAAAGTTACCACGGTTTTCCCTCATATATTTTTTTAGTTTATCTGAAAATTCATTACTAAAATCAATTTCTCTCATTTTAAGATAAACTTCACCGGCAAGCTCTTTTTGTAATTCATCAAAGTGCATAATTTTAGTAGGTATAATCCGAAGGATATTATTGCCACCATTGGAATAGTTTGATTTTTTACCCAAGATAAATAGTTCCTGTCCCTCAAGCATTATTCTGATATATTTTAGATAGTCATCTCTAAAAAGGGTTACTTCGAATTTTCCATTAAGATCTTCCATTATAATTATGGCAAAAGGATTTCCTTTTTTATCACTTTTCTTGATAATTTCTGAAACTACTCCTGCAATGGCTATCTTGGTCGGAACTTTTTCTAAAGTTTGTTCGGAGATATCTGATGAAGCATTTACAAATAATTTAATTAATTCACGATATTGATTTAGTGGATGACCTGATAAATAATAACCCAGCACTCGTTTTTCATAATTAAGTTTTTCTTGAAGTGACCATTCATGGAGTGAAGGTAGCTTTGGCTGGTAATCATCTTCTTCTTCAAACGCATCAAAGAACATCATCTGTCCCCGTTTCTTCTCCGCCTGCACTCCTGAACCATATTCCATTGCATTTTCAATTGCCTGATATTTCTGTGCCCGGTTTCCTTCCAAATCATCCATAGCACCCGATCCAATCAGGCTTTCCAAAACAGATTTATTTACACACATTGTATCTGAACGTGAACAAAAATCAAATATTGTTTTATATTCTCCCGTTTCATTTCTGTCTTTGATCATTGCATTAATTGCTGCACTACCAACATTTTTTATAGCATGCAAACCAAAGAGTATCTTCTTGCCGTGTACAACAAATTCATTCTGGCTTTGATTGATGTTGGGTGGTATTACTTCTATGCCCATCACTTTACATTCATCCACAAAATAAGGTATTTTGTTAGGATTATCTTCTAAAGATAGTAAAGCTGCCATAAATTCTACCGGGTAGTGGGATTTTAAATATGCAGTTTGGAAAGCTATATAGGCATAAGCGGTAGCATGGCTTTTATTGAAAGCATAGTTGGCAAATTCCAGCCAATTATTCCAGATAGTTTCAATTATTTGTGGTTTAACACCGTTTGTAGAAGCTCCTTCAACAAATTTAACCTTCAGCTTTTCCATTGTTTGTATCTTCTTCTTACTGATGGCTTTTCGTAACGTATCTGCTTCAGCCCCACTTAAGCCACCCATCTCTCGAGCGATCTGCATCACCTGTTCCTGATAAACAGTTACTCCATAGGTCTCTTTAAGTGAATTTTCTGTTAACTGATGAAGATAAGATATTTTCTCTTTTCCCTGCTTTCTGTTAATAAATTTATCAATAAACTGCATTGGACCGGGTCTATAGAGAGCTACCATTGCAATGAGATCTTCAAATTTATTGGGCTGCAGGGCTATAAGATATTTTTTCATACCACCCGACTCAAATTGGAAAATACCATCGGTTTGCCCGTTGGAAAGCAATTCATAAGCCTTTTTATCAAAAAGATCTACATTATTGATATCGACATTAATGCCTTGTGAATTTTTGATTAGTTCAACTGTTCTCTTTATCAGGGTCAGTGTTCTTAATCCTAAAAAATCCATTTTTAGTATTTTAAGATCATCTAACCATTTTCCTTCATACTGTACTAGAACTGCCAGTTCATTTCCTTTCTGAGTACTGGTTGCAAGGGGAACATAATCACTTAAATTTCCTGGTCCTATAACCACACCAGCAGCATGAACGCCGGTGTGACGCACTAATCCCTCCAAAACTTTTGAATAGGTAAGAATAGAAGAGTAGATATCGTTCTCCGACATTTTATCAGCAAATTCTTTAGATTGTTTTAGAGCTTTCTCAAGTGAAATGTTCGGGGTTGATGGTATTAGTTTTGTGATTTCGTTGGCTGCTGCAGCAGATAAATCCATGACTCTGGCAACATCTTTAATTACAGATTTAGCTTTTAAGGTACCAAAAGTTATAATTTGAGCAACACTTTTACGACCATATTTTTTTATAACATATTCTATGATCTTACCTCTGCCTTCAGCACAGAAATCGATATCTATATCGGGCATTCCAATTCTATCAGGATTTAAGAAACGTTCAAAAAAGAGACCATATTTCAGGGGTTCAATCTGGGTGATCTCAAGCAAATATGATACTACGCTACCTACCGCAGAACCACGACCAGGACCTACTGGAACATTCATTCGGCGTGCTGCATCACAGAAATCTTTCACGATCAGAAAATATTCATTATAACCCATTTTATTGATTACCGAAAGTTCGTAATCTATACGCTGCTTTACAACATCAGTAACTTCTGGATATCTGGTTTTTGCAGCTTCATAACAGAGATAATTCAAATACTCTTTAGAATTTGTATAACCTTCAGGGATATCAATCTTCGGAAAGAGAAAATTGTTGTAACCTAATTCAAGATCTATTTGATCCGCGATCTTCAATGTATTATCATAAGCCTCTGACTGTGCAGGGAAAAGTTCTCTCATTTCATCTTCCGATTTGAAATAGAGCTGGTTTGTGTTATATTTCATGCGGTTTGTATCGGATAATGATTTACCAGTTTGGATACAGAGCAGAACATCATGAGCTTCTGCATCTTTTCTGTTTATATAATGACAATCATTCGTTACAACCAGCGGTGTATTTGTATCTTGTGCCAGTTCAATAAGAAGAGGGGCAACAATCTTTTCTTCTTCTATTCCATGATCCTGAATTTCGATATAAAATCTGTCAGGAAAAATATTCTTATAGAAATTCACAACTTCTTCAGCCTTCTGACGGTTCCCACTTAAAAGTAGATGAGGAATCTCACCCTTAAGACAGGCCGAAAGACAGATTATCCCCTCTGAATATTCAGCGATAAGGCGTTTGTTAATTCTGGGTTTATAATAAAAACCCTCCAGATACGCCTTGGAAGAGAGCTTGATCAGATTCTTATACCCTTGCAAATTCTGTGCTAGCAGAACCAGGTGATGTCTGATATCTTTCTTAGCATTTTGATCATCGAACTCGTGATTTATTATATATGTTTCGATACCAACGATAGGTTTAATACCTTCTCTCTTTGCTTTATTTACAAAGTCGATAACACCGAACATGTTACCATGATCGGTCATGGCAACAGCGGTCATCCCGAATTCCTTAGCTTTTGCGATCATTTTATCCGTACGGCAGGCACCGTCTAAGAGACTGTATTGAGTGTGATTGTGTAGATGAATAAACGCCATTTAAATTCCTTTTTTTTAGAATTTTTTCTGATACAAACTAAGTAATATTTTAAGATAAATTCATTGTGTCAAGTCAAACTACAATATTTATTTTATTCAATTTCTCCCCAATTTTATAAAGCAAGTGAGCAACAGAGATTAAGTTTAAAAATTCGGAGAGATCATATCTGTAAAATTCTAAGTTGCATCTATCTTGTGCATTCCACCACTGTAGTGCACCAAAATAGTGCATTTATATAAACACCGATTTTAACTAACCCCTGAATATAATTGCAGATAGGTGTTTGGCATGTTTCTTGCTTTTAGATATAACGTATTAAAAAATGGAGGATACAGAAAAATGAAAAAAATCTAATCTTAATCACACTTATGGCAATTTCAGCACTTATGTACGGACTGACAGTTGACGGGTATGTAAGTGATGCTGATAATGGAGATGTTATCGATGGGGCAACTGTAAGATTCATCTATCTTGAAGGAATCTGCCAGGGCGGTGGAGGTTATGGTAATCAAGGCGGCGGCCACGGTATAAATGTAGTAAGTACTACTACAGACCAAATCACCGCTTATTCAAGTTAAACTGCTGCGGGTTTTGCAGAACATGACTTTTGAGCCTGTGGGAAGTTCCAGATCAAAAACTGTGAATGTGCGTATTGTTGCTGCTACTAATAAAGATCTGAACGATGAAGTTAGCAAAGGCAATTTCAGAGAGGATCTCTTTTATCGACTCAATGTGGTACCACTTCATTTACCTGCTCTGCGGGAAAGAAAAGAAGATATCCCTCTGCTTGTAGAGCATTTCCTGACAAAGCTTGAAGTTAAAGATAAGATAAATTTTTCACATGAAGCTCTTTTGAAAATGGTTTCTTATGATTGGCCGGGGAATATCCGCCAATTGCAGAATACCATTACCCGACTGGTCACTCTAGCACGAACCAACCTGATCACAGTTGAAGATATAACTAAGCCTTACCGAATTATGAACTTGGGCAGACTGATAATCAATCTCTAGCCGGAGCGGAGAAAGAACATATCAAAAAAATCCTTAATGAATGTGGTGACAATCAGTTAAAAACAGCTAAAATGCTGGGCATTCACCGCAACACTTTAGCCAGAAAGATCAAAGAATTCAATTTATAGATTTATTCCTAGTTCACAATTTAAATTCTTAAAAAATAAAAAAACATTTGACAAAATTTTAACTGACTGTTAACTCGGTGAGCGTGCGCTCAGCTAAAGGAGAATTTATGAATAAACGCAAGACACAGAAACAATCTACACGTGAAAATATTATCGCAGCAGCAAAAACTATCTATGTTGATAAAGGAATTCTAAACACTGCTACCTCTCAAATCGCAGATACTGCTAACATCGCACACGGAACTTTATTTTTACATTTTCCCAATAAAGATTCACTTATCATAGAACTTATAGATGTGGAACTTTCAAAATTCAGTGATAATCTGAAACAGCTAATTCTGGAAACGTCAGATGTTAGAACTATCTTAAATAGATATTTAACTCTCATCCAAGAAGAAGAGGGATTTTTCTCAACGCTTGCATGTGAATTACCATATTATAAAAGGGAATTACGCAGACAGATACTATTCAGGCAATCACTTATTAGAGAACATTTTCATCAGGTGATTCAGCAAGGTATCGAGCAAAATATCTATGCAAAGATAAATATTCCTTGCGCACTCACATTTTTATTCGGAACTATAAATTACTATTTGAGTTTAAATAAGAGTTTTGTACAAGAAGGAAGTGTTCTCAATAAATTCCATGAACAAATTATCGATATATTTATAAAGATCTTACAAAAATAAGTGAGGAAATTGAGATGAATAATTTATACGTGTGTAAAAGTTGCGGAAAAGTTATGAAAAAAGCAGAAGATTTTGCTAATGAAGTATTTGGAAGTGAATACTGCAAAGAGTGTACAGATGAATTTGGCTATATGAAACGCTACTCTCAAGTTATTAAAGAGATTAAACTAAAGCTTATAAATCAGATGTCACTTTCTGAGGAAGAAGCTGAAAAAATGGCAATGGAAAATATTTCCCAAATTCCACACTGGGCACAGCGTCAAAATCTTATATCCTCAATTAAGAATATAATAATCACTGATGTAGGAAGTACCACGACCAAAGCGCTCCTACTCCAAAAAAAAGGAGAAGAATTCAAACTGAAATCATTACATGATTCACCAACAACAGTGGAAAAGCCATTAGAAGATGTTAACATTGGTGTGTTCAATGCAATTAAATTTATCGAGCAAGAAACTGGTATTCCATTATTAACGAAAAACTCAAATGACTCGGAAATCACTTTTAATGAAGATACACTTTATTTAACAACAAGTAGTGCTGGAGGTGGATTACAAATTCTCGTGATCGGGCTTACACTGTTTGATTCTGCCAGCAGCGGCAAGAGAACAGCTTTTGGAGCTGGCGGTGTGATCCTTGATACATTTGCAATTGACGATAAACGGAGTAGCCTTGAGCAAATGCAGGCTATGAGTGTTTTACATCCAGATATCATTCTCATGTGCGGTGGTATTGATGGCGGTGCTGTGTCACCGATCCTAAGATTAGGTGAAATATTACAACTAGCAAATCCGAGCCCTAAATTTGGCGACAAAACTAATATTCCACTTGTTTTTGCTGGAAATATCGAAGCTAGAACTTTTATCGCAGGATTATTCGGCAAAAGATTTGACTTGTTCATGGTACCAAACCTGCGTCCTAAACTTACTGAGGAGAACTTGCAACCAGCTCGTGAAAAAATCCATCAGCTTTTCATGGATAACGTGATGGAACAAGCACCCGGATATTCCAGCTTAAAAAAGATCGTGAGTGATGATATAATTCCAACACCGATGAGTGTGATAAGCTCACTTCAACTAATTAGCGAGAAATTGGATGAGAATGTAATGGCTGTTGATATTGGAGGTGCAACAACTGATATTTTCTCAAATATCTTAGGTGAATACTTCCGAACTGTGAGTGCAAATTACGGGATGAGCTACAGTATTTCCAATGTACTTAAAGATACCGGGTATTCCAACATAAAAAAGTGGCTTCCAGAAGAATTGAATGATAAATATATAACAAACTATATTGCCAATAAAATGCTCTATCCAACCTTCAATCCTTCGGCAATCCCACAAATTGCAATTGAACATGCTGTTTCTAAAGAAGCGATCAGGATGTCTAAAAAGCAGCATATGAAGATGAATTTCAACACAAAAGAAATCGGATTCCTTGATAAATTGAAAGCAAAACAACATGATCTGGAAAACATTACAGAAGCTTTCTATATTGAGAAGGCTAAAGATGCAAAAAAATTCCATATGTATGATATTAACATTTTAATAGGTGCTGGTGGTGTACTCTCTCACACTGATTCCAATGAACAGGCACTTTCAATAATTTACAATGGATTTCAACCTGAAGGAATCACCGAAATCTGGAAAGATAAGCATTTTATATCTCCTCACTTAGGTAAATTAAGTGCAGTTGATGAGAAGCTAGCTACGAAATTATTAACAGATGAGTGCTTCGAAAGAATTGGACTTACTATACGACCATTAGCACAAAAGTGGAAGCTTAGTAAAACTGTTCTTACCATAGAAGTTGAATCAACCCAGCATATTATAAAAGTAGGAGACAGGCTTTATCTTTCCAATGAAAAGGGAATGGATCGAGTTGTTACTATCACTCTGGAAAAAGGAATTTATCTGAATGAACAAGGACGAGGATTGAAATTTACAACCGATCTCCCAATCTATATTGATGCCTTACAGGAAGATAATTTCGATTCAGAAAACCAAGCATTACAACTTTTCCCACGGTTTAAAGAAATTCCAGCTATTGAAGAAAGTTTTAAGAGCTTCATAAAGCAGAAACAAATAATTACTGGTACTCAAGAACATAAAGTTTCACTTCCTTATGAAGGAAATATCTTTGTGAAACCTGATGATGAAGTAACAAGTGATACAATTATTGGTGAAAATCTATTTGATCCACCTAGAGTTTACGTGATCTCACTATTTGATAAAACTTATCTTCACTTGGATAGCACCAATATTGAGAAATCTCTTCAGATTAAAGAAGGTGATGAAGTTAAATTTGGTCAACGTATTGTTGAGATCGGCGATAGATCTTTTATTAAGGAACTGCAATTCCAACATTTCTATTTCGATTCACCTGTACGAGGAAATGTAGAAAAAATAAATTTAGATTCAGGTACTATTATTATGCGCGAGATCCAGGATTACTCTACCAAGCCCAGAAAGATTAATATTGCTAAAAGACTTAATGTCCTGCCAAAACAGATAAAAGCTTATATGAAAAAGAGCGAAGGTGATTTTGTTTATGCAGGCGATACTCTGGCTTCCAGGGTATTTGATAAAAACACAGCACTGCCTTCAATCGTCTCTTCACCAACAACTGGAACTATTAAAGATGTGAATCTGAAAACCGGAATAGTTACTGTACAATACGACAAAGAACCGTATCAATTAAAAGCAGGAATTACCGGTAAAGTTAAAAGGATCGTGGAGAAAACATCCGCAATAATTTCATATAGTGGTTTAACATTGAAAGGGATTATCGGGTTTGGAGCAGAGGCAAATGGGAAACTGAAATACATCGAGAGCATTTCTGAAATTGAAAATTGCAGCAATGACGACATCCTGGTTTTCACACAAAAAATTGATAATGAAATTCTAAACATGGCAATCATACAAAAGATCAACGGCATCATTGCACCTTCAATAGACAGTATTGATTTAGTCCAATTCATCGGCAAAGAAATTGGAGTAGCTTTAACCGGGAACGAAGATATTCCATTCCCTCTTATTATTACCGAAGGATTCGGAAATTTTGAAATGAATGACGGTTATCAGAAAACTTTTTCCGAGAATAATGGTAAAGATATCTACATTAACGGTCATACTCAAATTCGAGCCGGAGTAACCAGACCTAAGATAATTGTGATGGATAGTTGATCTGAGAAACTGAAATGATTAAGTTGATCTGTTCTGCAACAAGGAGGTTTTATGAAAAAAACTTTTTTTACAGCATTGATGATAGTAATGTCATTATTAGTGTATGCAAATGACATTGATTCAACATTAGCAAATAAATATTTAGCAATTGCGGACACTTGGGGGATTATCAAATACCTTCATCCAAAAGCAAGTGAAGATGATATTGATTGGAATTCCGCATTTGTAGAAGCAATCCAGAATTTTGATGAAGACAGCAGTGATATTTCGTTGAAACTTAGGGTTAGTGCTATGCTTGAAAAACTGAACGATCCTCACACTTTTCTTATTTCGAATTATAAAAATGACCGAAGCAACCAAAAAAATTCGTTGCAACTTGAAAATGATATTATTTATTTACAATTAAATGACTACTCACCAACTAAAAAAGCAGAGCAGGATTCCCTAATTCAAGAAGCATTAAAACTAACACTATCTGAAAAAGGAATAATTCTTGATATTCGGAATTTTAGTAGTGATATTGTTAACTTAAGTGATATTATTGACCGAAATAAAATTGTTGAAAATCTTGTTTTTGGTGAAATGGATATGCCTACTTACAAATCAATAAGTTATCATGGATTCCCTAATGATAATCCATCTCGGGCTACGATTTACACCAAAAACTCAAACGTTAAAAGATATTATGTTTCAATTGACGGAATTAGAGAAAAGGCAGAAATATCAGTAATCTTTATTATAAATGATCGTGTAATTATTCCACAACAGTTAATTGCGCTTGGATTAAATAAAAAGGCTCAGTTTTTATCTACTGCAAAGCATATTCACAGATTTGGGAAGACTTTAAAAAATGACTATTTTGAGGTTAAAACTCAATTAGTATACTGGAATCTGAATGGAAAAACTTATTATTCTTTTGTTAATAAAATTGTTGATGATAGTCTTATGAATAGTAATTATTATGATATAGCTTTAGAAATGCTATTTAGTAAAAAGAGAATTAAATTACCAACAATTCAAGATTTTACCAGGAACAAAAAAGAAAAGTTTTCATCAGATAGTTTTCCATCAACGGAAGAGAGAATTCTAGCTATAGCAAAATTATATTTTGTTATGAAAAATTTTAATCCACATCAGAAACTTATGAAATTATCACCTGAAAACAATTTCAAAGCGATATTACCGGAAATTATTTCTGCATCAGATTCTCTTCAATACAATCTTGCTCTGGCAAAGTTTGTTAGTAATCTTCGTGATTCCCATGGCTTTGCTAATGGCAAAGCATTTCGGAAACATTTTTATTCTGCTGGTTTTCCATTTGAAATTCAAAAAATTGATAATAAATTTTATATCTCGAAACTGTATGATAAGGATTATTCATTTGAGAATATGCTTAATTTAGGTGACGAGATTGTCTCTATAAATGGAGAAGCACTGATTGATATTTTTAATAATACTAAAATTTATTTTTCTTCTTCTAATTCAAACTATGAAAACAATAGATTGTGTAAAGTAATGTTAAATGGAAAATTGCAAGAAAAATGTTTATTTAGCATTGCTAATTCTGAGAGCATTAGAAATATACAATTGAATCGAATTGAAATTAGTGAAAAATATATGCTTATGAAAACTCATCAAGATACTGTTAAAATGTTAGAAAATGATATTGCCTATGTAAATCTTGATTTACTGCAAGTGAATAGAATTCAACAAATGTTTGATAAAATAGAAGATAACAATGCTGTAATTTTTGATATGAGGGGTTATCCGAACAATATAATTTGGGACTTAGCTCCATACCTAACCGATGAAGAAAAGGTTCTTAATTCACAATTTGCAACTCCCATTTTCAATTATATCCCATACGAAGTTCAAATTAGTGAATATCATCTCCAGCAAGCATATACTTCAGGAGTTGGGAAGAGAATTACAACACCAATAGTTGTATTAATGAATGAGAAAACACAAAGCCAGGCAGAATATACTTGCTTGATAATAAAGGAATTAACCGATGCAACATTAATAGGAAGACCAACCGCTGGTTCCGATGGTGAAATAACTTTTTTTGTATTACCTGGAAACGTTTTAACAGGTTTTACTGGCATGGATCCCCAGGATGCACGAGGTAATAGTCACCAGGGAATTGGATTAATTCCAGATATAATTGTAAATCGAACACTTGAAGGAATAAAAACAGGAAAAGATGAAGCATTGGAAAAAGCGATTGAGTTTTTAGAAGAAAGAATAGATTTTTAAAATTGGATTCGGAGATTTTGAAATGGATGAAAATTTACAGAAAACTTTTTCCGAGAATAATGGTAAAAATATCTACATTAACGGTCATACTCAAATTAGAGCTGGAGTAACCAGACCAAAAATAATTATATATTAATGACATAAAAATCTTGACCTAAAATAACTTAGCTCAATATTTTAATTAATTATTAAAAGGAGGGAATTATGTATGATAACATGTATGCTTCGGAAATGAATTCGGGGCCCGGTATAATTTTTCAGATCTTTTATTACATATTAGTTATTTTCATGATAGTCGTGATGTGGAAGATTTTTGTTAAGGCTGGTAAACCAGGTTGGGGATACATTATTCCAATCTATAACATAATTCTAATGTTGGAAATTACAGATAGACCAATTTGGTGGATTATCTTATGGTTCTTTTTCTCTCCAATTATGTATATCATTTTTTGTCTCGACATAGCTAAAGCTTTTGGGAAAGGAACAGGTTTTGGAATTGGGTTAATACTTCTTTCTTTTATCTTTTTCCCGATCCTCGCTTTTGACAGTTCAGAATATCAGGAAACAGTTTATATTGAAAGTCAGCCACTATAAAATTTAATCATTAAAGTATATAGAAAAGCCTTTTGAGCATAATTCAAAAGGCTTTTTTAATTCTAATATTTATCAAGTATCCAAATTTACATCATCTTCTATCTTTTCTTCCTGAAATTGTCGCCTGATAAATTCAGGTTGACGATGATGTGTTTTGTCACTATGTTCTTTATGAACATTATAATGTGAACTAAACAGGATCTTGAATAAAACTAGAAGCATTATTCCCTGCCAGTATGTAATCGGGATTAAATCAAATATAGGTGTAATAGTTGCATTCCATAACATCTGAATTATCCAGCCTGCTAAAAATGCTACTCCAATTCCCAAAAGAACGAACAGTGGAATAAGTTTTTTGTTTCTTTCTTTCATATCTCCTCCATTATTTTTCTTAATTAAATTTTTACTGCCGGACTGATCCTGACCTTCTGCCCTGACATAAGATCTTTTAATAACAATAAAATCCCAACAAAAGGCAACCAACTGAGATAATCACTCAGTTCATGACCACTTTCATCTTTTTCAATTTTATCAGCAGCATAGAGCAGAATGTTCACTTCCAGATCTTCCGGAGCTTTCTGCAAACCTCTTCTTAATATTTGTTCTTTGAACATTGTTAACCTTCCTTAACATGTAGCTGGCTACTTTGTAGAAAATCTTTTAGATATTTTAAGGCATATCGATATCTTGAAGCAATTGTATCTTTACTGATCCCTTTTAACTTTCCGATCTCTTCAAAAGTCATTTTACCAAAAATATGCAAATGTAACACATCGTAGAAAAGCGGTTTATCTTTGGCTAGATTTGAAAGCGATTCTTTAAATTCTTCCTCGCTTACTGATTCAATCTCTTCATTCTCAATATCAGGAATATCAAATTCGTCATTGAGAGAAATAATTTTTGCCTTTCTACTCGTATTGCGCACAAGATTCATAGCAATCTGAAATAGATAAGCTTTGGGATTGGTTAGATTCTTTTTAGCTGTTGCATCAATGAACTTGAGAAAAGTTTCCTGAAAAATATCTCTGGCTTCTTCTCTGCACTTGTTATGCAAAAAAGTATATAGTGAGTTTTTGTGCCTGCCATAAAATATTTGGAAAGCATCCATATTCCCACTTCTATAAGCTGAAATCAATTCCACATCTGTCCAATCCATTTCTTCCTCTCACTTACTATGACACTCAAGCTCTCAAATGTGTTTAAATATTTTTCTTAAAAAATAGTGATGATTAAATACTAATTATTACTAACCTTTTGAGCTATTCTCTTTACAAGATCATAAACTAGTTCAAATTTGAATAGCTCAAAGTCCTTATCTCTGAGAACTGGTTTTAGTTCTGTTTCGATCTGATCTTGTAATTGCTTTTTTCTTAACTTA
>JAVCCF010000168.1 GCA_030765625.1 Candidatus Tenebribacter burtonii
CATCCGATATTTCAACTAAGTATAAAATCGATAAGCTGTATCAATTGGCTTTGGTTTATCAATATTCTGATCAATTATCCTTATCCAACCAGGTTCTTGATAGGATAATAAATATCGAACCAACATTTGCAGAAGCTTGGGCAGAAAAGGGAAAACTGGCATATTGGAATGATAAACCATATCTGGCGCTGAATTTTTATGAGAAAGCGATAGAATTGGATTCGGTTCATCTTCCATATCAAGCACAAAAAAAGAATATTTCTGCGATCGTTAAATTAAATTTTTACACTAAACATAGTTATGTGAGAGAGAAAGAGGATAATCTTGAATTTAACCATTATCAGCACACTTATCGTATAGTTAAAAGATTATCAAATAGTTGGGAAACCAATCTGGCATATCACAACAAATATACTCACAAGAACAGTGATGGATACAAAAGCAATGCATTGTATGATAATTACGTCTGGAATAATCGGTTGAATATCAATCAGGATCACATTATTCGAACTAATCTGGGATATTCAGGATCTGAAAAACTACTAAGTCTGGCTGATCTCAATTTACAGGATAATTTTAGATTTGGAAAATTTTCGATATCCAATAATCTTACTATAAAATCTGAATATTTTGAGACTTGGTATGGAGTTAGTCGTCAGCTACTGATCGAGAAGTTTTCATTATCTTATGAGAAAACCAGATTTTCCTTCAGTTATCAAAGCGGTAAGATCGATAATAATTATGTCGAAAATGGTTCAATCATGCGAGAAAATATGTTTTTGATTTACACCGCAGAACTTAATCATGAAATTTATAAAAATCTCAATATTGGGATCATTTATAGATTCCAGGATTTCGAATATGAATCAGGTTTATACTACACTCCTCAGGATAAAAAACTGTATGGGATCAATGCTTCATACTTTTTCGATTTATCAGATTTTTATTCCTACATTTCGTCTTCCGTGCAAATGTATGAGTTCGAAAATATTGAGACAAATAATTCTATAGAATTTGGTTATAACTGGGATTGTATTTCGCTTGCGATCAGTTATGCAAATTTCCAGGCTCCCTATTATCAAAGCGATTCTGCCAATATAATATTAAGGGGTCATTTTTAGGTTATATTTATGAAAAGAAAAAAATCGTTTATTTCTTTGCTGTTTATTTTACTTGTTATCACAATATTTATGATGATCAAAGTAGAAGACAACATCCGATCTGAAAAAGTGATAGTAATTGACAGCACCAAGGTAGATTTGCCGCTGTTCCCAGATTATGACGAAAATAATATTGCATATTATGCAAATTCATCTCAGAATATCTTTCGGGTTGAAGGAGATTATTTTCAAGTTTATCGTTCAGCGAACACACGTTCAAAGCAAAAAGAGTGGCAATCGATCTTTCTGAAAGGTGTAAATATCGGAGCTGCCTTACCAGGCAAATTCCCATCTGAATTCCCTACAGATTTTGATCTCTATATGGATTGGTTTGTTCAAATTGCCAGGATGAATAGTAACGTGATAAGAACCTATACAATTCTGCCACCTGTTTTTTATGAAGCACTAGCGCAGTATAACCTTATCTACAGCGACAAACCACTCTACATCATTCAAGGGGTGTGGGCTACTGTTCCCCTAGGCCATAATTATCATAATCCTGAGTTTATTTACGATTTTAAACATGAAATCAAAAATGTTATAGATGTAATAAATGGGAATGCAGCACTGAAAGAATCACCTGGAAAGGCAAGTGGAGTTTATATCAGTGATGTATCAGAATTTACCATTGGTTACATATTGGGGCGTGAGTGGGAACCGCAAGGCGTTACTTATACTAATCAGAACATGAAAATCGATAGTTTTAACGGAGATTTCATTTCGCTTCCAAATGGAACTGCGATGGAAGCCTGGCTGGCTGAAATGATGGAATATACGATCAAATATGAAGCGATTACCTACCTGGAACAAAGACCTGTTTCGTTTGTAAACTGGCTACCTTTGGATCCAATGCATCATGACAGTGAATATATCGAAAATGAGAAAGTGCGTGAATATGATAATGATTTGGAAAGTATAGACTTTAGGAAATATTATCAGACAGATCTGGTTAAATCCGGCATATTTGCCAGTTATCACGCCTATCCATATTATCCGGATTATGTTTATCTGGATAAGAAGTATCGTACTGAAAACAACTATCTATCTTACTTGAAAGATTTGAAAAACCATTGTCCAGACATGCCATTGGTTATTGCCGAATATGGTGTTCCATCCTCGCGAGGTAACAGCCATTATACACCTTATGGATTTGATCAGGGTGGACACAATGAGCAAGCTCAAGCTGAGATCAATAAACTGCTGACAGAAAACATCTGGGAATCGAATTGTGCCGGAGCTATTATGTTTGAGTGGATTGATGAGTGGTTTAAATTTAATTGGATGGTAATGGATTTTGAGCAACCGCAACATCGTAGAAAATATTGGCACAACAAAGAAAATCCCGAGCAAAATTTTGGAATTATGGCTGTGGAAAACAGAACTGTGGATTTGGATGGGAAAATAGATGATTGGCCGGAGACAAAATCAAGAATCGCTGCTCAAGCAGATCCAAGCTATTTCTACCTGAAGTATCAATTGGATAACTTTGATTTTGATCAGAATAATCTGTTCATTGCAATCGATACTTATGATAAAAACTTAGGTGAATTTAATCTAAAGAAACTGAATAAAGCTGCTAAACGAGGAATCGAATTTCTGATTGAGATAAATTCCACCGAAGATGCAGTGATCTTAGTAGATGATGAATATTCTGTTTATTCTGATATCTATAATGATTACATTCCGGTTTATGCTTCGAAAGCCAATAATGATGGACGTTTTGTACCTCAGGAATTGATCGCTAACCGCGAGCGTGAAACTCTTCTGGGAGAGAAGTTTCCCAAGCATTTGCATAATCGCAGTAAACTGGTTTATGGAAGGTTAACAGATGATTCCAATGCGGACTGGTACTATGATGCAGAAACCAAAGTATTGGAACTTAGATTACCTTGGCATCTATTGAATGTCTCAGATCCATCATCACAACAAGTTTTGAATGATCTGGCTGATACACCAGATATCGAAACAACCAATGCAGATTTTCATATCTACTCTTATATCACAGATTCTGCAAATAGTTCTGAGATCCAATACACTATCCCTGCCAATGAAAAGGCATATCGCTACAAATGGAAATCCTGGGATGAACCTGAATATTCTACAAGATTGAAACCACAATATTACACATTGCAGAAGCTTTATCCAAAGCTCGAACCTAAAGCAGTGAATAATCAGGAAATCAAAGAAGATTTTTTCCTGACTAAATGGTACAAAAACGCTCCCGGTGCGATCAGCATTACATTTGATGATGGTTCATATTCTCAATATGAGTATGGGTTTCCTGTATTGAAAAAATACAATCTAACTGCCGACTTTGGAATTGTGGGAACCTGGACTTCTCACACTCCAGCAAATTTTGCTGAAGAGGGAGTTTTTGCGATCGAACGTCTCAGTTGGAAAGAGCTAAAAGAATTGGTTAATGCAGGAAATGAGATCAGTTCACACGGTTTCTTCCACGAAAAATTGGATCCGAGTAAATCTGAAGATGAAACAATTAGTATGCTCAAGCGAAATAAAGAATTATTGGAATCCAATCTTGGAATCACTATCAATACGTTGCATTACCCCTATTCATTTACTAATGATAAATTGAAAAAATGTGTAAAAGAAAGTGGATTCCAGTTTGCCAGAAGTTATGATGTCAATCATCAGAATCGTGATAATTTCTATTCACTTTCCTGTAAGGCGATTCTGAATGAGAATAATCCCACCCCAAATCAATTTTATGATTGGATAGAAGATTATCGGGATGAATGGTTGATTTTGATGTATCATCATATTTTTCCAAAAGGCTCCAAAGAGGATAAACTTTTTGATTTTCATAGTGTGAAAAATCGTTATTCGCTTTATCCTAAAAGCTTTGATAACCAGATGCGACTTGTCAGAAATTCTGATTATTGGGTAGCACCAACTTCGATCGTAGGGCGTTACATCCAAGCCAGAAACAACGCAAAATTATCAATTATCCAAGATAGAGATTCATATATCATCGAGCTGATAAGCGAGCTTGATCTTGAAGTTAATGATTTCCCGATGACTGTTGCGTTTCGCAGTGACTGGAAAGTTGCACAGATCATTAACAGCCTTTCTGATGGATATTACAATCCCCGCGATGGTCTGATCACCATCGATATGGGAATCAATAAGAAAATAATCGTGAAAAAAATCAAATAGAGGAACAATGAAAAAAAATATTTTAATCTTAATACTTATTATTATCGCAAACTTCTTGTTTAGCTACACATTGCCAAAAGTACTTTTTATCACTACTGGAGATGGAGATGGACGTGGGACTGTTTCCGATGGTGTGATCTTGGCAATGCAGGAATTCAACCAAAACGGAGCGATCGTAAAACTGGATAATCGTAAACTGTTTTATGATATAGAAGAGATGATGAAATATCAGATTATGGTGCTACCTACAGCTTTTGGATATCACGATGCCGACCGTAAATATTCGCTTTCATATTTATCTGAAACGGAAATGATAAATATCAAACGATGGGTTAAAAGTGGTGGAATTTTAGTCAGCGATAATTTTCTGGGTAGAAATAGATTGGATGGTTCAGATAGGATAACAATCTCTGGAAAATTGGATAAAAGCAATTGGCTTTTAAGCGAATGTTTCGGAGTGGAATTGATCGAGAAGAATATGCAAACTGGAAAGATCGTAGATAAACAGAGCCAAATCTGGGAAAGCGATCTGACTTCTGTTTTTAGCGATGCTGAATGGACTACTGTAATTAGTAAGAAATTGAATGACTTAGAAGTCTGGGCTGAATGGCAAACGAAAGAGAATAACTATCCAGCAATCACCATAAATAAATTCGGAAAAGGCAAAGCTGTGTTATTAGCTAATTTCAATTTGATACATCCAGCTTCTGACGGAGGATTTTCTTCTTCCAAAGAGATTGAAGAATTTTATCATAAAATTTTTCAGCTGGCTTTAGATAACCCTATATTCTCGGTGCAACTACATCCTTGGAAAAACGCTCATCCTACAGCTTTTGTGATCTCCTTTGACGACGGTGGAACAGATAAACAATATACTAGAGTTATCGATTTTATAGAAAAAAACCGCTTGAGCTCAAATTTCTTTGTTACAAACACTATTCTTCCCCAACAATTGGATAATTTAAGAAAGTCAGATAATATCAACTTGGCATTGCACTCAGCATCACTAGCAGATTTCCGAACATTATCATATTCTCAGACTTTGCAGGAAATTCAGCTAAACCAGGTAGAAATCCCGGAAGCAAAAGGATTCCGGTTTCCATTTACCAATAACAGTTACAATGGTTTATTAGCTCTGGATGAACAAAATCTACAATATGACAGCTCAATTGCAGTGAATCATTTAGAGTTTTACCGTGGATCAATTTTTCCCTACAATATCCCAGTTTTTTCCGATGGTTATTTCAAGTCATTGGATGTATTGGAAATTTCACAGATCTTTCATGATGATAGTTATTTTTATGATAAAATTTCTAAGAATAATTATTCTGTTGAAAATCAGCTGGTCGATTCCAAAAGATTTTTAGCTTATCTTACCAGTTTATGGAGTCGTGCCATAAAACCCAACAATGGTATGATGATAATTTCAGCTCAACCAATGTTTGCAGGATACAGTGACCAAACTATCGAACCGCTTCAAAACATGCTTGATCTAGCGAAAAAGGATGATAGTTGGATCTGTTCAATTGATGAAATTGCAGAGCATTGGAATAGATTATTAGATCTAAAAATCGAAATTAATGAAAAAGGAAATGAGCTGGATATTAAGTTTGAAACAGAAAAGACGATTGATGAGCTTAGCCTCAAACTAGCAAAAAAACCAAGAGAAATTATTTTTAAAGGAAAATATATAATCAAACAAATAGATGATGATATTTTTTTAATTTTGGAAGAAGTAAACAATCTTGAGCAGGTAATTGTACGTTATTAGGAACCTCTTAAACTATATTAGATTTTCTAATATTCATAATAATTTCTGACAATTTTTCTTGTTTTGTATCTCTATCCAATAAACAATTCATTAAAATATTTGAATTTTTTAATAGTATGAACAAAGTTCTGCCAATATCAATTTGACTACACCAGATACAAATAAAGCCGCTCGATGAGCGGCTTTAATCTTTTCTTACTTTGAAACTTGTAACCTCTATTTCATAAGAATCATTTTCTTAGTTTCATGATATTTACCAGTTTTCATTTTGTAGAAATAAATTCCTGAAGATGCGGGTTTGTTGTTATCGTTCCTTCCGTTCCAAACTACTGAATGCTGACCTGCTGGAAATTTTTCATTTACTAATGTTTTTATCTTCTGACCCTTCAGGTTGTATACTTCGATTTGTGTTAATTCTTGTGAATTCGTGTTTGAAAAGCTAATCGTTGTAGAAGGATTGAAGGGATTTGGATAAGCTATAAGATCCAAGTTAGTACTGACTACTTCAGAATTAACATCATTGTTGTCGTCAATTATTTCGAATTCAAATTCAACACCAAGAATCTCATGCCCACCATTTCCTTCTGTATCTGTGATGTAAAGCTGCCATTCTCCTGGAACAGGTTCAGCGTAAAAATCTGCTAAATCGAAATCTATGTTTGTATATCCATTTTCCTCCGGTTGGAAGATTATATGTTCCAAACCAGATGGTGATCTAAGCCATAAAGCACCTGTTTCAAAATGTTCAAAGCTGCGCCACATGCAATCAATATTAAGGCTTTGTAGTAATCCAGTTTCGGTAACAATGAAAGAAGACCAACCCAGGTCTAACAACGTGTTATAGTAGGGATTCTCGGTATTATATGGAAATGGTTCTTGCTCTGGGCTATCTCCGATTTCGTATACATAATTTGTCGTAATTGGATCAGGATCTAATATTCTAATTTTCAGATTATAATCCTTTTCCAGATTACCCGAAACACCATGAAGTGTAAGAGTAGGATAACCTATTATGTCCAATGCAGTTAAACTTAGAATATTATTTTCTACATCGGCGGTTAGTGATTGCGGATTGCTATTATTTGTGAGAGACACTGTAACATTCGAACCATTTGGGTTATAGAAAAGATCATTTAATTCTACGGTGGTTTCTTCTCCAAAGTTAAGCGGTATTTCTTCTATAGGATTTATGTAAAGTTGCTGTATTTCTACAATAGCTTCAGCGACACTCTCAAAGAAATTATGATTATCGGAGAACTTCAGAACATTACCTAATCCTATAACCACGACATAAGGAACAGAGCCATTACCAAAATCATTGTAATAAGGACTAATATCTAATGAATAAGGAAGATAAATGGGAGGATTCTGAAGCTGCTCCCAGTTTTCGTTACCTACGAAATAAACTTCATCATAATTCTGTTCAGCCCACCAGGCTGCATTCTCAGGCGCACTGCCCTCACATCCACCTCAGCCATATCCACCCCAATCCATCACAACAACCTTACCAGATGCTACAAGTTCATGAACGCTGTGATATTCTCCGCTATCATCGGTCCAGTTATAATCATCTACAGCATCACCTACTTCGTAAACAGCAGAAAGATTTATGATAATGAATAGCATTAACAACAACAAACTTTTTTTCATTCTCATTCCTTAATTATTTTAATAGAATCATTTTCTGTGTTTTATGATTGAGACCTACATCTAATTTATAAAGGTAAATTCCGCTACTTACTTCTTTGCCGGCATCATTTTTCCCATCCCATTTAACGGAATGATTTCCTGCCGATACTGCAGCTTGTAGTAAAACTCGGATCTTTTGTCCTTTTAGATTATATATAATAAGCTTTAACAATTCAGTGTTTTCTGTGGTATTAAACGAAATTGTAGTATCAGGATTGAATGGATTTGGATAATTGGTAAGATCTAACAAAACTGGAGAGATCATTTCAGATGAACTCCCTGTGAATATTGCTTCAATATCGAATTCAGAATTTTCATAGAATTCAATAGAAGAAGTGTATTCATCTCCATTTAAATTCACAATTACATCATATTTTGAAGTAAGAATCTCTTCCCAAAAAAGACTATTAGAGCTGGATATAGTTTCTTCCCAAACTTCACCAGAAATGGCGGAAAGTGTCACTAATGCACCAGTTAAATTTTCATTTGAAGTAAAGTTTATTGTTAGCTCTGCAGAAGTGGTTAATGGGAATGAATTCCAACCATAAGCTCCTATATCATTTATTGATCCATCAAGATCATTATATTCCTCTGCAGGATTTCCAGCATCGATACAAGGTGAATCTTGTGACAAATCCCAATTCGCTGCCAGATACGAAGATGTGCTGCCCACTTCGGTTGTGGGATTTATGAAAAGAGGATCGGTATTTAAGTTCCCTGTCCCGTTATAATCCTCTGATAATATGCAATATTCAGCTGAAATTCCTGATGAAATGTTCATAAATATATTACTGTCAGATTGAATTATCGAGTTCATACAGGTGAGATCGGATGAGTGAACAAATATTGTTGAACTTCCTTGATTATTAACAATTGTGTTGTTTATCAGCATCACATCGCTATCTTCTTTTAGAGCAATTACACCAGCTGGTCCACCAGTATTATTAACAATGATATTGTTTGAAACAGTTCCGTTGCTATTTGTGAAACCTATTCCTCCACAGTACATTGAATTGTAGTTTCCACTTATTAAGTTTCCTGTTAGTAGAAAATCGTTACAGTTATCCAATTCAACTGATGCTGCAAAAGATTGACCACTGTTCCCCCAGAAAATGGAGTTTGTAAGAGATATTACAGAATTTTCCACTATAACAGCACTGTCTTCTGAGCCATAAAAACGGCAATAATCAAATTCCGATAACCATCTGGAATTAATCTTTATTCCATCCCAACTAGCTTCACCTTCAAAAATTACCGGTTCTGTATTTGTACCAAGAGCTGTTATCTTACCTTTAATAACAAATTCTCCTGCCTGGCAAATTACTTTTGTACTTGGCAGCAAAGACAATTCAGATTCTTCTTTGATTTCTACATTTCCAGTGATTATATATGGATTTCCTGATTCTTCCCATATTCCGCTGATTGTTCCTGAGATGTTACTGCCATCTGTTACCATTATATAATCTACTTTGGTGATTTCTACAGTTTCAGCACCTTTCGTCATTACTAATTTTACATCGTAACTACCAACTTGATCATATTGAAAAACAGGATTTCTTTCAGTGCTATCAATAGTTCCATCGCCATCCAGATCCCATTCATAGCTGTCTGCAGATAATTCCGGAGTGGAAAGGTTCTCAAATTCTACAGTTAGTATTCCTGGCCCTTGCTGCAGGTTGGATGTGAAATCTGCACTTAATTGATTGTAGATAATTACGTCTTTGCCCTGATACATCTTTTTTGTTTCAGGATCCTGGATAAACAAATAGCCATGCAGCATTTCATCAGTATAGATACTGTTTACATTGAAATCATGTTGAATTTCAATGATCTCTCCGGGCTGGGTAATTATAAAATCATGAATTTCAAGAGCCCGAGCAAAAGCAGCATGTACAGAGTCTTGGAACGTAGTATAGCCAAAATATAGATTTTTGGTTGAATTATTAATTTCTTGCATAACTTCAATACGGGCAGAAAGTGAAAGTAAATCTCCAGATCGCTCAATTTCAGCATTGATCAATATAGGGCTATAAACCTGTTCTCTCTCATGATATTGAGGGTAATAATATTCATTTAAATTCTGTGTATAACTAAATGAATATTCACCATCAAACCTACAGTTCGGATATGAACCAATATTGTAGAAAGAAGCACGTTCTGAAGCAAAATCGTATAGATCTGTTTCCCAGATAATTGGGCATAGATTATTAACTTCGGGATTATTGTATAAATGCCACATAGACCATATGGCTGTTGGACAATATCCACACCAAGTTGCGCTTAAAACTTCACCAACGACAAAACGTTGAGCTGAAAACAGCTGTATCGAAAATATGAGAAAGAAAATAAATATAATTGATATTTTTTTCATATTATGTCCAATCCTAGATTATTTCAATAAAATGACTTTCTTAACATTTGTGTAATCAATTTCATTTATTTTAAATTTATAAAAGTAAATGCCACTTGTTACATTTCTACTATTGTCGTCTTTTCCGTTCCACACTATATTGTGATAACCAGCGTTCTGTGTTTCGTTGACAAGAGTTCTCACTTTCTGTCCTTTCACGTTGAAGACTTGGAGTACAACTTTCAATTTTGAACTCAAATTGTAGTTGATATTTGTAGAAGGATTGAATGGATTCGGATAGGCATTGAGTTGCAATTCTTGTGTTTCTATTTGATGATCATCACCAGAAAGAGAATTAAATACATAGATATTGGAAGATTGCGATTCACCAGTATCATACATTGCTGTAACATAAAAACTGGAAACTACAGTTGGCAGAGGGATCGAATAATTTCGGTTATCTATAAGAACATTCCCATTGATTGGAACAGAATTTCCTTCCTCATAAAGATTATATCCCAATATATCCCAATTTCTAAAACCACGCCCACAAATAACGTCATCAATTGCACAACCGGAATCTGAACCACCTATGCTGTCTCCATTAAAGGCTAGTTGAACATTGTCAAAACCTTCACCGCAATACATACTCAGGTCAATATTAACATTATTCCATGATGAGGAAGATGGCACCGTATAAATGTTATTCCAGTTATTTCCACCATCTATACTAATCATAATGCTGAGATCATAACTATTGCCGTTTTGCAATCTATAGTAAACATTGAAAGTTAGATCTAATTCGTTTATACGTGATAGATCGAAAACAGGAAGGTTTAGCATTCCACCATTATTACCAGTGATACAGGCATAATAACCGTCAAAATCAGGGATTGTATAAGTACTACTTGAACCATTATCTGTTATTAACCAGTTCCCTGAATCATTAGACCACCCTTCAGGTAGAACACCATCATCAAAATCTTCTCTTACACCCTTGATTTTACCAGGCATAACCCATTCTAGTTCAAGCTCATCATTTCCCAATGGAAAACCGGCTAAATCGTTAGGTGCTAATTGTGCTCTTACTAATGTAATGTCTAAAACTTCAGTATTTCCTGCAATGGTAAACTGACCCACAAAATCATTATAATCTTCATCTTCGACATAAACATTGTATGAACCTATCATCAAAGGCAGAGCATAGTCACCATTCTCATCGGTAACGGTTTCAAACCCACCTAAACGAATATTTGCATTTGCAACAGGTTCTGAGCTGTATTGGTCTATTATATTACCAATAACTTCTGCATTTATGAAAGGGAATGCAGATTCAGATTGAGCAGCCTGCAAAATTGGCCGGTCAATTTCTCTGCCAAAAACACCACTTTGTAAAACAGCTACAAAATTTAATTCACTGTAATCCCAAACCGGATCTATAGGTATGTTGATAATAAATTGTTGAGATTCTCCAATTGCAGTTAATGGCATATCTGTATAACCAAGAGCCAAAGCCATATTTGTATAATTACCACCGTTGTTAATGGTTGGTATTGCAAAAAGAACATTTTCATTAATAATTATATTTTCAGTAATATCTACTTGGATCGTGACTTCTATTCCACTTTCCGGATTAGGCTCAACGCTAATTATAGAGAGAGCAGCCGGGCTTGGTACATTGACAGCATTTTGATAATCATTATAAACCCATGTATAGTAATCTGGTCCCCAACCCGTAAATGGTGATTCACCATTTAATACAGTAGCAGGCAATGAACCTGGAAATTCATAATATGCCATTCTTTCGAAAAAATCGTTGCTGTTTTCCTGTTTCCATTGGATTGGAATCAGGTGATCTACGCTATTGTTTAATTGAGTCAACGCTGCCAGCGCTGAAGGGCAGTAGGCTCAGGTATTTGTAGACCATATCTCAGATAAGACTTTCCTTTGTTCTGCCTGCAAAACCGATAACATAATGAATAACAGAATCATAATACACGTCATTTTTTTTTTCATAATTAACCTCAAACATTTATTAGGATGATTAATAATTACCATCCTGTGAACAAATTCGGCAGTTAAGCTTTTTTAGGTCTTAACTGCCTGATTAAGTTACATTATTTCAATAGTATCATCTTTTTTGTAAGAGTATAATCGTTTGTTTTCATCTTATAGAAATATACTCCCGATGCTACAGATTTACCACCATTATCATTTCCTTGCCATACAATAGAATGTTGACCAGCAGGAATACTTTCCATACTGATTGTTTTAATCAATTGCCCTCTTATATTGAAAATGGACATATCAACATTACACTCTTCTTTCAAACTAAATTTGATTGTAGTAACAGGATTGAATGGATTCGGATAATTCCCATTTAACGCCGCCTTCAGCTGAACAACATTGTTTTCTGAATCCATCTGGCCAATGAATTCTTCCGGTGAGAAAGCAACATCAGATTGGCCATTGGGGAAATTTGCTATTACTGCATAACGGTAGATATCTGTTTCTGGAATGTTATCATCCATAGCATATGTATCTGGCGTATTTAAAACTATTTCCACCCACTCTTCAGGATTCTGCATATCATCTGTAAGAAGACGGTAAACATCATAACTTTCTACACTTCGTTCACTTGGTTCTAAGAATCTTCCAACAACATAAGCTTCCAAATCAGAATCGAGCATCGTCCATTCAGGACCGTTATAATATGGCATACGCCAAGTCATTGCTGTAGAATTGTGTAGATCCGTAGTTCTTTGGAAATCTATGTCTGCACCCCAGGGAGAGCCACCTGGTTGACTTGGGAAGGCTGGGTCGTGTGGAAGATAAGCAGCCACACTAATCCAAAACGTTCCTTCGGTCAGAGCAAAAGGATCTTCTAATACAGCTGAGTATTCCTGGAATTCATTTTGCATTACAGGTATCGTTTGAGTAGAATCTACATGAACCTGCTGTGGCATTCCATTACCAGTATCTTCATATAATTTAACAGTATAAACTAAAGGTGTGTCATAAAACTCCCCAAAGCAGTTTTGTGTTGGAGTAAAGTAAATAGGGCTTTCTATTACTAATTTTGTTATTAAAACAGCCTCTGTGATAACAATATCGAATGCACCTTCTCTATCATATTCCCACCAGGTATCTTCAGCCGGATAATCGTTCAGGTAGATTGGAGTTGTTTCAGGACCCTTATGATTAAGTAGAACTGTTTCTACCGCGGGTAACCAATTTACATCAACATGATCATCCAAAACATCTACATTCACACCATACGGGGCTACAGGTTCATCAACAAGTTCTACACTAACCTGGGTATTGTCATAATGATACACATCTTCAAGTATGTATTGTTCATATCCTTCCAAATCAACATACATGACATAAGTTTGCTTGTATGCACTAAGAATTGCAATGTTATTATCTCCCACAAAAACTTCATAGGATTCTTCTCCAAAGCCTGTAGCGTAAGGGTCATCTCCAAAAATACGAACTCTGGCATTTTCTGTATTATCTCCGCTAGGTGTATTAACTTCAATACTTAGTTCAGCATGCATATTATTGGCTACATTGTTTGAGTGATGATGGCTTGACAGCAGGTTTCCGCTATATTCTGTTTGCACTGCATAACAATAAATACCGGCATTCTGGTTAATTATTCCAGTATCAGTACAAGTTAAACCTGTAATTCCTTCAGATACTAAATCCCATTGAGTTGGATCATTAATGTCATCTGTTAATAATCTCCAAACGCCATAACTTTCTACGCTTCTATAATTGGTAGGATAAGAATTACCAAAATTTGAAGATTTTGAGATAATGTTATCCTTAATTTCCATTGGGCTTTCAAATTCATTCGTGAAGCTTCTGGTCTGCACAGGCCTGTTATCTAACTCTTCAATGCTGAAACCATTTGCTCTAACCTGAAAATTTGTTGGTAAATATCCACCATTCAAAAAATCACTAGTTTGAGGGGGGGACCAGGAAGGATTTGGTTCCAGTATGTCTGCACACATCCAGGAATTTCCATAAGTTGCTGGCCAGGTAATACTGGATGGAGGTGTAGGATCTGTTGTGCACATAAAGAACTCGTCCAACAAATCAGGATTTGCCCTAATACCAACAAAGAAACCATTTGGTGCTTCAATCGGTTCTTCCAGTTCATGAATGTTCCAGTTTTCATGACCTGCAACGTAATCAATCCAACCTGAATCATAAAGGATATTGCTACCATCAGGATATCCATCTTCTCTCAATCCTAATATCACTACTTTTACACTATTTTCATATGGACCGCTATTGGAATAATCGAATATACAGAATTCTACATTGTTTACAATAGAATTATGATAGTAAGAATTTCCAAATGCATGATTTGGTATTGTTGACACTACGAATGTTCCTACTCCCCACCAGGATAATCCATTATCATATCGGAAATAATCTGGTGCACTTGAAGCTGGAACATCCCAATTGATCTCTGCATTTTCATCAATTATCTCTGCAGTGATATTGGATGGGGGATAAAGCAATTCTGTAAGTTCAATATTACCCATGTTATGATTAGTTGCAATAATGATTGTATCATAATAACCTTGATATCCAGGAGCATAAATGGAAAGATCAAATTCAAAACCAGTTTCAAAACCAGTAATTTCAAAATCACCATTATCATCTGTAGTTGTAGTAAAATATAGTGGTCCATCAATAGTAACTATAGCACCTACTATAGGATCATTATTAACTGCATCTTGAACATGCCCTGATAGTGTAGCAGTAGTATATTCATCTAACACAATTGTGATCTCGGTTAGCTCATCACTTTCGATGGCAAATGTGCCAACAGCATTATAATGTGAAGGATAAGACACTTCATAATTGTAATTTTGAGCTGTAAGAGCGGGAATGGAAAATTCACCATTTACATCTGTACTTAAAATAAACATATCTGTATTAATAACAACCTCTGCGTTTTCCAATAATACACCGCCATCGTTCATAACCGTAGCGTTTATACTTCCATAAGGCAGTGTTTCCGGAAATGAAATATTATCAAGCCAGACAGTATCGTCTCCTATGTCTATTGTGTCGTTCTTCTCATAGATCCAAGTGAACAGATGCATACCACCGGTAACATCAAAGCTACTTTGCTGCCAGCCTGTAAGACCGCTGTAAAAATCCATCTCTATATCATCGATGTAAAAACGAAGGCCGTCATTACCTGCTTCAGACGATTCTTTGTGCCAGAATTCTATAGGACCGTCTGCTAATATTTGAACTTCGATATTCAAGCTGCTGGTTTGATCATGAGTAATATCTCCGGCTTGCAGAGAATATACTCCCTCATATACTACTGCATCAGAGAAATCCCACGCTGCATTTCCCTGGAAAAACCAAGGATTTGAAGTAAGGTTCTGGCTCTCAAAATCTTCATAGGGAAAGAAACTTTGTTCATAATAAGTCAGAGTAATGTCATATGATAATGTGCATTCTGATGGAATATAGATAATATCCGAGAAAGGAAGGTAATTTGTAATGTCGCAAGATATTGTATATTCACCAGAATCAATGTCGTAAAGTGCAAATTCACCATTGGTACCGGAAGTTACAGTATATGTGTCAATATTTATTTCTGCTCCTTGAATAGGAACAAGATCCTGATCCTGGCAAATACCTTCAATACTTCCCAAACCGCCAGTTATGCCATAATGAAAGTTATCGAAGTAGAATCCGGCACCATATATAATCTGATCCACCTCATAGAAATTCACCTCGAAATTTTCGAAAACATCTGGAGTAGTATCAATTACAATATTATAGATTTCTACTCCATCCCGCATACCGATCAGATTTACACCAGTGGTGGAAAAATAGGGCATGATATCTACAGAGTAAGTATTTATATCCTGATCTGAAGCAAGATAAGCTGCTCCGTTCCAACCCAAAATACCCGGAGCAGGATTACCACTTGTTGCGGAATATGTTCCCACAGTTGTCCAATTGATTCCATTTTCTTCAAAAACTGGTTCATATACCCAATTTGGATCTAGATCATCAAATGTTAACATACTGGCCATTGCTAAAGATGACAAGCATATGAACAATATTACAAAAATCTTTTTCATTACGTCCTCCTTTTATTTTTTATTGAGATCATATTAAGTGTCTGTACGTGATTAAACTTTTTGCATACCATAATGCATTACACTTTGTAAGGGTTTTGCTAATGATTTTGAAAATTTCTGGCACTGATTAAATACCATGAATTTATCATTTGAACTATTCATAATTTCAACTAGAAGATTGTCTTCTGACAGGTTAAACTTGAAGCGTGAAAACAACTCAATCCTGCCTTTCTCGCAGCGATCCATATAAATAAAATCATTGGAGAATCTTACAAAATAGTAAGAATCATCCTGATTGAACTCATTTTGATTGAATCTATCAACTATGTTTATCACTTCTAATCTAATCTCCTCAGACACCATTTTCAAACCATCCCCTTTTTCTTTTCTTAGTTGCAAAAAGCATGCCAATCAACAACTTACAGCGTATCTCACGATATTGCAACATATTAGGCAGCCTTAGCCTCAACTCTCGTACTGTTCCATATCACAACATTGTTTGGTTTTGTAACGTTTTGCTTTTTCCTAATGTTGTAATACGTAACAAAGAGTTTGACAATCTAAATCAATTCACGAATTCTGCCGAAGTGAGGTAAGATGAAAAAGAATATTTGCGATCCTGTAACTTCTGAAGTTAAAGATTCCATAAATCTTCTCATTAAGAAAGGTTGGGAAAACTACCGGAAGTATGAAATGCATACAGCTAGGGATTATGCTGATCAAATCCTGAAGATTGCCCAAACCAACCATTATCCACGCGGGATAATGGCAGCATATTATTTATATGGATTGATTAACGCTTCTCTTAATAGATTTGATCTGGCACTGGATGATTATTTTGAAGGCTTGAAAGCAATTTTAAACAAAACTGATGACGATTCGAAATCACTGGCTTATGAAAACATCGGACGTTGTTACGGACAGTTGGAAGATTATGAGAAATCAATAGAATATTTCAAGAAATCCCTGAATCTAAAGAAATCTTATAGTGTATGCAACAATATTGGTGAGTGCTACCTACGCATGGATCAAATAGATAAAGCTTATGATTTCTTGTTTGATGCATATAACAAATTGAAAAATGATTCGATCAAAAACGAAAAACAATTTGTTTTTTGCGACCTTTGCCTGAATCTATCTCGTGTTTATTTGAAAAGAGGACAATCAAAGAAGGCATTGAAGATATTGCAGAAAGTATTAGAATTTGATGTCGCCGATAAAGACATGAAAATCAATAGTTCTTTTAACTCTGCAATGGGATCAGCGTACTCGCATCTTGGACAATTTGATCTGGCAGAAAAACATCATCAGAAAGCCATTCAATGTGCTGTCCAATATGATTCCAAAGAAGTATTGTATGAAAGTTATCGCAATTATGCCGAACATTTTAAAATGCAGGGAAAATTTGAAGACGCCTTCCATCAAAACGAAAAATATCTTGAGACTAGAAATGCACTCTTTTCCACTGAAATAACTAATAAAGTTTTAGCACTTTCTGCCCATTTTGACAAAGAGTTAAAAGATTTGGAAATTACTCAGCAGGAAATTGAAAGCGGCAAAAATGAAATTGAGAATAAACTGAAACAATTGCAGGCTATTTATGCCAGTGTAAGCGGTATCGGTAAGGTTGGAATATTTTCAGAGAAGATGAAAAGCATTATGAAAATGGTGGATTTCTTCCATTTGGATCGCAGCGTTCCAGTTTTGATCGAAGGAGAAACCGGCACCGGTAAAGAGATAATTGCCCGAATGATCCATTTCAATCGATCCGAAGATGAAGGACCATTCGTCATCTTGAACTGTTCAGCTATCTCAGCCACTCTTTTTGAGAGCGAATTATTCGGGTATGAAGAAGGAGCTTTTACTGGAGCTAATCAAAAAGGTAGAATGGGAAAATTCGAATTAGCTCAGGACGGAACTTTGTTCCTTGATGAAATTGGTGATCTTCCCATCGAACTTCAGCCCAAACTGCTACGCGCACTCCAGCAGAAAGAAATATACCGAGTTGGTGGTAACAAACGGATTCCTTTGAACGTCAGAATCGTAGCTGCTACCAATCGTGATTTGCGGCAGGAAATTAAAGCGGGAAATTTCCGCAGCGATCTATATTATAGATTGAATACAGGGCATATCTTCATTCCAAATCTGCAAGAACGTGATGAAGAAATTATTCCTCTAGCACAGATGTTCCTGATTAATTTCAGCAAAGAAAAAAGAAAACACTTTCAATATATCGAGGCTGCTGCTGCTGAAATACTACAATCCTTCTCCTGGCCGGGAAATGTACGTGAACTCCGAAATGCAATTGAGCGCATTGTACTTTTGAATGACGATGTTTGTCTAAAAAAGGAGCATTTGAACTTTATAACTGGAATAGAGCAGCAAGAAGGTGGATTTGACAAAGTCCAATTTGATTTCAGGGATGAGAAATTACAGCTTTCCAGTATTGAAAAACAAATCGTATCCAACGTTCTCAAGATGCATCAGGGCAGCATCAGTAATGCTGCCAAGTATCTGAAAACTTCTAGAAACCGAATTTATAATAATCAGCCTTAACTCTATCTGATGGAGAAATAAATGGAAAATAATGTACATCATAATTTAGATGATTTGATACTCGAAGCCAGAAGTCATCTTGATGATAAAGAATTTGATAAAATGACCAGTATAGCTCATGAAATCGAGGAGCATACAAAAGAAAAAAATAACGAAGAAGGCTCGTATTATGTTGCTGTCTTAAACGCACGCATCTTGGAAGCAAAGAATCTATTGAACCTGGCTCTGAAGAATTTCATGAAATCTTTGCAGCATGCTCAGTTCATCAATGACAATATATTAACTTCGGAAGCTTTTAATAATGTGGGACGCTGTCATGGCAAAATGGAAAATCTGGGAATGTCGATCGAGTATTTTGAACAAGCTTTAACTTTCAATCCCAAAAATGTGAAAGCATTGAACAACCTGGGTGTTGCCAATATGCGCTTGGACAATAACGAAAAAGCTTTGCAGTATTTCTTGAAATCATATCCGCTTTGTTATCAGGAAAGCTACACCCTCTCGGCAGCAATAAACCTGAAAAACATCGCTGCGCTTTACACCAGAACGAATCAACTGGAAAAAGTTGAAGAGTATCTACAGAAAGCAGAAAAAATTGCAGCTGAAGTTAATAATCCAGGTTTGGATTGTTCGATTCTTAATCATCGCGGAGATCTGCTTTGCCGCCAAAAAGATTATGAGAATTCAGAAAAGATTCTGAAAAAAGCATTGGAAATAACAAAAAAACTTGATGACAGAGATATTGAGATCAACTGTTATCAGAACCTGGTTGAATTGTATAAGTCTAAAAGTGATTTTAAACAAGCTTACAAATTTCAAAACATTTTGATCGAGTTAAAAGAGAAAATGCACAAACAAAGGTTAGAATCCAAGGTTTCGGAATTGTATTCACAATTTGAAATTGGATTGAAAGAACAGAGAAAGAAAAAAGACCAACTGGAAAAAGAAAAGTTGGAAGCAGAAAAGCGTCTTGTTCATCTGCAAAGGGTTTACAGCAATATTTTAGAAATTGGCAGTTTGGGCATATTTTCTGAAACAATGCGTAAGATCATTCAAACCGCAGACACTATCCATTTAGATCGAAACATTCCTACTCTGATCGAAGGAGAGACAGGCACCGGTAAAGAAATTATTGCCCGGATAATTCATTACGGCAAAGAAAAGAATCCAGCCCCTTTTATTGCAGTAAATTGCTCAGCTATATCACCTTCTCTTTTTGAAAGTGAACTTTTTGGCTATGAGAAAGGTTCGTTTAGCGGAGCCAAAAGAAGCGGACAAGCTGGTAAGCTGGAATTAGCCCAGGGTGGCTCTATATTTTTTGATGAAATTGGAGAGCTTCCTATGGAAATGCAATCCAAGTTATTAAGGGCAATTCAACAGAAAGAGATTTATCGTATTGGTGGACAAAAGCCGATCATATTGGATATCCGTTTCATATTTGCTACCAATCGAAAACTGGCCGAAGAAATAAAGCTGGGAAAATTTCGTCTTGATCTATTTCACCGCTTAAATGCTGGTTATATTCTGATTCCACCTTTGAGAGAACGTAAAGATGAGATCCAATCATTGGCGCAGATGTTCCTGCAGCAATTTGCCAAAAATAAAAACAGCAAATTCCAATTCATCAATTCTGAAGCGGGAATTATTCTGGAACAATACACCTGGCCGGGAAATGTGCGGGAATTGAAGAATGCTCTTGAAAGGATAGTCCTTCTTTATAATGAAACTCAGATTTTGCCAAAACATCTCAGTTTTCTCAGTGATGCTTTCTCAGATGATATTAATGACAAAATATCTGGAAAGATCACCTTAGATCTACCAAAAGATGGAGTTAAACTTGATGATCTTTTGGATGAAATTATCATTCGAACTTATCAACACTTTGGCGGAAACGTAACGAAAACGGCAAAACAATTGAATATTTCCAGAGCAAAGGTTTATAGGAAAATTAGGAAGATAGATTTAGAAAGCTCTTAAAGTCAAATGCAATTTATAAGTATGTAGTAATTCATCACTGGGATTCAGAAACAAAGTTCTGGTAGTGTCAACTTGGTTCCACTGCTTGCCGTAAGGACTTTCATTGAAAGGCTTTATGATTTATTGACCGTATTATATTTGACCAATTTCGGCATTTTAAACATTCGTAATCCAATTTTAAATAATTCTATTTTCATTAACACAAACTTCACTCAGTCACATATTCTTTAAATTAACCAACTATATAAATTCTTCAAGTATTCACAGAACTAGCTGGCGTAGAATTAATTGAATATTCCTTTTCAAAAAAAATATCCATGAAGAATTCTATCGTTTCTTCAGCACACCTTTCCCAAGAAAATTTTGTCGCTTGTATTAAGCCTTCATTTTTCATGAATTTCTTCAAATCAGGTTTGGTAATTATTTCTAACATCGCTTTTTGGAGTTCTTCCGGTTTGTCAGGATCAAAAAGAATGGCTGCTTGCCCACAAACCTCTGGCAAACTGGAGGAATTTGAACAAATTACAGGACAGCCACATTTCATGGCCTCCAAAGGTGGCAAACCAAAGCCTTCATATATACTTGGGAATACCATAAATTCTGCTCCGGAATAAAGGATTGGAAGTTCATTTCTTTCGACGTAACCTGTGAAAATAACCACCTCTTTTGATCCATGCATTTTTGCCACAATCTTTTTGAAGAACCATCCACTTTTACCGATTATCACAAGCTTTAGATCAATATCTGCTTTACGAATTTCAGAAAAAGCTTCAAATAACATCGTAAGATTTTTGCGAGGTTCAATGGTTCCTACTGCTATAATGTAAGATCCACTTATGTTATATTTTTCTTTGACCTGTTGAATTCTTTTTTCATCGGAAGGAACGAATTCCTGAGAAGCAGCTTCATAAGTAACCTTAATCGGCTTGGAGGGATTGTACATTTTTTCCAGATCATGTTTTGTGCATAGAGAAGGGACAATAATGCCGTCAGCATTTTTTAGAATTATTGGCAGTAAAATTTTGTGGATGATCCTACTAAATTTAAGGTGATATTGAGGAAATAATATCGGCGTTAAATCGTGAATTACTACAATTTTTTTACATTTATGTAACAAACTAAACGGGCCAATATGAGCTGGTTCAAGAACAACATCAGGTTTAATTCTGAGAATTGCAAAAGAAATAAAAAGAAATTTTCGAAGAGTCATCCAACCTGGAATTTTACGAGATCCAGGAATGATTACTTCATTTTTACCCATAAAATATTTATTCTTTCTAAGATGAATAAAGAAATATTCATTTTTTTCATCAATTCTCAAAAGTGCATCAATCAGCTGTTTTGTATAATAAAAAACACCAGCATACTGTTCATCTATCGGATCGGCAACAATTGCTATTCGCATAATTCTTTAAATACTCTCACATATTTTTCTATCGAATCTTTCCAATGAAACTTTTTCTTAGGAATGAGTTCCCATTGCTTATTGTAAGCAGCTAACACTCCATCATAGATTGAATTACTATCTCCAGGCTTCACCCAGCAAACACGTCCTGATACAACTTCAGGTAAAGCACCCACCTCACTAACTACAATTGGACGATCCAAAGCACAACTTTCAGCTGCACTAAAACCAAAACCTTCGCTTAAGGAAGGAACTACAACGCAGTCCGCTGCAGAAAGATAGTTAGGCAATTCAGACCGAGATACAGATTCCAGAACAATTACATTTTCACTGATATTCAAATCTATGATTAATTTTTTGATCATTCTGAATCTACTGTGTGGTTCGGAACCAAGTAGCAATATTAATTTACTTTCAGGAATATTATCTTTAATTTTAGGAACAGCCCTGATCAAAAACTCTAATCCTTTTGAGATTCCAGGTCGTCCAAAGAAGAGATAGGTAAAGTGTTTATTTACACCTAAATCTCTGCGAATATCTTCAACATCTACATTATTTGGGTTAAACAACTCGTCATCGATTCCATGATAAATTACAAAAATCCTTTCTGAGTCAACTTTTCTATTGGTTAAACTTCTTCGAGTAGAGTTAGAAACAGCTATAAATCTATCAAATGGGAGTTTAATCAAAAATCTTTCGAAGCCCCAATGTCCTAATGCTGAGATAAAATTTAATCTTTGCCACCAGAGCTTTCCCAATAATTCATGAATGGTAATGATCACTTTCTTCTTTGTAATTTTACCCGATAACCAGGCAATCGGAGCTGCATTGTATGTTGTTGTATGAATTAGGCTGGCTTTTTTAGCTAACTTCAAGACCAGAGGAAGGGCTAAAAAAGTATATAAATATCGATTCCCACATAACACTCTATGAACTTGAACTCCATTTATTATTTCAAACTTTGCTGTTTTCTTAATTATGAGGGGACAAACCAAAACAACCTCATATCCCAGTTCTATAAGACCTTCAGCAACTTTTTGAAACATAGTTTCTGCCCCACCAATATAAGGGAAATAATTATCCAGAACCATTAATATTGTTAAATTGTGAACAGATTCTTTATCCATTATTCTCTCATTTAGTTCTTTCGATCTTCTTCTGCGTTTGAATCACTTTCTTCTTAGCTGCATTATTGTCTGGATTAAATGAAACAGCTTTTTCAAAACATTCAAGTGCTTTTTCATATTGTCTTTTACTACTCCAAGTTAAACCAAGATTGTACCAGATCAAATCATCATCTGATTCCAGTTCCAAGACTTTCTGAAAGTATTCTTGAGCTCTCTTTATTTTGCCAGAATTAAAGTAAATAACCCCAAGATTTCTTAGAGCATCCTCATGATTTGGGTCAAACATAAGAATATGATTATAAGTATCGATGGCTTTTTTAAAATTTCCCAGTTGAGCCCAGGCAACACCGACATCATTCAACACATTTATGTTGTCGGGTTCTTTCTCCAACATCTTTTGATAACAATTTATTGCTTTTTCAAATTTATTGCTTTTATGATACATCACACCAAGATTTTTAAGAATTCTCTTGTTAAAAGGATCGTACTTCAATGCTTTTTCAAAAAATTCAGCTGCTTTATTGAAATCTCCTTTTTCTTTCCAACTCGTACCAAGATTATTAAGGGCTGAGGAATAATCTGGTTTTAAAGTAATAGCTTTAGTATAATATTTTATCGCTAGGTCATGTTTATCAGCTCTTGCCCACACATTGCCCAGATTGTAATTTGCTCTAGCTTTATTAGGAGACTTTCGAACAACATCACTCCATAAGGTATAGCGGTTTTTCCAAACCTTGTTGCGTCTATATGTTGCAAGTCCATAAATTGAGATCATCAAAATTAATATAATTGATGCGATCCGTTTGTTTCTTCCAGCAAATAGCTTCCAAATAATAGTTACTATGATCAGGCTAAAGCCAAACATAGGGAGATAAAGCCGATGTTCGTATATAATGCCGCTGATAGGTAGAATGCTGGATTCCACGGCAAGAGTAAGATAAAACCAGAAAACAGCAAATGTAATGATCTTATGATTTTTGAACGATAATCCTGCTATTATGATCAATGCCAGGTTTATCAGGAAACAGCCAATCTCTTTAAATCCCCAAAAAGTAGTGGATAAGAAAAAATTATAATCCAGGTTTTGAGTGATCGGTAGAATGAGCAGTTGTAGATATTTAACAATTACTCTGAACTGAGTTATCAAATAATTTATTCTGGATATTTTTTCCGTTTCGCGTGGCAAATTTCCTGTAAAGACAATAATGAGAAAAATAAATAGAAATACTGAGATCGAAATTATCAGGTATTTCTTATAAATCTTCTCCTCTTTATTGCGAATAAAACATAGTTCGAACAACAGCATGGCAATGGGAAATGTAGCAGCTGTTTGCTTGGATAGAAGAGCCAACAATCCAGACAAAAAAGACACTACATAGAAATTCACAGCCTTGCTTTTCAAACCACTGTGTATGTGAGATAATCTGCCTTTAGCATATAAATAAACAGCTAATGTATAAAAGAGTGCAGCTAATGAAGTCATTCTTTGCACTACATATGTAACTGATTGCGTTTGGATGGGATGTACGATGAATATGAGTGCTGTGAATATTGCAATATTATCAAATTCTTTGGAAGACCATTTTGGTTTTTTCAAACTTAAAGTAAGAATCATTTTAGTTAGCAGAAACATCATCCAGCCTGTGAAGATATGAATAATCAAGTTAACTACATGATAACCGATTACATCCAAACCGTTAAATTTATAATTAAGTGCAAAGGAAAACATGGCCAATGGTCGGAAATTTATATCAACCCATTTTGAAATATTTTCAAAATTTGAGAGATCTTTAATGATATTTTGATTCGTTATGTTTCTAAAGTCATCAAACTGAAACTCACAATTAAAAGTGTTCGAATAGATTAGAATTCCAACTAAAGTGATAATAAAAAGGGCAATTACTGTGAAATTAGTGGTTAATTTTTGTCTCTTGATATTGGTATTTTTTCTTTTCATGTTAGTTGTCTTTTTGCTTCAATAGCTCACGCAAATAATTGTATTTACTCCTGGTAATGACCTTTAAAAATATTAAGATAGCTAAATAAACTGTGGAAGCTAAACTAAAAATAATCGCACAGTTCAAAACAAAATTTAGGATCACAATATTCGTGTAGATGTGATAAATTGTATTTTTTAAAAACAAACTGAAGAGCAAAAAAAAGAATGATGAAAAAATAATTTTCAGGTTGTTTACGAAATCAATTTTAAGTCGGATGAATTTTTTCACAGCAAATGCTAACATGAAAAGTCTTAAAATACTAGAGAAGACAGTCGCAATTGCAACTCCAATCACTCCCCAGAAATTTATAAAGGCAATGCTTAACACAATGTTGCAAATCCCTGTTACTACTACTATCCTACTAAATAATTTAGGTTTTCCAATAGAACTTAAAATGATGCTGATAAAAGAATTTATCGTAATAAATAATACACCTAAAGCTAAAACCCTTATGATAAATGAAGCATTTATAAAACTCTTTCCATAGACAGCCAATATAAAATTGTCTGCGAAAACAATAAACGATAAAACCAACGGCAATATAAACATAAGATAATTATTTAATATGGATGACATTATACCTTCTATCACCCTTACTTCTTTCAAATGCCATTTGCTGGCTATGATGGGTTGAATTACTCTTTGGAAAGGTGACACAAAAATTGTTAACAAAAGTGCTGTTGAAAAAGCTACCGAATATAGAGCCACAACTTCTGCTGCTTCAAAGTATTGAATAATAATTTTATCTGTAGAAAGCAATAAAGTTCCAGCCACTCCAGCAACAATCACTGAACTTGAATATCTGAAAACTTCCTTAAAGAGATTTTTGTGTTTGTAGAGTAATGGAGTTATTAAGATGTCTTTATATTTAACCAAAATATAGACAGTCGATATAATAACCATAGTGATGCTGCTAATTAGATAAGCGTATGCAGGAATTAAAAAATTGCTGATTTTTAAGTATAAAAATAATACAGAAATGATTAGTATAACAGCGAAGTAAGCGATTTCTAAGTAGGCGTTGATTTTTTGATTTTGAAATATTGTAAAAAAAATTGAGTTAGTGGAATGAACCGTAAACGTAATCCAATAAAAAATGAATATTATAAAAATTTGTGAAATATTCTGTTCTATTGGATAGAAAGTCTTAAATATAAACTCTCTAGAAAAATAAAGAATTAAGCCAATAATTAGAGATAATCCAAGTTGAGTAAATTGATTGAACCAAAATAAAGTTTTAATTTTGTCGAGTCGGCCTTCAGCGTGATATTTGTTTGCAAAAAATATTACTGCACTATTCATTCCCCAATCTCGGAAAAAACCAAAAAAGACGAAAAAACCAAAGAGACCGTAGAATATCCCAAAATCCTCAATTGCTAAATTTTGTGCATAAATCACTCTAATAGCGTACGTGATAGGGATTACTAATAATGTGGACAAGTAAACCCAAGCAATATTTACAAAATGTTTATGCATTAATCCTTCTAATATATTTAATATTCTTTTGTAATGATAAATCCTTCAATGAATTTATTAGTCAATTAAAAACTTTCTCAGGAATAATGATTTGACACGAGCAGATATATCTGTTTTCTAAAATTTATGATTATATTTATGAGGTAAAATATGAAAACCATAACATTACCAGTATCGTTCAGGTTGAATTATTTAGAAGAATTTCTGGATAGCTTAAGTAAAAATAATTTAAGCGAATAAAAACTTTTTTATCGGCATAGAACCAGGATATGAGAAAACACTGGAGATTTGTCGGAATATAGATTTTGTTGAAACTAAGATTATTCAAAATGAAAAAGTTTTAGGTGTGAGGAAGAATCCTTTTAATTTATTAAATACTGCTTTTAATTTTGGAAGTGAATTTAATATTCATCTGGAAGATGACCTGCTGGTTTCTCAAGATATGATAAACTTGGCAAATTGGTATTATGACAATTTCAAGTCAAATCCTTCTGAATATTCTGTTTATGGTTTTTTTCATATGACAGTGATCCTGAAAAAGAAGAAGTAATATTAGAAAGTGATAGATTTGATGGATATGGATGGAGTTTATAAAAGATTTTCAGTTCAAAATAAGATGAAGAATTAATAACGATTCTTTTGAATTAATTCATTTTTCGTTTTCTATATGTCCAATTTCATCAAATCTATGCAATAAGACAAAAAAGAGACTAAGATTCAAGATAGCTTGATCAAATCAAGAAGTTTGATGAATTGTACTTGAAAATTTGCAACTGCTTCAACCTTAGTTTTTATCATCAGTCTTGACTTTGCCAGAAGTTCTTTTGCTTCCTGATCGTTCTCCAAAATCCAATTCAGTTTTGAATCAATTAAATCATCATCTCTTATATCAGATATTTTAAACTTTTCATCAAAAATGAAACTGCTTCCAATTGTGGTTGATATAATTGGAAAACAACCGCATACAGCAGCTTCTAATACAGTACAGGGATAAGTATCTGCTTCAGCAAAATGCAATAAAAACTTGCATCGTGAGAATTGTTCTGAGATGTTTTTCACATATCCTAGATATTCTATAGCAGGATTGTATCTGGCTTTTGTTTCGACATATTGTTTCAGGGGACCGTTGCCACAAATAATTAATTTCGAAATGTATTTTGATCTTTCTGCAAAATCTATAATTCTCGTAATATTCTTTTCCGGAGATAATCTACCCAGATACAAAGCAAAATTTTCTCTTTTAATTTTTTGGAGTGTAACATCTTGCGGGAAAGGATATGCAGAAACGACTGGAATGTTAAAAAGTTTAGAAGCAATCACTTTGTTTACTTCTGATAATGAGATAATCCCATCAACATGCTTATAGAATTGATTCATGAATTTAAAAGTTTTACGTTTCGATAAAGTGTTCAGTGTCAAATCACCATCTAGATAAATGACTTTAAGAGTTTTATTTTTAAATTTTAGTACTGGTAAGTAAAAAAGTGTTGCAGCACCTTCAATTAAAACTATATCTTCTTCAATTTTAATGAAAA
>JAVCCF010000118.1 GCA_030765625.1 Candidatus Tenebribacter burtonii
ATTTTTCTTTTAACGAAGAGTCGGTTGTTTATATTTTATCCAAATACTCCAATTATCACATCTCCGGTATTGCTATCAACCGATATTTCCCAGTCTGGGTATACGGGACCCCAGAAAAAATACCAGATTCCATCGTTAAACACTGGTTCACCCAGAGAGGCATTATATTCTTCCCAGCATTGAGGCATTATGAACATTGCTTCCGAAAGACTTACAGGCAGAGTTACTGAATGTGAAAGTTCCACATATTCAACTCCACCACCGGATACATGAACCTCATATATCTTTCCCAGGTTTGTAGAATCACAACCAGTCATGAAAAGGACTATCACTATGAGACCGACTAACATAAAATATTTCATTTGCTACCCTCCTTTGCCTTAAACAATTTTTTCAATAACTTCTTTTTTATTACTTATTTTAATTTCTACCCAAGTATAGCTTTGATCAATAAAGGTAATGAACCTGCAACATTGCCCAAAATATGGACCATGATTGCCGGATATACACTTTCAGATTTCTCTCGATAATAAGCAGCGAGAACTCCGAGAGTGGTTGCGCCGCAAACAATGAACAATACAAAAAAAATTGAACTACTGAACCTTAATACAGAGAAATGCATTGCTCCGAATATTATTCCGGAAATCCAAACAGAAAGAGTTAACCTGCAAAATTTGTATTTCTTAAAAACATTAAGTAGTGATTGTATCAAACCTCTATTTAAAATTTCTTCACAAATACTCGACCATAACCATACAGTAATAATTGTTTTCAAGAAAGAACCACTATCAGGGAATCCCATTTCACCGGTATCACCAAAGAGACTTCGCAATAATCCCATGAAGAGTAAACCATAAATAACTCCACCACCTATTGTTAAAGCAACAGTCTGCCAGATGAGTTTGAAATAATTTATTTTCTTTGGTAATCTCAAGCCAAAGTCACGGAGTTTCATTTTTGGTATTAATAGCATTGCCACAATTGAAAACACCACAAATAAGAATTTTAAACTAATATTTTTCAGATAAAAATCAGTTTGGAAAATTTCCGGTAATAATTTCACTAATTGTGAAGAGATCTTTCCCGAGCCGGTATATATAATATATCCCAGCATTAAAACTAATATAAGTACGATCATTGGCTTTTTCAATAACTTATTCATATACTCTCCTTAGAATCATAATATTTCGCTGTGGTTTTGTAGATGATAATTGAGTTCATAGTTTCTTTCTTCTTCTTTTAGGCTTTGATATTTAAATGAAATACTAATTGTACAGGTAACAAAAAGTACATTATAAAATTAAAGGAATTTCATATAACCAAGAACAAGAACATTTATCTGTTGTAATTTTCTTATAATTTTGAGGTAATGGGTAAATAATTCTGACTTCAGGATTATGAATTGCAAATAAACAAGCACCTAGTGCCATTGGTTTAGGACCTAATGGTGCGATATTTAAAAAAAAACTTTCATCTTCATTTTTTTGATCAATATTTTTTTTTAAGGATTCAAGTAAATTATATGTCTCAAATGGATTATTTGCTCTACAATATAATATATGAGATTCCTTTCTTTGGATTAATTTTTCATTACTAACTAAACTAATATCTTTAAATTTTGGTGAATAGCCAGGAAAGCCATTAACAATGTGTGACTTTATAGGAGAAACATCAAAATTTATTTCTTTTGACAAATCACCATCAAAACCTAATAGGATTACAAGAATTCTATTCTGTTCTCGCAATTCAATCCCAGTAAAGCCAGGAATTTCAATTACACTCAATGGACCGTAACTAGATTGGTACAAATTAAATAATCCGTTTGGGAATAAATATGATTCTGGTTCAGTATAAAAAGTGAATATCATTGAATGCAAAAAAGAGGATTTTATTAGTTTTATAATTAGGAAAAAGTATGGTTTTGTAAAACATGAGATATCAATACCAATCTTCTCATATTTGGAAAAATCTATACCATAAGAGATGAATGATTTTATGCATTCAGAAGGATTTTGTAATAATCCAGGTATTTTTACGATTTTATAATTAATTTTTTTATAAATATTATATGAATCAATTACTTTCTTTTTTCCACCACTTGTTCTTTCTTGAAAATCGATAAGTACAACTTCCTTTATTTGAATGGATTTTAATTCCAATTTTTTTAAAACTTCATATGCCCTAAAATCTGAACCACCGGCTAGAATTAAACAGTCAATTTTAGGGAAGTCACTAAAATCATAGTTATCCAATTTTTCCATTTTAAAGATAAAGTTTGTCATAATTAAATGTTAAAAATCCAATGTTTGTTGAAGAGATTTGTTTACAATATCAGTTTCTTTATTTTTTTTTATGCTAATTTTGAATTCATCTAATTCCATCATTTGCTGAACATCCGAAGGTTTAAATTGAACTGAATGTCCACCTCTAGTTCGATAAGTAATGTTAAATATGGGTGAAAATATACGATTAATTGTATAGATATCTTTTATGTGCTTCCCGGGGGAAGGTTGTTGCAGTTTTGATTTTCTTTGAATAACAGACCAACGTAAGGTAGCATTAAAAGCATCTCTATACTCTGATGGAAGTAAATCTTTGTCTATTGTAAATTGGTTAGTTTCAGGATATTTAATACCTTTATCAATATGGTAATCTCTGAATATGTTTCCTAAGTTCAATATGAAGCGATATATAAAGCCGCCATGATTTTCTATTCTTTGAGTCATTTTTAATTCAGTAGAAGCAACATCTTTAGCAGCCTTATCTTGCTGGTATTTTGAAATTTTCCCTTCGTTGAATAGCATTTCTCTATTTTCGAATTCAGCATATTGAAAGCTTTTTCTGCATAACTCAATGAAATGACCAACTATCCCTGACGAAAGAAAGGCGAATGTATTAAAGCTATAGTACATTTTGTTTTTTCGATAGATGGAGGATAATAAAATAGTTAAGGACAATTTATACTTATCAACATAATCTCGTTTGTATTTTTTACTAAGTTCAGTCTTTTCTTTAGTGAGATAGTCATTCATAGCTTTATTGATTTCATTGGGTTTTCTACCTCTCTTAAACCATAAAATATTAAGAAGTTCCAATAAAGGATTTTTTTTGTTTCTTAACAATTTTTTATCTTTACTTGATAGTTCGCTTATCAACTTAAAATGTTTATCGGGTATTCGAATTGTTAAATCTTTTGCTTCATTCTCAAGATTCTCAGATTTTCCTAAGATACTAGAAATGTCGAGTAGATTTTTTTCCTTAAACAGCTTAATTTTTTCTAATCTATTTTGTGCAATGTGCTTTAAAAATTTGTGATAGCCCTTATCTTTGTTGATTACTTCTTCAAAAATAGTTTCTCTGTAATCTCTTCCTTCTTTAATAAAGTCGTCTTTTGTATTAGTATAATAAGTTCTAAATCCTTCAAGTCTCATCCCTATTCTATAGGTTGCAAATGTAGGAGATGTACTACTAAATTTAATCAAGGTATTTACAAATCTTTGCTGGTATTTAAAAAAATTCTCGTACTCATTGATCATCAATATGAAATTTATCTTTTCATCAAATACAGTAATTGTTTTTTTTAATAATTCGGGAATTTTTCTACTTAAAGATTGTGATATAAAACCTTTTGATGGTTTGAAACTTATATCAGAAAAGGAGACTTCACTTCGGAATGTATTAACTTCTTCCAGTTTTTGATCAAAATCATTTAGAATGTCGTTAAGACTATTGAGGTCTTGTTGTCTTCCAAGAATTTTTGCCATTTTAGGAACAAAATCTGAATCAATTTCATCATGATCGATTAAATTAAGTTTGTAAAGATCTTCAATAACCTCGATTATTTCCCTACCAATCTTTAATTCTAAAAAATGAGTAAAAATTGATTCCCACTTTTCTTTACTTACTCCAAGATCTGAGAATGATTTTAGATGTGGATTATCAACTCTTATATAGAATCCAATACCACCTTTTTCTTTAAAATGGTTGAATATTTTGTTCTTGTCATCAGCATAAAGCTTAATGGCTTCTTGTAATTGCACTTGATAAGAAAAATATCTTAAAAACATGGTTTTACCTGAACCACGACCACCCTTAAAAACAATAGGCATTTTATCATTATATACATCAGATTCACTAATTTTAAAATGTAAGAATTTAAATGGATTACACCAGTAGTCTAAGATAGTATTTGAATCCATTACATTTGCATTATATTCAACAAAAGGATTGCTATACAAATCGTTCAAGTTCAACATATTTATTCTTCCTATAGTTCTTATCGTACCTTTTAATGACAGGATACCATCCATTATTCTCAGACCAGAATATTGGTAAAACATTATCAGGTGTATTATAAAAAAACCAAATATATATTGTCCATCATTATATCCTAATGGAGATAATGGTTTTATTTGGTTACCATAATGTGCAGCAAATTTTTTTCCATCTTCCAAGAGTTTAGGAAAGTTTCTAAAAACATTTGAATTGCTCGAAAAACATTTGTTTTTGTTTTCTAATGTTATACAAGAAATCACATTATAACCAAAGTTATTCAGAAATGTTTTTGCGTTTTTTGAAGCAATTAATGTCAATAGTATAATGTTCTTTTTAGAAAAGTATTTTTTGATTGTTTTTTCCAAGTAATTAAATGCTTGGCTACCTGCTCCACCTGTGAGAGTTACATCATCAAGGAATATTACGGTCTCTATGTTTTTTTGTAAATTTTCTGGATTAGAGATAAAATTTGAAATCGGGATGTTATTAACTTGTCTGAATAAATATGAAATAAACGCGCCACTTTCACCGGGTTTGCCCAGATAATAAAATCGGGATGTATCAAGAAACTCCGATATGGAATTGCTTAAAGTACTATTTTTGACATTTCTATCGACTAATATTTTGTGAACAAAATCTCTGTATAATGTTTTACATAAATGCCTTACTTCATTTTCATTATAATATACGAAATTAACAAGTAACCATAAAGCAAGCTGTCTCTCATATTTATTGCCAAAAACTTCTCCCTTAAAGTTACTTAACCATTTTTTGATATCATTTTCAAATAATTCAAATTTCCATGATATAATACTATTTAGCATAATAAGTTTCATTAATTCTTTTTCTGATGGTAGTGCTTTTCGTATGTTTTTCATATTATTCAAATTCCTTAATTTCAGAGAATCTACCTTTTGACCCTAGTATATAATCCATATTAGTCTCAATTGAAATCCATCTTCTATTTAATTCCTCAGAAGATTGTCCTGTTGTATTACTACCCGCAAAAGTATCCATTACAATATCACCAGGAGAAGTTAATAGATTAATAAAAAAATTTGGAATATTTATTGGCATTCTTGCTGGATGTGGTACAAGGTTATTGTCACGACAGTAGTTCAAATAATTTGTACTTGAATTTGTATTTGTTGATATTAGTACGTTTGATGGAATTGCTCCATTGTTATTTTTCAGGAATGATTTACTGCCAATTACATGTTCAGAAGGTCTTTTGCCTGCATTATATTTCTTCGTTTTTAATAGATTTTTCATTGATTTACTGTATTCTTCTAATACATTTTTATTATTTGCTTTTGGGAAAGGCGTTTTACTCATCCACCAAATATGTGTAAAAGAATCTTTTACTCTTATTCGTTCAATATTAACCCATTGTGCAGGGCTTGGAAGCTTTGCAGGATTATACCATATGAATTGTTGGCATAGGTATAAGTTACCCATATCTAAAAATGCAAGTAATGATCTCAAAGCAAGGGTTGACATAACTGGTTTTCTGGGTTCCCAAGAATTGCCCATTTCGATTACAATTGAACCATCATCAGTTAAGAAATCGCTAAAAAGTGGTGCAAGGTTAGAAAACCATTCAGAATACTCAGACCCTTGCAAATTACCATATTTCTTTTTTCGATTAAGAGGAAACGGAGGTGAAGTAAAAATTAGATTTACTTTATTGCGATAAACATTAAATTCTCTATTTGATAATAAAGTTTTCACTTCTCCTTTGTAAAACGCACCTAGCTTAGTTTGATATCTAATCATATTTTATTCTCTAGAAAAAAGAAATATTAATTAATTTTAATTCTACTCCAATAATTCTTTATCTTATTTTTTGAAACAAATTTAAATACTTCAAAACCGAAATTGAAAAAGAAATGGATAAGTGTCAATAATAATAGTATTTAACAGTGTAAATAGTTTTTGCAATTCTCTTATTTAATTAATCTTTTACAGATCAAAGAAGCAATATATGCTTCAACCAAATTAAATGGTAAAATTGTTTTTTTTAACAATTATAGCCTCCTTATTATTATCATTAAATAAACGGATTAGGATAGTTAGCAATTTTTTCCAAAATGGGATTCACAATATTACCACCATCTTTATAAATACTGGAAGCTGGAGAGATCGTTTTTTTAGTGTTTTTAATAATTGTTTTGTTCTCGGGATTCCAGGTAATATTAATTTCATTATTCTTATCTGCTATTCTCATAAATTCGATTTGAAGAAAATCATCATTCTCAGGATCGGTTATACAAACAGCAGTTGTGTCCGAAAAAGTTTGCAATCCCCAAGTATTTCCATCACAATCTACAACTTCCAGTGAATCAGCATCGGAAAGGTTAATAAATGGTTTTCTGTTGATGGTGCTGAACTTTCCTTCGGTGTCGGTAGTGCCGTTTTTATGATATTCACCTAAAGACATTAAATACATGGTTCGTTCAGCCTGAAAAGATATTGTATCGTTTCTAGTGAACACGACGGTGCTATAATAAACACCGTTAGGCAAGTAATTTCCATCATCATCTGTTCCATTCCAAATAATGTTGTGAAAGCCCTGAAATATTTCTTCATTTATAAGAGTGCGAATTCGGTTCCTTTCGATATCTTCTACATACAATTCGATATTACAATCGTAACTTATTGTAAGAACAATTGTTGTCTGTGCCCGTGTTTCCCAATTTAATTCATTCCAGAATGGGCAGTTTATTTTATTCAGTAATGATATGTTCAAGCCTTCCACAGGATTGCCGTCGGTATCTTTAACAGTAACAGAAAAAGAAAAATCTTCATCATCAGGTCCAAAAATGCAACTAAATATAACTATGCAAATTATAAACAAAAATATAAATCTTTTCATTTAATTTCCATCGATTCAATTCTTTAAGAATCTTGTTATTTAACTATTTTCTACTTTTCTTTGTTCAACGCAATGTAACAATATCACATCCGAAATTGTTAAAGCTTTGATAATGTGTCAAATAGAAAAGTGAAATTATGAAAGAAGGGTAGGAAGAAAAAAGTACCTGAGTGCGAAGTGCGGAAGTGCGAGAGTACGAGAGAAATTACGAATTACGAATTACGAATTAGTGTTAGTGTTAATTCTCTCAATCCTTTCGCATAACTATCGTTTTAAAGAGAAGATCTTCAGAATCTTTATCTCCGCTGTCTGCCAAAACTTTTTGCTCTTTCAGAATTTTTAAGCCAAGTTCTTCTGATATGGAGCAAATGTATTCATCTGAGTGTTTGAAAATTGGAATTCCCCAGGCAGTGGGAGATTCAATAAAATCTGGTAAACTGCCAATAACAAAAGCTTTATCTTTTGCAGATGGTGAAGCAATTGTGAAGGCAAAGATCCCACCTGTTTTAAGAAGTCGAAAAGAATCTTTAATTATGGGCATTAGATCACCAAAGAAATGAAATACACCGCAACAAATTATATGAGAAAATGAATTATCAGGATAGGGAAGAGGAACATCCTGTATATTGTATAGTTTTAACTCTTTAGCAAAATCTTTTTTCCTGCATTCTTCCAGCATTTCCGTTGAACCGTCTAAGCCTGTAATATCTAATCCTATCCTGGCAAAGTTAATTGAACTTAGCCCAGTACCAATACCTAGATCCAGCAGATTTTCATCTGTTTTAATATATTCAAAGCACATTCCAAAAAGAACATCATGTCCATAACTGTGATATTCTTCCACTTGAGCATCATAGGATTTGGCAAATTTGCCGTGGTTTTTTATGTGATCGATATCTTTCATTTGAATTTTATTTACCCCTTTTATTACTTCATGTTTTTTAATATCACAATCTAAGTGATATCACTTATAAATTGTGTCAAATAGAAAAAGCCTCTGGTCTGTTTTATTAAACCAAAGGCTTGATATTTATAGTATGTTTAATTGTTAATCAAATGCTTTATCTGTGGTCCATACTTCCCAAACTTTTCCCACCAGTTCCGGACCTGGTTTCAATGTCATCTTCCCGGGTCTCCAGCCGGAAGGTGTGGCTTCTCCACCTTTGCTGTTTCTTACTAATTGGAAAGCCTGGAGTTGTCTTAGAGTCTCAATTACATTTCTGCCGACAGGTGGTGTAAGCACTTCAAATCCCTGTACATTTCCATCCGGATCAATAATGAAACGACCACGAGTTTCTGCTCCGCCAGCTTCATCATAGATCCCATAAAGTTGCCCAACTTTTCCACCAGCGTCAGACATCATAGCATAAGGAACTCCACCTTTCACCATTTTAGATAATTCATTTTCATTCCACATTTTGTGTACAAATACACTGTCTACACTCATAGAAAGAACCTCAACTCCCAGTTTTTGGAATTCAGGATATTTATCGGCAACTGCCG
>JAVCCF010000130.1 GCA_030765625.1 Candidatus Tenebribacter burtonii
CATAGAAGCAGAGCTTTAAAAGAAATGATACCGATAATAAATAATTATATTGAACAAGGAGAGTAACAATGGTAAATCCACAGATCTTTCGAGCGTATGATATCAGAGGTGTTGTTGATAAAGACCTTAATATAGACATTCTTTATCAAATTGGAAAAGCCTATGGAACCTTTATGCGCAGACAGAATTTGAAAACTGTTAGTATTGGTGGTGATGCCCGACTCAGTACGCCAGCATTCAAAAAAGCATTTATAAAAGGAATGCTGGAAACTGGCATAAAAGTGATTGATATAGGGATTGTAGCAACACCTGTGCTCTATTTCTCTATCTGGAAGCTGAAGACTGATGGTGGTGTAATGATCACTGCCAGTCACAATCCTGCTGAATATAATGGCATAAAGATGAATAAAGGATTGCAAAGTGTTTATGGTGAACAGATCCAGGAAATACTTAAACTTATCCAGAACAACGATTTTGAAAACTGCAACGGAACCTTAACACAAAATAATGAAATGGATGAGATCTATAAGGATTACATCTTTGAAGGAATAAAACTGGAACGTCCGGTGAAAGTTATAGTTGATGGTGGAAACGGGATGGGTGGTCCTTATCTTCCTGAAGTATTAAGAAGATTGGGCTGTGAAGTTACTGAAATGTACTGTGAACCGGATGGAACCTTCCCAAATCATCATCCAGATCCAACTGTAGAGAAGTATATGACTAAACTCATCGATGCTGTTAAAAACTCTGATGCGGAAGTTGGTCTTGGTATGGATGGAGATGCAGACAGGATTGGTGTGATCGATGAAAACGGCAAAATGCTGTTCGGTGATCAGATACTGAATATCATTGCCAGAGATTTTTTGAAAACTCATCCTGGTGAAAAGATAATTGGAGATGTAAAGTGCTCTAAGAATTTATTTGATGACATAAAGAAACACGGTGGTGTTCCTATAATGTATAAAACAGGACATGCTAATATCAAGAGTAAAATGTACAGAGATGGGCTTTTAATGAGCGGAGAAATGAGCGGTCATATTTTCCTGAAAGACAGATTCCTGGGATTTGATGATGCTGTTTACGTATGTGCCAGATTTGTTGAGATAATGAGTAAAACCAATATGCCAGTTAGTCAATTTCTAGCTGACCAGCCTAAAATGTACAACACACCTGAGATTCATTATAAGAACACTGATGAAGAGAAATTCAATCTTGTTGCAAAAGTCCGTGATTCTTTCATCGCTGAAGGCTATGATGTGAATGAAATTGATGGGATGCGTATAACGTTTAAGGATGGTTGGGGACTTTGCAGAGCTTCGAATACAACTCCGGTACTGGTTTTACGTTATGAAGCAGAAACTGAAGAACGTTTGCATGAAATTCAAAAATTGATTGAAGACAGAATAGAAAAATTGAAATAAAATTACCTTTGAATTATATTGGGCGTTTCATTTGAATCGCCCATTTTTTATAGGAGCAAAATATGAACTGGAATGATCATGCAAAATATTATGATTGGGAATTTGATCTGATCTGTACAAATCAAAGAGAAGATATTCATATTTGGAAAACCATCTCCAAAGAATTTGAAGATCCAATCCTTGAGCTGTGTTGCGGCTCCGGCAGAATAACTCAAGAACTGATAAAAAATGGACACATTGTTACTGCAATTGATAACTCTAAAGGAATGCTTGATATTCTCAGAGCTAAGAATCTACCGAATTTAGAAATTCTAAATTCAAATATGACAACTTTTAAATTAGATAGGAAATTCAAATTTGCTTTTATTAGTTATTCCTCGTTTCAACAGCTTCTCACATTAGAAGAACAAATAATGTGTCTAAACAATATTCATGATCACTTAGAAGATAGGGGAGTATTGGCAATGGACATCAATCCACGAATATGCGAAGGTGAAGAGATTTTACCAAGAACACAATCATATACTGCCAAATATCAAATCAATAATTCCACTGTTACAATGTACACTTCTCACAGAATTGATATGATCAATCAGATCAAACACTGGAGAGATGAATATCTTGAGATAGATGAGAATGGGGAAGAGCAAAGAACCTATGTTGAAATTTCACTGAAAGAATGCAGTTTGGATTACATGAAACTATTATTTGAAAAATGCGGATTTGAAATCATAAATATTTATGGAGATTTTAATAAAGGTAAAGTTACAGAAAATTCAAATAATTTGATTTATGTGATAAGAAGAAAGTAAATCGAAATTCCGATTTCGAGGAAAATAGAATAAGATTGGAATCTTGTTTTACCTATAACTCAAAGCTCTGTCTTTGAGAAATTCACAAACAGAAAAGAATTTGTCGTTTAAAGCGACGATGCTTTACTTCATAAAGCCATCTTATTATTGCTTAGCAAAGCCAACATTAAATGTTTGTGTTAGTTCACTTAGTTATCAACATTTCTTCTTTCTTTTTGCTCTTTATCACAACTGATACTTCATTCGGAATACAGATAATTGGGAAACGATTACTCCAGCCCTGCTTAACACAATATTGGTTTTTGCAGGTTGATTCATTCATCCTTACTTTCCCATCTTTTATTTCAACAACAATTCCTGCATCAATTTCAATTATTCTATCTTTATTCAAAGGAGCAGAAGTAACAAGTTTATTATGATATCTGATCTCAACCTGTTTTGCAGAAATATCATCTTTGATGAGTACAAGCATAATCACAGCAATTACCAAAAGAAAGAAAATCAAAATAATATCGGCAGATGTGAATATCTTGCGAAGATCACGTATCATTGAAATTCACCGTAAATCTTATGACCGCAGTTTGGGCACTTTCCATTAATAATATTATTTTTCAATGGATAGTCTCTGCGAATTAGCAGATGATCACAATTTGGACAACTTGTATTTCTCTCAGTTACGATGTTTCCAAGATAAACATACTTTAACTTTTTCTCTGCTATTTCTTTTGCCATTTCCAGTTTGGAAACCGAGGTTGGAGGATTTTCCATTTTATAAGTAGGATAATAACGTGAGAAATGAAGAGGAATATTTGGATCAATGTTTGCAACAAAATTTACGAGATCAGTAATTTGTTTTTCAGAATCATTTTCGTCTGTAATAATTAGATTTGTTATCTCAATATGACATTGCTTTGAAGCTGTATTGATTGTTTCCAAAACCGGTTGCAGTGAACCATTACAGATTGTTTTGTAGAATTTATCATCGAAGGCTTTAAGATCGATATTCATGGCATCAATGTAGGGAAGAAGTTCTTTTAAAGGTTCTTGATTGATAAAACCATTTGTTACCATTACGGTTTTTATACCATTCTTTTTTAGAATTTTAGATGAATCAAAGATGAATTCAACACAGGTTATCGGCTCAGTATAAGTAAAAGCAACAAAATTACAATTGTGTGTTCTACATTGTTCAAGTAATTTTTGTGGAGTTATTGTTGTAGTTGGAACTACAAACTGACTTGATTGATAATTCTGACAGAATTTACAAGAGAAATTACATGAGTTTGGACCAATTGAAAGAATACTTTTACCTGGATGAAAATGATATAATGGTTTTTTCTCCATTGGATCGATACTGATTGTAATGGTTTCTCCATAATTTATTGCATAAAGGATGCCATCAATATTCTTGCGTGCTCTGCATATTCCAATATTCCCTGGTGCAATTATACAATTGTGCGGACAAAGATCACATCTGACTTTTTTATTTTTCAATTTAGTGTAAAATAGTGCTTCTTTCATTTATTCAACTCCTCTATAAAATTCATAAATTACATCCTGGCTATATTGCCCCAAACGATAACCTGATCTATTCCAATCTTTTAACGATTGAATAGAATTGAATTTGTAAACTGGACTAATAATAGATTCATTATCCAATCTTACAGGTTTTTCAACTATCCTTATATACAAATCAGATGAATCAGTATCTCCATTTTTTGAAATAATGTGTTCATAAAAATTACGCATCATACCAGCTCTCCAGAATGTGATAACTCTTTCTACTGTAATTGTTCCAACGAGTTCTGAATTTTCTGGAATATCTTTTGTTAAACATCCGAAGTTCTTTTTGAAAAAAGGGATTTGCATGGAAAATCCTTCATCTGCACGTGTATAATCTAACTTAACTTTTCCCAGAAGTTCAGTTATGTTGGAAGGAGCAAAAGAAATACTAAATCCGGTAAATATAACATCTTCAATGTTTTCAAAATAGATTCCTGTCCTGTAGCCTTTCCATAAAATTCCAAGATATACATTGAATCCAAGATCAGATATTCCTACTGGTTCTTCTCTTGTTTGAAGAGTTCCAACTCTCGTTTCAAACTCCAATATTCCATAATTTCTTTTGAAAAATAAATAATTTTCCAAAATATCGAATTCTGATCGTTCAAATAAATCCCAGTGAATTAAAGATGAATGATAACCCAATCCATAATCGGATAAATAATCAAGACACAGAAGTTCTCCATAATAGCCACTCATATCACCTTTGCGAAGGTCTGTTAATCCAGGGACCTGATCCAGTTTGGCAATATTATCGAAATAGGGAAAACGCAGATACCTTATTTTACCAAGTTTCAAACTTGCGCTTATAACTCCAAATTTATTATAATTAAAGCCCATGAATTCTAAATAGAGTTCATCAATATTTGGTTCAATTTTATTGTAAACAGGATGGGAATCTTTATAAATCTCAATTACATTCATTTTCTTATTAGACCGGATCCCGCTATTGAATCTTATTCCAGGATATAAATAGAAAAATGTACGAAGTTGCAAATTTCTTAAATACAAGTGATCATTCCAGAAATGAAAACCGATGGAAGCATTGGATTGACCTAAGAATTTGCCAATTTTTGGAAACCAGAAATTGGATGAAACATCACTTAACAAAGAACCTGCAATTGCAATAAATGAAATAATTATTATGACTTTTTTCATTGTTCCTCTAAAGTAAAGCAATTTAATTAAGGATACTGAAAAATGTAAGATGCTGTTATTCTGAGGAAATCTTCGAAGTAATATCTAAAGAAGAATCTCATTATAAGCAGAGATCCTTCATGAGAACTACGTGAAAGATTCATCAGGATGACAAAACACTCTATTCTATAGAACTTATAACGCAATCAAATTTATACAAACAAGATTGTGTTTTACTTTATATATTCCTCCAAAACCCTAAGATTTATTTTCAAACTATCTGAATTAAGTCCTAAAGTTTGTTTAGCGTTTGACCCAAGTTTTTCCCTAAGATCAAAATTATTAAATAATTTCAATATGTCCTCAGTTAATTTCTTTTTGTCAGATACAATGATACCATTGTTTTCTAAAAGCCTGTCTACTGAGTCACGGCAGGAATGATGATATTTCCCAATAATCGCAGGTGTTCCATAAAAAGCTGGTTCAAGCGGATTGTGTCCACCAAAGTTTAAGAAGCTGCCACCAACAATTGCAATGTCTGAAAAAGCATAGATCATGTTAAGAATTCCCATCTCATCTACAAAAAGAATATCGCCAGGCTCTTCAAGAGTGGAATAAAGATGATAATCATATTCTTTGAATAATCCACATACTTGAGGAATTCTGTGCAAATGACGTGGAACAATGATGACTTTTAAGTTGTTTATTTTCTTTTTAAGGCTTATAAAAACTTCTTTAAAGAACTTTTCTTCTCCCGGACGACTACTTCCCCAAACTATAATGAAGTCGCTCTCAGAATAGCCTAATTCTTTTCTTAAAGTTGTTTTATTAAATTCTGGAAGTTCAATACAGAATTTAAGGTTATGTGCATTTATAACATTAACGAAATTAAACCCGATAAATCTTCGTTCATCCTTCTCAGATTGAGCATTTACGGCATTAATAGCCTTCCAGACGGGTTTCCAAAAAATCCTTAAATTCCTATATTTTGGGAATGAGATATCTGAAATACGGGCATTAACCATAACAATTGGTATTTTACGTTTCTTAGCAACATACAGCATATTTGGCCAGAACTCAGTTTCTACCAGAATTATCAATTCAGGATTAATAGTATCAAAAAATCTTTTCTGGATAAACACAATATCAATTGGAAAAAAGCTTACAACTAATTTAGGACTGATCTTCTTTGCAGCTTCCAATCCTGTCGAAGTCATTGTAGTCATTATAAAATCTTTTTGTGAATATTGTTGTAAAAGTTGATTTATAAGAGGCTTTACAGCGTTTACTTCACCAACCGAGGCAGCATGGATCCAGACACTTTTTTCAAATCCATTTTTCAGGATACCAATTCTTTGCTTTTCTCGCTTATTTTTCAGATGTAATTTTATGATAGGATAACTTAAACCTACAAGAAGCGAAGTAACAAAACGATAAACAAACATATATATTCCTTTTTTAAAGACTATTTCAGATTTAATATATTATAGAACTTTAAAATGAATTTCATCATCTATACTGCTTAAAAGAACTTTAAGCTTATCTGTCAATTTATAAATCTTGCCTTTTCTTTTCCCGATGTAACGGCTGTGTTGCGGATAATATTGGTATTGATCATCATTTAAAGAAGATATGCTAACAATTCCCGTTACGGGATATTTGTCTAATTCAATAATTAAAGCATTTTTGTTAACAGCAATAATAATGGCAGAATACTCCTCACCAATTTTCTTTTTCATAAATATTGTTTTGTTTTTTAGATCAACTTCACGTTCAGATTCATCGGCTATCTGTTCTCTCTCAGTAGCAATTTCGGCAAGTTTAAAAAGATGAGATGATGAAAAAGGAGTTTGTTGAGAATTAAATTTATTCTTTATTTGATGGTGAATGATCAGGTCGGAAATTCTACGGATTGGTGATGTGAAGTGTGTGTAATAACGCATTGCCAGTCCGAAATGCCCTAAGTTTTCTACAGAATATTTAGCTTTTTTCATGTTTCTCAGGATCTTACGATCAAAAACTCTGTGATAGCTTTCATCAGGAAGCTGGTTCAGTAAATTCTGAAGTATAACATTCATATTTTTGTTCATTTGCATTTTTATATTATAACTTGTAATTTCTTCTTTGAGCTTTAACAGTCTTTCTTCATCAGGTTTTTCATGAATTCTGAATATAGTTATACCGGAAGAAAGTTTTTTGGCGATAAACTCATTTGCAACCAGCATAAAATTTTCGATCATTTTGTGGGAATCAGTTTCTTTGCTACGTTCGAGATCGATAACATGACCTTCATCATCAAATACGAAAATCGTTTCAGGGATATTAAGCTTGAGATAACCGCAATTTACTCTATTCTTTGTTAGAGAAGCGGATAATTTGTACATATCTCTAAGGGTTTCAGCAATTTCGGGTTCCAGTTCTTTTTTCTCTTCAAAGAATTCATCGATCTCTTTATAATTAAATCTGGCATTTGAACAGATCACACTTTCATAAACATTTTGCGAAATAATCTTGAAATCATCATTATATCTGGTTTGAACAGTTAATGTAAGCTTATCTTCGAATGGTCGTAAACTGCAGATCATATTAGAAATTTTCTCGGGTAGCATCGGGATTACTTTCTTTGGAAAATAATAACTGTTTCCTCGTTTTGTGGCTTCCTCAAATAACTTACTTTTTGTTCCTACATATTGTGCGACATCAGCAATATGGACATAAAGCGTAAATCCTTTCTCGTTTTTAATTAATGATATCGCATCATCAAAATCTTTAGCAGAAGCAGGATCTATAGTAAATGTAAGCAAATCTCTGAGGTCTTTGCGTTTAATGATCATATCTTCTGAAATATCATCTGATAAAGTACAGAGTTCATCTAATACATTTTGAGGAAATTCCAAAGGTAGGTCGTACTGCTTGATAACACTTAGGATTTCTACATCAGGATTTCCAGCTTTTCCTAGCACCTCTATAATATTACCGGCTGGAATTTTATAATATTTGCGACTTCCCCAATTAGTAACTTCTAAAACAACTTTCTCATTACTTCTAGCAGTGGAAATATCATTTACAGCAAAATTTGTGTGAATCCTTGAATTATCAGGAATAATATAATTTTTTCCATTATATTCTTGAAAAGTACCGATAATTTTTTTATTAGCCCGTTTTACAACCTTAGTAATAATTCCGTATTTCTTGCCGTTACGCTGATAGTTAACTTCTACATCAACAGTATCGTTATGATAGGCAGTTAACGTGTCTTCAGATGAGATGAATATATCTTCCGGCTCTGCTTTTACAAATGCAAAGGATTTATTTCTCGCTAATGTTGTGGCATCAAATATTCCCGTGATGTTTTTAGCGTTTTTTACTTTTACAGCATAATATTTCCGATTCTTCTGGTTGATCTCTTTATCTCTTGATAATTTGAAGAGTGTATCTATAAGATCTTTATATTTATGTTTTCTTAATCCAATAGCTTGCGCTATATCTTTTATTTTAAAATGATTATGTGGACTATCTTGAAGTATTTTATTAATTGTATATGCTAATTTTTTATCGTACATTTAACTATATCTTATTCCCGATCTTTTCTTCCAGAATTTTAAGTAGTTCAATTTTCTCATTTTGTGTTTTTGAGAAACGTAAAGATAATCCACGGAATGGATCTAATCTCCGAGGCATTTTAAATGTGCTCAACATAATTCCCTTTTTATCAATATAATAACAACCGAAATGAGAATATGGTCGTTCAGCTTTGAAAAGCCAGTAATGGACTATTATTCTATTTTCAAAAAGCTCATAAGTTGTAGGAATAAAATAAGTTATTAAGCTCAAAAAAAATATTCCCATTCCAAGATAAAAGAAAAGCGGCATCTTCCAATTAACTACAGTTATTTTCCAAAGCAGCAAACTTATAACGATCAAAAAGGCAATCAATAGGGCAGAGCTTATAGGAAAATCTTTGAATGGATACGAAATCCATTTTAATTTTGGTTCATTATCTGACATTTTGAATTATCTCCCGGCATTTTTCAATCTCTTCTTTAATAAGAATAATATCATCAAAAACCTTTGTAGAATTGAATTTAGAACCAATTGTATTGATCTCTCTGTGCATTTCTTGAAGGATAAAATTCAATTTTTTACCAAGCTCTGATTTCTCTTCCAGAATAATAGAGAACTTATCAATATGATTTTTTAATCTTACGATCTCTTCTGTAACATCAGCCTTTTCAACGTATATTGCAGTTTCTAAGAGCAGCTTTTTATGATCTTCTTCCTTTATAAATTCATTAAGTAAGTCCTCAATATTATTTTTTAATTTAGAATATATTTCTTGTTTATAAATTGGAAATTCTTTTTCAATTCTCATTAAGGCAGAACTCATTTCCGTTAATGAAGTTATGCAGTATTCCTTCATGGAATTGCCTTCTATTACTGCCATCTTTTGATGTGCTGCTATTGCATTATCCAGTGTTGTCATAATGATCTTGCTCATATTATCTTCATCTATCTCAGTTTTTCCTGTTCTTATTATATCTTTTTCAGAAAGCAAATTTGCAAACGGTAGATGTGCATCAGTGTTTATCAGGTCTTTTGCATTTTTGTACAATTCCCAATAAGTTTTTACCATTTCTTCATTCAGCTCCATATCGGGTGCTTTAAGTAAAACAAGATTAATATTTACATCAACTTTTCCACGCACGATTATTTTATTTATCTGTTTCGAAATATCGTCTTCTAAAAAGGAAAGATAATAAGGCTGTTTAATGCGAAGATCCAGGAAGCGGCTATTTACAGACCTTACTTCGATTTCCAGATCAATATTCTCATCTAAGTATTTTGTTCTTCCATATCCGGTCATACTTTTCATAATAACTCCGATTAATAATTTATAATATTCATTTTAAAAAGTGTTTGTATTGTGTCAATTATCTTTAAAAAATGCACAATCTCTCTTTTTAAATATTGAGAAAATTTCTTACGAAATAAGAAATAGAATATACAAATATTCATTAATTGACAATGATAAGAACTAAAAAAAAATGTACTAATAATTTGAAGTGGTTATGAGTATTTCTTGATGGAATTTTATTTCATCCTGCTTGCCAAGCCGAAGCTGGCGAAGGCTGGATGTATTTTGTACTTTGTTTTCTGGATGAAACTTAGCTTATAATGAGATTCTTCGTGAGAGAATTCTCCGAAGATTTCTTCACGAATACAACATTGTTTCATTATGCAGAACCCTTAATCATTTTAAATTATTAAGGAGATTAAATTATGAAAAATATGATATTAATGATTTTAGTTATTATACCAACATTAGTTTTAGCACAAGATTTTGAGGGTTTTGAGACGGGAGATTTTTCTGCCTTTGAATGGCAATTAGGTGGAAATGCAAACTGGTTTGTTACCAGTAGCAGTCCTCATGGTGGGAGTTATTGCGCTCAGGGCGGAGATATAGAAAATAGCCAGACATCAGATCTTGAAGTTACAAGAGATATTACAGATAATGGAACTATCAGCTTTTATTGGAAGGTAAATAGCGAAAGTAATTGGGATTATCTCAAATTTTATATTGATGGAACCCTAATTCAGGATATTTCTGGTTCTGTAAGTTGGACACAAGTTACAGCAAATGTTTCAACAGGGTTACGCACTTTTAAGTGGGAATATTATAAAGATGGAAGTATGACAACAGGAGCAGATACAGGTTGGATCGATGATATTACATTTCCTCCAACAATAATTTATGACAACGATCTTGCCGGTCAGAATATTTCAGGTGCTACTATAACAAATGCCGGTAATACTGAAAATTATGATATTTACATAAAGAATGTTGGTAACAATTCTCAAGATTCATATACTGTAAGATTAATGAAATCAAATGGAGAAGAGCTATCTTCCATTCAGATAAATGCGACGATCGAACCTGACGAAATAGTTGAACATACACTCACTTGGAATGTACCCGCTAATGAACCGCAAGGAATAACCGGAATTTATGGGATAGTGGAATTAGAAGGAGATGAAAATCCTGCAAATGATGCAACTGGAACTTTGCAGGTACAAGTATTTCCACTCGGTGTTATGGAGATTTCTATAGGTAATGGAACGATGACAGATGTACGTAACCCTGTTTGTTTTGAGTATAAGAATAGTCTCTCTGAATGTCTTTATTTTGCTGATGAAATTGGTATATTAGAGGGTTTTATTACTTCGGTAACATATCAGAATAATTTTTCAACTAATCTTTATAACAAACCAACAAATGTTTGGATTGGAGAAACCACTCTCACTAATCTCACCGATATTTGGATACCTGCTACTCAGTTAACTCAAGTTTTTAGTGGAACTGTAAATTATCCTTCCGGACAAAATAATATAACAATAGATTTTGCACAACAATACTATTATCAGGGTAGCAATCTGGTTATTATGGTGCATAGACCAATGGATGAACAAACTTTTGGTTCAACTGATTATTTCTTTCACAGTAGTACACCAGAACATTTGGACAGAACAAAATATGAAAGAGATAATATAGAAATATTAGATCCGTATAACCCTCCTGTGGGATGGGGATATGAAAGTTTCCCAAATATAACAATTTCATTTTTCCAGGGACCAATGGGTAATGTGGAAGGATATGTGATAGATGATAATGGAAATCCCATTAGTGGAGCAGAAGTATTAATCGAAGAGAATCAAATGGTGAATCAAACAGATGATCAAGGCTATTATTTCTTTGGGAACATTGCTGTAGGAAATTATAATTTAGTTGCATCAAAATTCGGTTATTCTCCTCAAACAAATACCGGGGAAGTTTTTGATGGTCAAACTACACAAATTGATTTTGAATTGATACCGTTAGGTTTTATCACAGTTACAGGACATGTGGTTGGGAGTGATTTCCCTGATGTTGGTTTAGATGGAGCTGAAATAAGTATCTCAGGTTTTGCCAATTATGATGTAGTTACTAATGAAAACGGTGATTTTATTGTCGAAGAAATTTATACTAATATTACTTATGAAATTAATATCATTTATAATGGATATGATGCTTATACTGATGAACTGACCGTTGGCTCGGTAAACTTGGATATTGGAATTGTAACACTATCAGAATCGACATTACCACCAGGAAATTTAATTGCTATACAAAATGAAGAAGGAACTTTGGTTGATCTTAATTGGAATTCTCCAGGGCAAGGTGATGGAGAGTTCAGATATGATGATGATCTGCAAGTTTTTCAGATTGGCTTGAGTGATCCAGTTCCAAATGCAGTTTTTGGTTCAATTCATCCTTACATTTCTATTATTAATGAAGTTTCCTGGTATCTTACATCAGAGTTCGTTTATCATACTCAAGTAAAAATTATAATTTTTGCTTTAGATTACTATAATATTCCTGATCGTGATGAAGTCCTGTATATTTCCGGCTTTATACCTAATGTGGACGATGAGTGGAATACTTATGAATTACCCGAAGAAGTTGAAGCCTTTAGTGGTTTCTTTGTGGGAGTGATAACACCAAATCAATATACTTCAATTGGTTTGGATGATGGTGAAGGCGAACCATGGATTTTCCAAAGTGGAACTCAACTAAGTATTGAAAACTGGATGGATGATGACAATGAATGGATCGATATTGGTGATATACACTCAATGTTCCAAAAAAACATGATGATAAGAGCTCTTGGAATTAATCTTGGAAATACAAGCTCACGAAATTTTGTAGAGCACGTTTTGAAAGCTGATTCTTGGAATGATGGCAATAGAGAATTCGAAGGTTATAACGTTTACAGATTTTTTGAATATGAGCAAATGAATCCAGAGAATTGGGATTTAATTGCAACCGCAATAGAAGATTCATTTTATATTGATACAAGTTGGGATGATCTTCCAAACGGTGACTTCCAATTTGCAGTACTGGCATTGCATACGAATGGAATCGAATCAATCCCAGTTTTTTCACAAATTATTTCAAGGACAACTTCTGATATTGAACCTGATGTGGTGGAAATGATAAAAATTGGTTTACATGGGAATTATCCAAATCCCTTTAATCCTTCTACAACTATTTCTTTTTCTTTAACTGCAAAGGATGCTAAGAATGCAAAGTTAGAAATTTATAATTTGAAAGGACAAAAAGTTAAAACATTTACAGATTTCCAAACCACCCAATCTTCAAATCAACAAGTTATCTGGAACGGAGATGATGAAAATGGAAATTCTGTTGCTTCGGGAATATATTTGTATAAATTGAAGTACGGTAGTTATACATCTACAAAGAAAATGATCCTGATGAAATAATAGTCGTTTTTTATAAATTCATAAAAGGAGCTGCTTTCAACGAGCCCCTTTTTTCTTGTCCTACGAAGCTTTCTTTAACTTCGTAGCATCTGCGTAGAAGTTAGCGAAGTATGATTACTTTAATATCTTGACACATTTCTCTAACTTCTCATTTTTCTTCACGGTTACGGATCGGCTTGCTAATAGTCGGCTTCTGAGTTCGCGAAGAAACGATCTCAATTTCTTCTTGCTGTTCTACATGTCGGCTTTTCGAAGAAAAACGATCATGCAAACTTCTTGCTATTCTACAAAACGATTCCACAATAAGATTTGTTTCTAATATTCCCCTCTTGAGAGGGGTGTATTCCTCAGGAATACGGGGTGTGTTATACTTCTTCCTGCCTAACAAAACACATATACTTCGGCTTGTGAGGAACGAACAAACGAAGTCATAAGTATTTTTGATTTATGTAAAGATTACATCGGTTTCAGTTTCACTGTTTCTAAACATTGTTTTTGGATATTTAAAAGATAGTATCGTGTTGTACAATAACCACTAGAAAAAAGTTATTGTACAACAAAAATACCATAACTATAGGTTAGTTATGTACAACAAAAAATTGGACGCAGCGTGCATATGTTAAGTAAAATTCCGCTTCGCTCTCGTTTTACTTAATGGATCCGGTGAAGATTCACCTGTCCGCTCGCTCCGCTTCACTTAACATGCGTATCTGTGTATCGTAATTGAGCAAGCTCAAAACTCAACACTGCATACGCCGGATCCATTAAACAACATTCCGCTTCGCTCCATGTTGTTTAACGGCGGCGTGCCCCTAGAAAATACTCGCAACCGTATCGAAACGGAACAATGGTTAACAATGCGTCCACGGAAACTCACAAATAAACAACC
>JAVCCF010000150.1 GCA_030765625.1 Candidatus Tenebribacter burtonii
AATAAAAATTGCATTTTTTAAAGAATAATTTAGTATGTCATCTCTACCGTACGAATGAATATATACTTTAGCTATCAAACCAAAATACAAAGCTTTCAAAGAATTAAAAATGTATGCTTCTCCTCCGAGATCATTTATTTCTTTAACAATATCTCTTTTTTTTGTAAACCAAATTGGACGAATCTTTTTTTGATATTTAATAATATATAAAAACAGATACTTGGAGTTACTTAAAAATTGTTTTCCTCCTGCTTCTCCAAATATCCAGATAGTTTCATTCTTTTTAAAAAAAAATCCCAAAATTTGTAATAAGCATTTATTGAATACTCCCAGGATTCCCTCGTTTTGAATTATATCTATTATTTTTTTTAACATAATTTTTTAAATTTAAAAAATCTTTATTAATCTATCTTGATAATTTTTGTAATCAGAAAATCTATTTATTATAATATTATATTTTTTACACATTTTAATTATTTCTTCTGTAAAAACTTGCATCCTATGATAAGCATCTTTATAGAATATTTTTGTTGGTACTCTCTCATTTCCCAGAGCACCAAGTGAGCAATAATCTTTTCCCTCACTTTCGGAAAAGTCGCAACCGATTAAATTAATTTCTTTAAATCCCAGGATTAAAGCGCACCAAATACCTGTATGCAAGCAAGTTCCATTTGATGAATATCTTATATTTTTTCCTGTTAATGCTGAAACAATTTGCTTCTCAATATTTTTTATTTTTAATCTTTTGGGGTTATATTTTAAAAAATAGGGTGATATATTTCCCACATTTTTCAAAATTGAATTAGGATCTACTAAAGGATAGAAAGGATTATTAAATAATCCTTGAATTTCAAAAAAATCAGGTCTGTTATTCTTTAACCATTGAATTCTATCAGCTTCAGAAATATGAGCATAAGTAGGATTGGGGAATTTTAAAAAAGCTAAATGAAGTGTCATTGATATCTTACCTTGTAAAAAATCATCAGGATAAGTATCTAACGAAGGTCCAGATCCAGCCATAAAAATAGTGTCCCCTTTATTTTTATCTCTAATCTGCTCAATATTTTTCATACTTATTTTATTTAGTGCTAATGAATTGACTATAAATCTTATGTTAAGAAGCATCCTTTTAAAAACTTTTTCAATCTTTTCTTGGAAATATTTTTTTTCATTATTTTTTATTGTTTTCATCTAAACTCCATTTATTTTACTGAAATCCTAAAAACTACTCTTTTTTCTAAATAACTTCTCAGACATTATTCAATTTAGCAAATTTTTTAGTAAAAGCATAATTTCTTTTTCTCTTTTTTCAAAAGAAAAATTTTTAATACTTTCCTGTCTTACTTTTTTTCCTATACTATTATTAGAATTTATCGCTTTTTCAATACATTTCGCAGCATGCTTTGAGTTTAATTCAGGAATTAAATAACCTGAATTATTAATTACTTCTGAAGTTCCTCCATAATCATAACCAATAGGTATACATTCACAGCACATAGCTTCCAAAATCGCAACACCAAATGCTTCATAACGAGAGAATTGGCAAGCTACTTTTGCTTTCGAAAATTCATTAATTAATTTAGAATGTGATATTCTATGGAAAATTTCCAAATTTTTTGGTTTTTCTTTACTAATATATCTATATGCTTCCTCTTCAAGCCCATAGATCTTAAATTTATAGTGAGGTAGTTCAAAAGCTACTTGAACAAAAAAATCCACTCCTTTTCTCAGTACAGTTCTTATATCTGAAGCACCACAAACTGTAATAATATTTTTTTCTTTTTTTACATTGTAATTTCTTCGAAAGATATTTATATCAACTCCATTATAAATCATTTTTGTTTTTATTTTATTTTTACAATTAACATATTTGAAAAATTCAGTTTGCGTAAATTTGGAAACCGTCAATAAATTTGTTGCAAAATCAGCTGTTCTTTTTACAAACCAACCATATATTTTTTTTGTATGTGCACCATAATTAAGTTCTGGAACTTTCGCAGCATCATATCCTCCAATAATAACAATACTTTCTTTTCTGAATATTCTGAAAAAAAATGTTGGTAACAAAGTGTGATACCCTGCAAACCAACAATAAAGGAGATCAAATTTATAAATGTTTTTAATTAAATACAAACTCATTTTGATAAATTCAAATAAAAAAATAAAAAGATTTTTGGATAACTTGTATTTGTATTTCGTAACTTGATATTTTTCACTAAGAATCTTATAATCCATTTTTACAAAAGAAATAAAATCAACATATACAAATAAAACTGATTTTTTTAATCTCACTTATACCTCCGCTTTAATTACAAAGAATATTCCAATAGATGCAAATACTACATTGGGAAGCCAAGCTGCAATCATTGGAGATAGAACCTCATTATATCCCAAACTCTGGCATATTCTTAATGTTGATAGATACAAGAAACAAACCAGAAGCCCCATTCCAAAGATCAAACCTCTTCCTTTACTACGGGAAGAAGTTGAAACCAGCGGTACGCTAAAAAGTAAGATAATTAGATTTGCAAAAGGAAATGATACTTTGAGGTTCAGTTCTACTAATTCTTTTGTGAATTTTTCTCCCACTTTTTTTAATCGTTCAATATATGCTTGTAACTCAAAAAAATTCATTGAAATTGGTTTCTTAGCACTTTTAATAAAATCGAGGGGAGTTACATCAACTTCATTTATTATCTTCTCTTCATAATGCACCATTCCAATAGGAATTCCATTCTCAAAATTCCTGATATAGCAATTTTGAAATACCCATTCTTCTTCTATCCAAGAGGCACTGGTAGCAGTTATTTTCCGTTTTATTTCACCAGTCTCAGGATGGAAAGTTGTAATATCAATTGTTTTTAAATTATTTCTGTATCCATCGAAAAAGCCAATATAATATAGATTTTTGTCACTTCCCAGATAATGAATATGTGATCTCATTTTTTTATCTTCTACTTTTTGATGTTTAATTTTTTCTTTGTAAATAAAATTCCTGTATTCTTCAGCTTTAGGCAAAACAAGATCACCCATAAACATAATAAAAATACTGAAGATCAATCCAAACCAGATAAGGGGAGAAACCATTCTTAGTATGCTGATCCCTGCACCTCTTATAGCTACTGATTCACTATACTTCGAAAGATTATTCATAAGAAAAAGACCCGAGAGTAGAACCATTACGGGAGATGAAAGCAATACAAGATATGGAATGCGAAGTAGAAAATACAAAATTATATCATGCATTTCTCCACCTTTACTTAGCAATCGCGGCAATCTATCTGAAATATCTACAACCAGAAAGAGAACTGAGAATGAAAAAAGTATAACTAGGAATATTTTTAAATATTCCCTCAAAATGTATTTATCTAATAATCTCATTTTATACCAAATCCCAGTAATTTATTCATTTTATCCCGGATTTTTGTAAGATCTATAGTCTTCATTTCTTTTACGGAAATAATAACTAGATAAATTCCAATAATACTAAAAACAATATTAGATATCCACATTGCCAGGAAAGGAGATACAACTCCTTTATCAGCAAATTCTTCACCTAGAGTTAATGCACCGTAATAGATCAGGAAAACAATCGCGCTAACAGAAAATGACATTCCTACACCGCTGGTTTTGGTCATCATACCGATCGGCGCACCGATAAGCACAAAAATAACACAGGCAAAAGCAATAGCATATTTTTTATGAATCTCAACCTGATATTTCCTAATATCTGATTGCATAGCAACTATTTTGTCTTTTTTTAAATTGAGTTGATTATTATTCTTTTTCAATTCCTTTTTATCAATTGCTTCTTCTTCATTAGAATTAATAATATTAATTTTTGCTTGAATATCTTCGATTTCTGTTTGTATTAAATTAATTTTATTTTTTCTTTTATTAACTATTTCCTGCATTGCCTTGGAACTCAGTTCGCGATCACCTCGATAATCTGTTCCTTCTTGATTCATCTTATAACCAAGGTCAGGAAGATTTAATGTGAATTTTTTAAATTCGCTGATATTATATTTATCGGGGGTTTTCTGATCCCGTTCATGTATTTGTCCATTGTAAAGAATTGCCTTCAAGCTGTTACCACCATTTGCTAATTCAATTCTACCTCGCTTTGCAGATATGGTTTGCGGAAATTTTGTCTTTTCACGATTATAAATAAGAATTCCAAAAAGTTCATCATCAATTCTCTCTTTTACATAGATGGTGTAGCTCTTCATTGAATTAAAAGTACCTGGTACAATTGCAGTCGCAGGTCTCCGGTAATTAGCTTCAATCATCATATTTTTAAGCATATGGTTTGTTTGAGGTAAAATAGCATTATTGAAATAGATCATAAAAAATGATAATAAAAGAGCAGCAATTACCGTTGGCCTTATAAGAGTATAAATGTTAATCCCACAAGATTTGAAAGCAACAAGTTCATTATCAACCGAAAGTCTTCCAAATGACATAATGGAAGCAAGTAAAATTGCCATTGGAATAGTAAGTGCCAGAATAAATGGCAGGCTTAATCCAAAGATGGAAACAACAGTTAATATATCTAGATGCTTTTCAATAATAAGATTTAAAAGATCAATTATCTTATCAAGTAACATGACGAAAGTAGTAACCATAAGTGAAACAACAAATGGTTTAAAGTTTTCTTTCAGGATGTATCTTTCTAAAATTTTCATTTATTAATCAATTCCAATCATTTGTAAAAATTCACTTTCAGTAATGATATCAATAGATTCGATCTCTTTTGCTTTTTTAAGTTTTGATCCAGGATTCTCCCCAACTATAAGATAATTTAGATTTTTACTGACTGCAGAGATCGTCTTCCCACCATTTTTTTCTATCATTTCTTTGATCTTATTTCTGCTATACTTTTCTAAAGTACCAGTAATTAGAAACTTTGCTTCGTTTAGAATTTCCTTAACCTCAATATTTTCACTGATCATTTGCATGCCTGCATCCTGCAGAGAATTAATCATCTGCAAATTACTCTCATTTCGGAAGAACTCATAAACTGATCGAGCAATTTTTTCTCCGATCTCATCAATTTCAAGCAAATCTTCATAATCAGCATTAATGATTTCTTCAATATCAATAAAATATGAACAGAGAATTTTGGACATTTTCGCTCCTACAAAACGAATTCCAAGTCCAAAAAGTACTTTATGAAATTTCTGAGTTTTAGAATGTTCAATTGCAATCCTCAGGTTTTCTGCTGATTTTGTTCCTTGCTTATCATATTGTTGAAATTCATTAAAATCAATATGATAAATATCCTGAACTTTATTTATTTGTTTATGCTCAATTAATTGTTTTACAACAGCTTCACCTAAACCATCAATATCAACAGCCACACGAGAAGCAAAATGCTGGATCCTTCTTTGAATTTGTGCAGGACAGTTGAAGTTATTACAATAAGAAATTACTCCATCTTCCTCTCTCTTCAATGATGTTCCACATACAGGGCAAGTCTTTGGAAATTCAATTTCCTCAGATCCAGTTTTTCTTTTTTGATAGTTTACATCGATTATTTTTGGAATTATTTCTCCCGACTTTATTATCGTTACATAATCAGCAATCCGCAAATCAAGACGTTTAATTTCATCTTCATTGTGCAAAGTTGCATTAGAAACTGTAGAGCCGGAGATATAAACAGGCTTTAATCGAGCAACTGGAGTTACGGCACCTGTTCTTCCAACTTGGAAATCCACTCCTAGTAACTGTGTTTCCACTTCCTCCGCTTTAAATTTGTATGCAATTGCCCATTTTGGAGATTTAGAAGTAAAACCTAATTTCTGCTGTAATTGGAAATCGTTTACTTTAATAACTAAACCATCAATGTCATAATTAAGATCATCTCTTTTATATTCCCACATTTGACATTGGCTTACAATCGCTTTTTTTTCACCGACATATCCAACTTGACCAAATTTAGAAATAATTGTTTTAAAATCTTGCTCTTTTAAAAACTCTAGCAATTTATACTGCGTATTGATTTTTTCATTATTAAAAAGCCCAACTGAATAAACACGATAATCCAGCTTTCTGGATTTTACTATTTTTACGTCTTTCAATTTAATAGTTCCTGCTGCTGCATTACGTGAATTTGCAAATTGTTTTTGACCATTTGCTTCCCGTTCTTCGTTTATTCTATCAAATTCTGATCTAGGTAGGAAAATCTCCCCTCGAACTTCAATTGGATTGTTGTATTTTATCTTAGTTGGAATTGATGAGATTGTTTTAACATTTTCAGTTACATCTTCACCTTCAAAACCGTCACCTCGTGTAGTTGCATATTGCAATTTACCATTTTCGTAATAGATATTAATGCTGAATCCATCAATTTTTAATTCTGCTGTGAACATGATAAATCTATCAACTTTTTTATTAATCTTATTATAGAATTCCTCAACTTCTTCCAGAGAATATGCATTTTCTAAACTATACATACGGACTTTATGTGTAATGATCTTGCCTTTTTCTGTTATATCTGAACCTACAGCATTTGTTGGAGATTCTGTTTCTTTATATTGTGGATATTTTGCTTCCAGGTATTGCAGTTGTTTTACTAGTTGGTCAAAATCGTAGTCAGAGATTTCAGATTGGTTTTTTTTGTAATAAAGATTGCTGTGATGAGCAATTCTATTACGCAATTCTCTAATTTCTTCTGCTACAAATAAATCGTCCAATCTTATCTCCTGACTTTTGACAAATATTGGATTAATGCAATTTAAAGCAATCTTTTTTTGTGATTTATCAATCAAAAGAATATTTGGATATTAGTATTAAAAAAAACAGGCTCCGATTTAGTGGAGCCATGTATAAAACTAAAGTGACAGTATATAAAGATGGCGGCGACCTACTCTGCCATTCCGTCGCCGGAACAGTACCATCGGCGCGGGTAAGCTTAACTTCTGTGTTCGGGATGGGAACAGGTGTGACCTTACCGCTATAACCACCATCT
>JAVCCF010000055.1 GCA_030765625.1 Candidatus Tenebribacter burtonii
ATGTAAAAGAATCAGGTGACTATACAGCAAGTTGGGATGGTACAGATAATTCTGATAAATCAGTATCAAGTAGTGTATATTTCTATAAAATGAAATCTAGTAACTACACTGCAACTAAGAAAATGATACTTATGAAATAAAATAATATCAAACCCGACTTGGGTTTAGATTAACTCGAGTCGAGTTTATGTTCACTATTTTAGCACCGCGCCCCGGTTTCGATCGGGGCGTTTTTTAATACAGTGGCTTTATAAATTGCTTGAGTTCACAGCGTTCCAAATTTACCATAAGAATTATGAACATATATTATATTTTAAACTAACATTCTAGCTAAAGCCTCGAGATACTATAATCTGATCGATTATTTGCATTTGACACAAGAACAATAAAAAAAATATCAAAGTAATGAATATTGTGAAGGAGCAGAAATGATAAGAGCTAATGCATTTATGCTAATAATGTTCATTCTGGTTTTGTTAGTATCGCAACCCATCATAGAATTCGAAACATTAAAATATGATTTTGGCAGGATAAAAGAAGAGGAATGACCTCATAAAATTGATTTTGAATTCACTAATACTGGAGATCAATCATTTTATATACTAGATGTAACGGCTGGTTGAGGATGTACCGTACCCAGTTGGTCAACTGAGGAAATAGAATTAGGGGAAAAAGGAATTATATCAGTTCAATTTGATTCCAATAACAGACCTGGAAGTTTTAGTAAATCCATCAAAATTTTTACCAGCTTCAATGGTAAGATAATCAAATTGAAAACTAAAGGTTATGTGATAGTAACACCCGGCAAACTTAGAAAATCAATAGGTCATCTAGAAGCCAGTAACAATCAAGTTAATTTCAGGAAGATGTTTCTTGGTGCAAGGCAAACAAATAGAATAAATATCCATAATACTAAAGAAGATACAATGTATATCTCTCTTGCCAGCGAAATTGAGGGTATTGAAATTGAGATTGAGCCAGCTATTTTATATCCTGCAAATTATGGTGAACTTGTTATACATTTTAATTCTGAGAATAGAGACCTCGGTAAAAAAACGGAAATGTTCCAATTTAATATTGAATTTGCGAATAATATGCAGCAGGGATATTTAATACTTAATTCAAACATTATTTAAGATTTTTCGACATTAACACATGAAGAAAAGGCAAATCCTCCCCAAATAAGAATGTCTGTTAATAAAACACTTATGATCAAAGATTTAATTCCTGAATAAGTCAAGAACAGAAGTTATTGAAATTGAAAATACCGGGACAAGAAATCTTTATATTAGGAATATCCAATCTCTCAATGAAAAATTTACAATAGATCCAGTAAAGTTTATCGTAGAGTTTGGCAAGAAGGGTTTATTTAATATAAATATTTTACCTGATGCAAGTATGAATAAATTAAAATCAATTATCACAATAATCTCAAATGATCCTAAACAAAGTGTTATTAGTTTCACTATAATTGGTAAGGTTAATATGCCCGAAAAAGATTCCAGTAAAAATATGATCAAAGATATCCAAATTAGTGAAGCTACAGAAATAGTGAAGAGTTTTAAGGGTAGCAACGAGCTTGTAATTCTTGATGTCCGTACTGCAGATGAATATAATAATGGTTGTTTAGAAGATGCCGTGAATATTAATTTTACAGAATCGAATTTTAAGAAGATGATAAAATTATTGGATAAACAAAAAACATATTTGGTCTACTGTCAATCTGGGATTCGAAGTAAACATGCAATAGAATTAATGAGTGAAATGGGTTTTAATAAGGTCTATCATATGAATGAAGGTATCGAAGGTTGGAAAGCTAAACACTTAAAAATAGTAGACCCAAACTTGTAGTGTAAATTACCCGAATTGACCGATGAAGTTTGTAGATAAACAAAATAATTAAATTGCAAGACTTGACTCAAAAGCCACTAGGAATTCGAGTTAAAAATTGTCTCGAATTAAACAAATAACAATTATATTAACTTTCCGAAAGCAAAGAATTATTGAAGGTTAGATAGTTTTCAGAAAGTGTGTATGTTGTATAATTGCAAGACTTGATTCAAAAGCCGCTAGGAATTTGAGTTAAGAATTGTTCAAAGAAAAATTATACAATGAGACTAATTTATAAAGTCTTGAAGTTAAAAGAGATAGGGAAGTGAATGGATATTTTAAGATTTAAATCTTGAGGGCGTAAATGATTTATATAAAAGAAGATAAAGAAAATTTTCCGCTTTTCACCCACGTTATTAATGGAATTTATTAAATAAAATAATTAAGGATTTTATTATAAAATTGTTTGACAGCTAAAGGGGAAAAAATAACAAATGACGTTATGGATAAAAGAAATAATGTAATTGTTCTTATTAATATTGTTAAAAATTGGATTATTAAATGAAAAACAAGAACGTTAATATCGAAAACAAAATTGAAACATTACTATCGAATTTCAGGAATTCTCATTTTAAACCGTTAATATCGTAATTTGTGATTATTGATCGTTAACTAAAATTATTTTAGGAGATTTATATGAAAAAGATTTTAATACTTTTATTCGTTACTGTTTTTGCAGTGAGTGCATTTGCAGATATAACGCTTAGCTCTACCCCTATAAGAGAGACTGAGAAAACTAATCACAGTTTTTATACGCGTGATATCCTTTACGAACAGCTTGCGAATATTTCAACAGAAGGGGGAGTTACTTCTCAGAATTTTGAAGCTGGCATGGATACATATGATGCCGAAGGTGCTGATGAATTTGTAGTTCCTGTCGGAGAAACATGGACTATCGATGAAGTAGCTGTGCTTGGTGTTTACGCTGCTACTGCAACCGGTCCCTGCGACCTGGGAAACGTACGCTTCTATGAAGATGCTGCCGGTATGCCGGGAACATTACTTTATGAATATCTGGACGTTCCTGCCAGTCCTAATGCTACCGGAGACCTGGATTGCCTTATTCCGGATACGGTATTACCGGAAGGTACTTACTGGCTTGGTTTTCAGGGAAGCATGGATTACACTCCTTATGGACAATGGTTCTGGACCAAGCAAGCTGCACCTACTATAGGTTCTGAATTCCATTGGCGGAACCCTGGTGATGGCTTTGCTATGGGATTTACAACGTGGACTACAGGATCACTTCCATGGCCCGCACCAGATTATGTTGATTATAACCTTAGCTTTGGAATATATGGTACCAACGGTGCTCCTTCAACATATCCGGTATCATATGGTTCGGATAATGACTATGAATGGATCACAAATGTAACATTTGCTAATATCAATAATACCACAGCTGCAGACCCTGGCGGTTATGGAGATTACACTGCAATGGTAGCAGATGTTGTGATCGGAGAAACTCATGACCTTTCTACAACAATAGAGTTTGATTCGAATGATTACGTTACTGCCTGGATCGACTGGAATCATGATTATGATTTTATTGATGCCGGTGAAGAATACATTATTGCTTCTGGTGTATCTGCTATTGGACCTTTTACTGTTCCTGTAACGGTTCCTGCGGGTGCTTTTGTCGGTGAAACAAGAATGCGGGTAAGTGTGAAGTGGGCTGCTGCTCCATTACCTGATGAAATATTCTCATATGGGGAAGTGGAAGACTATACTTTAAGTATTACTGAAGCTTCTGGCTCTGTTGCTGAATATATTTTAAATACTGTTATCGACGGTGGTAATCCTGGTGGTTTGAACACTGATACAGATTCCTACACAACCGACTGGATAGAAGTAGCTCCGCCATCTCAAAATGCTAACATCTGGACTGCTGGCGCACTTCCGGCTGACTTTGACTTCCTGTTCTTCAATGAACCGGTTACAGATTACAAAGTAAGTCAGAATGGTTTGCTTACTTTTGACCTTACTGCTGCTGATCCTCCTCCGGATGTGAACGTGAATCTGCCTGATGCTACATGTCCTGATATGACAATTGCAGCCTTCTGGGATGAATTTACAGCAAATCCACCCACGGGTAGCAATGACAGAGTTTACACAAAAACATTCGGTACTGCTCCAAACCGTCAGGTTTGGTTCAAGTATCATTCTTTCGAATATTCTACATACAGTTTTGCCTATTTCGGATTCTGTCTAGAAGAAACTACTAACAGAGTTTACATTGTAGATTACAACTATTTCAGCGGTACCAGTGATGGTGCCACAGTTGGTCTGCAATATGATGCTACAACAGCTATTGAACAAGCCGATTCTCCCAACTATGTATTCCTCGCTGGCGGCTCTGGGAATGGTGATAATGACTACTACGAATTTATTCCGCTGATTCCCGGCGCTCCGGGTTATCCCGAAAATCCTGTTCCAGCTAGCGGCTCAATTGATCTTGCAGCTGCCGGCGATCTGATGTGGGATTTTGGAGTGGATACAGACACTTATGACCTCTGGTTCGGCCCTGCCGGTGCTATGACGGAAGTTGTTACCGGCGCTTCAGCTGGTGCTACAGGCAGCTATGCTTACAGTGGTTTGGCTTATTCTAACAACTATGAATGGCAGGTTATCTGTCATAATGCTGCGGTAGATCTCACCAGCAATGGCAGCGTCTGGAATTTCACAGTTATGAACGATCCGATATTTGCTCAGATTGGAGATTGCGTGACCACCGGTATGAGTCTTCCAATAGAGCCATATTACGGTTATTCCTGGTCTAACTGTATCTACCTCGCATCTGAGGTTATGACAAGCGGTGATATCACAGGTGTTCAATACCAGTATCAATCAACCGCTGGATTTGGACCCGATGACATTGTTATTTATATGGGACACACAACTCAAACTGAATTTGTCGATGGTGACAACTGGATAGATGTGACAACAATGACAGAAGTCTATAACGGTCCTTTCTCCGTTACTCCCGGCGCCGGAAACTGGGTTGGAATTACCTTCCCTGTTCCTTTCGCCTATAATGGAACGGATAACCTGGTGATTGGCTTTGATGAAAACACTCAGGGCTATCATTCCGGTACAGATGAATTCTGGTGTACCGACACAACTCCGATCCGCGGTATCTGCTATTATAATGACAGCACCAACCCGGATCCGTTGGCACCTCCCACAGCCAATGCTGTGCGTAATGCCTTCCCAAATGTAAGACTGAATGGACTGATTCAACCAAATGGTACTTTGTCTGGTTATGTTTATGAATTTGGCACAACAAATCCTATCGAAAATGCAAAAGTAGAATGTACTTGTGAAATGGATTACACCGATGCAACCGGATATTATGAAATTCCTGGAATTCTGATAGGTACTTATGATGCCACAGCTTCTCATGATAGTTATTTTGATGACACTGCATCAGTAACTATCTTGGATGCTACAGTTACAACTCAAGATTTCTATCTTGGCTGGGCAGAAATTATGGTAGATCCAATGGCTGTAAACGAGTATGTGGATCCAGGTGTTTCAATGGATGTGGTTTTCACAGTTACTAACAACGGACCATTTGATCTTGCATATAATCCTGGTCTGAATTTTATTTCTGATGAGATTAGAAAAACTCAATTCCACGGTTATACTGGTCCTGTTTCTTCCAGTATATATGCTGAATCTACTATAAGTACAAATGATGTTCCTCGCAAAACTATCAACAATAGTGATGCCATGTGGGATTTGCAATTTGCCTATGACGTAGATACTCCATCAGGCCTTGTCGGACTTGCCGGTGCGGAAACTGACGGAACTTATCTCTATGCAACAAAATGGTCTGGAACCGTAGGTGAGATCGCTAAATTCAATCTTGATGGTACCTTCGTAGAAACAATTACTATTCCTGGCGTGACAGGACTTAGAGATCTGGCTTATGATGGAACGTATTTCTATGGAAGTAATGCCAGCTCCTATATCTGGGAAATGGACTTCGATACACAAACACTTATCAGCACAATTACTACTCCAACATCAGTAAGATCTATTGCTTATGATAGCGACCTGGATGGTTTCTGGTACAATAACTTCTCAAGCGATCTAATCTTCGTGGATAGAACAGGAACTCAATTAAATACAATAGTAGCACCTCCAAGTATGTACGGATGTGCTTATGATAACCTTACAGCAGGCGGACCATACCTGTGGATCTTCACAGGAACTACTACTGGCCTTGGATGTCAGGCAGAACAATATGACTTGAACACTCTTACACTTACAGCTGTAACTCACAGTATAGATGGTGATCTTGGAGCCGGTGCTTATATCGCTGGCGGTATGTTCTTACAACCAGATCTGATTTCCGGTACTTATACTCTGGGTGGTTTGGCACAAGGTACACCAGACCTGCTTTATGGTTATGAACTTGGTGTTACAGAAACCTGGCTTTCTATTACCGATTCGGGACCTGGTGTTGTAATTCCTGGTGGAACAGCTCAATTCACTGCTACTCTTGATGCTACTGATCAAATTAACGGTGATGTAAGAACAGGAGAAGTTATTGTTAGTAATAACGCTATTACAATTGATCCTGTTGTTGTTCCCGTTACTATGAGTGTTGGTGGTGCTCCTGTTGCTCCAGATGTATTCTTCAGTGAATATATTGAAGGTAGCAGTTATAATAAAGCTCTGGAAATTTATAATGGAACAGGTGCTACAATCAATTTAGATGATTTCCAATTATGGCAAATATCCAATGGTGGAGATTGGTTTGAATATGCAATAGATTTCCCAGTGGGTTCAACTTTAGATGCTGAAGATGTCTGGGTTGTATGTCATACTGATGCAGATCCTGCCATGCTAGCCGTAGCAGACCAAATTCTTACTTTATACCACAATGGTAATGATGCACAGGGCTTGGCTTGGAATAATGGCACTGAACTTGTTCTAATTGATGTTATTGGTCAGGATGGAGCCGATCCTGGTGCAGGTTGGGATGTAGCTGGTGAAACTGAAGCTACTAAAGATCATACATTGATAAGAAAAGATGCTATAATGACGGGTAATACGGATTGGGCTCTTTCAGCTGGAACCAATACAACAGATTCGGAATGGATCGTTTATCCTCAAAATACATTTGATTATTTAGGTTCTCATGGTGCACCAACTCCAGAACTTGATCCTCCATCTAATTTATTTGTAACAGATCTTGGTTATGCAACTTGGAATGCTCCACCTGCTATAATTGCTGAAGATAACTTCGATTCCTATACAGTAGGTGATTATCTGGCAGTAGTAAATCCAGCTCTTTGGACAACTTGGAGTAACTTGCCAGGTAGCAGCGAAGATGTATTGGTTAGTGATGCACAAGCTAACAGCCCGTCCAATTCCATATTGGTAGAATTGAACAACGACTGTGTAATGATCATGGATGACTACACCAGTGGTGTTTATTCCATGGATATTGATATGTTTGTTCCCACAGGATTCTGCGGTTATTATAACATGCAGAAGACATCCGTTATTGGCACAGAATGGGCATGGCAGATCTATTTCCAAACTGATGGTACAGCTTTAGCTGATGCAGGTGCTGCAGGTGCCCTCACTTTCGCATTCAACCATGATGAATGGATGGATCTGAAATTAGTGATCGACCTCGACACTGACTGGTGTGATTTCTATTTCAATGGAGAACATAAAATAGGTTACCAATGGTCACTGG
>JAVCCF010000031.1 GCA_030765625.1 Candidatus Tenebribacter burtonii
AGATGGTGGTTATAGCGGTAAGGTCACACCTGTTCCCATCCCGAACACAGAAGTTAAGCTTACCCGCGCCGATGGTACTGTTCCGGCGACGGAATGGCAGAGTAGGTCGCCGCCATCTTTATATACTAGCACTATTTTTTTATTGTATTACATTTATTGAAAATTCACTCCTTTCTATTAATGGCAAATGATTCATGATAAGTCATTAAATCACTTGACACTTGTAATCAAACTTAAAATTTTGTAAATATAACATGTTAGGAATTAGAAGAAATTGAATTTTAATAACAATTTTTTAAGGAGAAATAAATGAGTAATGAAAATGATAAAAAAAACCTTTTCGAATTAAACATGAAGCAATTAACTAAAATTGCTAAAGATATCGAAATATATAATATTAAGGGACTTAAGAAAAAAGAATTGATCCACAGAATATTTGAAATTGAATCAACTCAAGAGGGATTAGCTTTTGTCTCTGGATGTCTTCAAATCGTTGATGATGGATATGGCTTTTTAAGATTTATGGAGAACAATTATACTCACGGTAGAAATGATATTTATGTTTCAAGTTCTCAGATTAAGAGATTTGGATTGAAAAAAGGTCATATCATTTCAGGTCCAGTTAGAGCACCTAAAGATGAAGAAAAATATTTTGCATTAATCCGGGTTGACTCAGTTAATTATGAAGATCCCCTTATTGTAATTGAAGCAAAAAGATTTGAAAAACTAACACCTTATTTTCCAGAAGAAAAACTAAATCTTGAGACAACTCAAAAAAATATTTCTACAAGAATAATAAATCTATTCACACCAATTGGGAAAGGGCAGAGAGGAATGATCGTTGCTGCTCCAAGAACTGGGAAAACCGTGTTAATGCAGAATATAGCAAATTCAATTCTCACTAATCATCCTGAGGTTTACCTGATTGTATTATTAGTGGATGAAAGACCTGAAGAAGTAACAGAGATGAAGAAGATATTGATTCCAACAAATTCTGAAGTAGTTAGTTCAACATTTGATGAACAACCCAAAAATCACATTCAGGTTGCCGAAATGGTAATTGAAAAAGCAAAAAGAATGGTTGAACTTGGTCAGGATGTAGTCATTATGCTTGATAGTATTACACGTCTTGCACGGGCTTTTAATATGGCACAACCTTCAAGTGGAAGAGTATTGTCCGGTGGTCTTGATGCTGGTTCACTTCACAGACCTAAAAAATTTTTTGGTGCTGCCAGAAATGCTTTGGAACGAGGTAGTCTCACAATTATAGCAACTGCATTAGTAGATACCGGCAGTAGAATGGATCAAGTTATCTTTGAAGAATTTAAAGGAACCGGGAATATGGAGCTTGTTCTTGATAGATCGATTAGTGATTACCGAATGTATCCGGCTGTTGATCTGGTTAAATCCGGTACAAGACGTGAAGATCTGCTGTTAACTAAAGAAGAAGTGCAAAGAATGTTCGTACTTCGTCAATTCCTTAAAGGGATGAGTCCTTTAAAAGGCATTGAAATGCTTAAGAATAAAATGTTGGCTACAAAAAACAACGAAGAGCTATTACAAAAAATGAGTCGTTAATGGAATTACTTGTACCTGCTGGTAATTTAAATAAGTTAGAATATGCTGTGTATTATGGAGCTGATGCCGTTTATGCGGCTGGAAATAATTTTGGTTTAAGAGCAAAAAGTACAAATTTTTCGGAAATCCACCTAAAAGAAGCTGTAGATTTTTGTCATAAATATGATCGTAAAATATATATAACTGTAAACATATTTGCCCACAATTCTGATATTGAACAATTACCCGAGTATTTAATATTCCTGCAAAAAATTGGTGTAGATGCACTGATAATATCTGATCCGGGTGTTTTCTCCTTGGCCAAAGAATTTGCACCTGATGTAGATATTCATATCAGTACTCAAGCAAATGTTACATCTTGGAGAGCAGTTGATTTCTGGTATAAATTAGGAGCTAAACGTATAATCCTTGCACGTGAATTGGGCATAAAAGAAATTATTGAGATAAAAAAAAAAGTACCTAAGATTGAACTGGAAATGTTTGTTCATGGTGCGATGTGTATGTCTTATTCGGGGCGATGCCTTATTAGTGCATTCCTAAATAATAGAAGTGCGAACAGAGGACTTTGTACTCAACCTTGCCGGTGGGAATATAACCTTGTTGAGAAATCAAGACTGGGAGAATTCTTTAAGATAGAAGAAGATGAAAGAGGTTCCTACTTTTTTAATTCCAAAGACCTGAATTTGATTAAGCGAATTCCACAGATCAAGAAAGCCGGTATTAATAGCATAAAGATAGAGGGTCGTATGAAGAGTTTGTATTATGTTGCTACTGTCACCCGTGCATATAGAGCGGCGATTGCAGCAGGAGACAGTATTGTTTCTTCTAAAATACAGGAAGAGCTAAATAAGGTTAGTCACAGATATTATAGTGAAGCATTTTTTGATAAATTTGATTCATCTAAAACACAGTATTACGGATCTTCCGCATATATTAGAGATTATCAATTTATTGGTGAAATTCAAAAAGTCATAAGAACTTCTGCGTACATTTCAATCAAGGCAAAATTTTGTATTGGAGATGAGATTGAGTTTATTTTCCCGGATAAAAAAAATGATTTTAAAATGAGTGTCAATTCAATATTTAATGAAGAAGATGAACAAATAAAATTTACAAAACCAAATACAATTATTAGACTCGATCTTGACAAGAAATTACCAGAATGGGGTATTGTAAGAAAAAAGAATATTAAAGAGTAGTATGAAAAAGAATATATTTATTATCAGTCTGTTAACAATTTTAGTTCCATCAAGTTTTGGTATAATAACTCAGGAAAATCAATACAAAAAAGCGAAAACTGAAAAAGATGTAACAGCAATGAAAATTCTTTATGAACAAGCTTATGCAGAAGACAATGATTCAATATTTGGCCAACTATCTCTTATGGAATTAGCAAAATATAATTTCTTTAAGCGCGATTATATAAATGCTGTTTCACTTCTAAAAAAAGTATATCATAAAAAAATAACAAACAAACAATACTGGCTTGCAAGATCATTCTTGAAGATGGGGAAATATCAACTTTCAATAATTTCCAGCCAGATATTTATTGCAGAATCTGATGATAATGTAAAAATTGAGAATGCCTATTTTCTTATATCTGAATCATATTTACTACAGAAAATGTATAAAAGAGCATTTAACACTTTAGAAAGCCTAAGAACGTCTAAATATATAAACAACAACATTCCCTTACTTCATTATAAGATGGGAGTTTGCAAAGAACAGGAGGAAAAATTTGAACAAGCTTTAATGTTCTATAAAAAATTAAAACAGGATTTTCCTTATCATCAATATTGTTACTTAGCTGAAGATAGAATTTATAATCTTAAGAAAGCTGATAAACTTGAAATTGATCTTTCCGAAATTAATACATTCAGAAAAGAAAAATCTGTAGAAGAGACAAAAGCAGCAACAGGGAAAGATCTAAAAATTTATCTTCAAGTTGGGGCATTCGGTTCGGAAGATAGGGCAGAAAAGCTGGGAAAGAGAGTTAAAGTTATTGGATACAAATATATTGTTTTTTCTAAGATCAAAAATAACAGTAAGCTCTATGTGGTTGCTGCAGGTCCTTTTGATGAAAATGATAATCTAAAAAAAGCAATGCAGAAACTAAAAAAAAATGATATTGATTCTTATGTAATTAAAAGATACTAAACCAACAAAATGAAAATAAAAAAAATAACTCCTATGCTCAAACAATTTATTGCTATTAAAGAGCAGCATCCTGATAAATTATTACTATTCAGAATGGGAGATTTCTATGAAACTTTTTTTGAAGATGCAAAAATCGCTTCCAAAATTTTAGGTATAACTCTTACTGCCAGAAATAAAAAAGTTGATAATCCCATACCTCTTGCCGGTTTCCCATATCATGCTCTGAATAATTATCTTGATAAACTTGTAAAACAAGGTCTTAAAGTTGTTATCTGTGAACAGATAGAGGATCCAAAAAAAGCAAAAGGTTTGGTAAAAAGAGGAATTACTGATATTATAACTCCCGGTTCAATTATTGATGAAAAATTAATCGATTCTATTGATCATAATTATCTTAGTGCAATTTATATAGAACAAAAATCAAAAATAATTGGCTTTGCAGTTATCGATGCTTCAACTGGTGATTTCATTTTTACTGAATTGGGAAAAGATGAACTAAAAAATGAAATACTCAGATTAAAACCTTCAGAGATAGTAGTTCAAGATGACAATATAGAAGAGATACTAACCTCATTTAACATAGTATATGAACCTACAATAACAATATTTGATAGCTGGCATTTCGATCCAGCAGCAGCAGAACGTGTCTTATTAAATCATTTTGGGACAACTACATTAGAAGGTTTTGGTGCACAGGATAAACTATTTGCTACAACAGCAGCTGGTGCAGTACTTTCCTATCTTAAATCATTAAAGAATAATGATTTGAAGCATATTGGGAAAATGCAGTTTTATTCCATTAAAAATTATATGCAGCTTGATGAAGTTTCACGAAGAAATTTGGAATTAATAAAATCTATACGGTATAATAGTTCTTTTGGAAGTTTAATCTCAATTCTGGATGAAACCGAAACTCCAATGGGTGCTCGCAAATTGCGGGATTGGTTATTAAATCCCTTATTGGATAAAAAGAAAATAGAATTACGATTAAATGCAGTTCAAGAGCTCAAAGAGAACTTTTCTCTCAGGGATGATATTCGCAATTTATTCAAGACAATTGGAGATTTGAGTAGAGTTCTAGGTAAGATTGGAACAAAACGGATGAATCCTCGTGAAGCAATTGCTTTGAAAAACTATTTGGAAACGGCTTCAATTCTATCTGAGATACTTAGCAACTTTGAGAACGAATTTATTCACTCCTTACAACTAGATATTGCGGATTATTCCAATATTATTGAATTGATTAATTCAACTATAATGGAAGAACCACCTATTCTTATCACTGAAGGAAATATAATTAAAAATGAATATAATTCTGATCTTGATGAGTTGCGTGAAGTAAGTAAAAATGGAAAAAGTTGGATTGCTAGACTTGAAGATGAGGAAAAGAAAAAGACTGGTATTTCTTCATTAAAAGTAAATTACAATCGTGTTTTTGGTTACTATATAGAAGTTACAAGCAGATACAAAGATAAAATACCTGAATATTATATTAGAAAACAAACCTTAGTAAATTCAGAACGTTATATAAGTCCACAACTAAAGGAATTTGAAGCAAAAGTTTTAGGTGCTGAAGAGAGAATAAAAAATCTTGAATATGAGTTGTTTATTGAAATTAGAGAAAAACTGTACAAAGAAATCGGACCAATACAAAAATATGTAGAAGTTGTAGCCATTATTGATGTTTTGGCTAACCTTGCTCAACTTGCTTATAAAAATAATTATGTAAAACCTGAATTTAATGATGAAGGTTATATTGATATCAAACAAAGCCGGCATCCGGTAATTGAAAAAATATTGAAAGATGAAGAATTTATACCGAATGATATACAGATGAATAATATAAATAATCAAATTTCGCTGATAACAGGTCCGAATATGGCTGGTAAATCTACATATCTCCGTCAAGTAGGTCTTTTAGCGATAATGGCGCAAATGGGTAGTTTTATACCTGTTGCCAGTGCTGATATGCCAATCTTTGATAAAGTTTTTACTCGGGTGGGTGCCTCTGATAATTTGGCGATGGGTCAGAGTACATTTCTTGTTGAAATGATAGAAGCGGCTAATATCCTTAATTCTGCAACTCCCAATTCATTGATCTTGTTTGATGAAATAGGTCGTGGAACCAGTACATTTGATGGGCTAAGTCTTGCTTGGTCAATTGTTGAATATATTCATAATAATTCAAAAATATCTGCAAAAACTCTTTTTGCAACTCATTATCATGAGTTAACGGAGTTAGAGACAATTCTTCCCAGAGTTAAGAATTTCAATATTGTTGTAAAAGAATGGAATGATAAAATTATTTTCTTACGGAAAATTGAACGTGGTTCAGCTGATCAAAGTTATGGAATTCAAGTTGCACGTTTGGCAGGAGTACCGGATAAGGTTATTAAAAGAGCAAAACAGATATTGCATAATCTTGAAGAACATGAAATCAGTCCTCAAGGGCTTTCCTCAACTGCAAAGAAACAGCTTCCCAATTATCACGCTAATCAATTGGACATCTTTGATGCAATTATTGAGAAATCTGAAGATAAGAATGAAATACTGGAAACTATTAGAAATTTAGATGTGAATAAACTTACTCCAATAGAAGCGATTAATAAGCTTTCTGAATTGAAAGATAAATTGTAAATCTGGAGTTAATAATGATCTTAGTAAGTGCATGTCTGGCAGGAATAAAATGCCGTTATGATGGGAAGGACAATGTGAATATTAAAGTGATAAAAATGGTGAAGAAAGGTATTGCCATTCCTGTTTGCCCTGAGCAATTGGGTGGTTTGCAAACACCACGAATTCCAGCTGAAATATATGAGGATAAAGTCATAAATAAAAATGGTGAGAATATTACTTCTCAATTTAAAAAAGGTGCTGACGAAACTTTATATATTGCTGAATTAGCAAATTGTCATAAGGCAATTTTAAAACAAAATTCTCCTTCTTGTGGCTATGGTAAGATCTATGATGGATCTCATACTGGTAAAATCATAAAAGGAAATGGATTTACTGCTCAATTATTATTTCAAAAAGGAATTACAATACTAACGGAAGATGATTTATAACAAATAAAAAAGCCGAATTTGATTTCTCAATTCGGCTTATCTATTTATCGTTAACAATAATTATTTATTTACCTTTTTTCTTATGTCTATTCTTACGAAGTCTTTTTTTACGTTTATGATTTGCAATTTTATAGCGTTTTCTCTTTTTTCCGCAGGGCATTAATCCTCCAATGTTATTTTAACTTATCGTTGTTAGCTTCATTTACTTCTTCTTTGAAGGCTCTTGAAAATTTAAATGTAGGAACAATGCGTGCAGGAACTTCTACTTTTTCATCAGTTTTTGGGTTGCGACCAATACGAGATTTGCGGTTTTTAAGTTTAAAAGTACCAAATCCTCTAATCTCAATATGTTTCCCATCTTTCATTGAATCTTTAACTGAATCTAAAAATGCATCTACTGCAAGTGCTACATCTTTACGGATAATTCCAGTCTCTGCTGAAATAACTCTTACTAAATCTGCTTTTGTCATAATTTATTACTCCTTATTAATTTATCATCGATTCCCTTTGTTCAAGAAGTGGTTTTTTCTGTCAAGAACTTTCTATGTAACTTTGTGTATTCAAGCCTTTTAGCGAAATTCTACTTATCTATTGAAATTGTAATTAACAATAATATAATAATTTCAGATGAAATTCTTATATGTAAATGTTTATGAACATCCTTAAAAAAGCTTGTAATAAACGGTTAATAATGGGCAATTATTCATTGACAGTAAAAAACTTATTATTTATTTGGACAAACTTAAATATGTTGCAGGAGAGGTGAAATTGGTATGAAAAAAGTAGGATTTGCTCTTATTGGCTGTGGTAGGATTTCAGCTAAACATTTTGAGGCAATTGAACAAATCGAAGGTGCAGAAGTTATTGCCTGCGCAGATATTATTAAACAACGTGCAGCAGATTCTGCTGAAAAATTTAAGATTAAAACTTATTATACAGATTATAAAAAAATGTTGGATGAGGAAAATATTGATGCTGTAATAATTTGTACTCCAAGTGGTATGCATTCCCAAATGGGAATTGAAGCTGCAAAAAGAAAGATCAATGTGATCACAGAAAAACCAATGGCAATCGATTTAAAATCTGCAGATGCACTTGTAAACGCTTGTGATGATAATCATGTCGAGCTCTTTGTTGTGAAACAAAATCGTTTAAATCCATCCATTCAGTTACTCAAGAAAGCAATTGACAAAGGAAGATTTGGAAGATTATTTAGTGCTAATGCAACAGTACGCTGGACTCGTCCTCAGAGTTATTATGATTTGGCTAAATGGCGTGGAACTTGGGAATTTGACGGTGGTGCTTTCATGAATCAAGCATCACATTATTTTGATCTTATCCAATGGCTGATGGGACCAGTAGAATCTGTAATGTCATTTACTGCAACCTTAAACCATAGTATTGAAACTGAGGATATAGGAACAGGTATAATTCGTTTCAGAAATGGAGCATTAGGAACTGTAGAAGTTACTATGAATACATTTCCAAAAAACCTTGAAGGTTCTATCACAATTATGGGTGAGAATGGGACTGTTAAAATTGGTGGAATTGCTGTTAATCAAATAGATTATTGGGAATTCAAAGATTATGACGATGATGATAAATTGATCCAGACTGCAAATACCGACCCAAAAAGTGTTTATGGTTTTGGGCATTTTGGTTTCTTGCAGAATGTTGTCGATGTACTCCGAGGAGAAGATACTCCAAATACAGATGGCAGAAGTGGTAGAAAATCACTTGAACTGATTTTGGCAATGTATCAATCAGCAAAAAATGGGAATAAAATAGCACTTCCATTGAGATAATAAAAAAGAGGGATAATTTTGTTAGTACAAGAATATTTTAAGACACGTTCACGACTTTTAGAGAAAGCTCTGGATCAATATTTGGCACCAGCAAATGAATATCCTGAGCAACTTCATGAAGCAATGCGATACAGTGTGTTTAGTGGAGGAAAACGAATGCGACCCATTCTGTTCTTCGCTACATATGAAATGCTAATTGGGAGAAAGAACATTAATCGATTAGCAAGATTAATGCCTGTTGCCTGCGCACTGGAATTAGTTCATACAGCTTCTCTTATACATGATGATCTGCCAAGTATTGATAATTCTTCAGAACGCCGTGGTATTCCAAGCTGCCATGAAAAATTTGGAGAGGCAACAGCAATCTTAGCAGGAGATGCTCTGACTACAAAAGCAATTGAACTTCTAACCGAGATAAGTAATAAAAAAGTAGCTATTGATTGTATACATGTCCTTACTAAAGCAGTTTCCACAAGAGGAATGATTGGTGGTCAGGCAGTTGATATTCTTTCTGCAAAGAAGAAAGTGAATATCAATACACTTCGTTATGTACATCTTAAGAAAACAGGTGCTTTGCTTCAAGCAGCGATGGAACTTGCCTGTGTGATTGAAGGAGCCGAGGAAAATCTTACAATAACACTTAGCAATTTTGCTTTGAATCTTGGTCTTACTTATCAGATAGTGGATGACATTCTGGATGAAGTAGGAAGCTTTGAAGTTCTTGGAAAAAATCCTGGTGGAGATTCAAGAAGTCATAAAGCAACTTATCCATCTCTTCTGGGTCTCGAAAAATCTAAAATGAAAGCAGAAAAACTTCTGAGGGATTGCTACAATTTAGTAAAAAACATGAAAGCGAATGACGTATTATTAGAATTTGTAAATATAGTAAAAGATAGGTTACCATAAAATTTTGAGATGCCTTTTATAAAGATAATTCGACCTTTAAATTGTTTGTTTGTAATTCTATCAGTTTTTTTTGGTGCATTATATCAATCATCTATTATTAATATCTATCCAATAATATTTGCTGCACTTTCTGCAGTTCTAATCGCTGCTGCGGGTTATGTAATTAACGATTTCTTTGATATTCCAATTGATATTATCAACCGGCCGGATAGAGTTCTACCTTCTGGTAAAATAAACCCCAAAGTAGCATATATTTATTCTGTAATGCTTTTCATATTCGGGATAACTGCGAGCTACTTTACTCAGAATTTTTATTGTGTGATCATTGCTATTGTAAATAGTCTTCTTTTATTTAGTTATGCAAAAATGTTCAAAATGAGTTTCTTAGCTGGGAATATACTTGTGGCTTGTACTACTGCAAGCACGTTCCTATTTGGTGGACTTTGTAATGATAATATTAAGAATTCTATAATTATAGTAATTTTTGCATTTCTGTATACTTTTATAAGAGAAATAGTAAAAGACGGTGAAGATATTGAAGGTGACATTAAATTCAATGCCAATACTCTTGCAGTGAAAATAGGAAGGAAAAATATTGCAATTGTATCTATTTTCCCAGCTTTAGCAATCATTCTCTATTCGATATTCCTTTTTACAAAAAATATAATTGTCATGAAGGTTTTTCTAGTATTTACAGTAGGAGTATCTCTGCCTCTCACCATTCTAATAGTTTATATTCTAAGAAAAAGTGAAATGAGAAGATTTGCAAATGCTTCATCTCTGATGAAAATAAATATGTTAATGTTGTTAATAATTTTATGGGTTGGTTAATATGAAAATTTATGATAAACTGTTGGAACTTGCAAAAAAACAAGCTAATTATTTTTGTCTGTTAGATCCAGACGAATTAGAAGCTGACAAAACAAAAGATTTTGCTAAAATATGCGAAGAAAATGGAGCTGATGGATTGCTTGTTGGTGGGAGCATAATGGTGAATAATAAATTCCAGTCAAATTTAAAACTCATCAAGGAAAGTGTTGATATCCCAGTATTAATATTTCCAGGGATCTTTGATTTTGTGTCTCCTCATGCTGATGCTTTGCTTCTGTTAAGTGTTGTTACCAGTCGTAATCCTCAAATGCTAATCGGTGAGCAAGTTCGTGCAGCACCATTAATAAAGCATTATGGTTTGGAAGCTATTGGTACAGCTTATATGATAATCGAATCTGGAAACAGCACCTCTGTCCAATTTATGAGCGGAAGTCTACCACTTCCAAGAACAAAGAATGATCTTGCTGTTGTACATGCATTGGCGGGACAATATCTTGGAATGAAAATGATCTATATGGATGCTGGTAGTGGGGCAAAATATGCTGCAACCGATGAAATGGTTGCTGCGGTCAGAAAGAATGTTAATCTTCCAATTATTCTTGGTGGTGGGATAAAAACTCCTGAAGTGGCAATGCAAAAAGCAAAAGCAGGTGCAGATTTTATTGTAACAGGTAACGTGCTTGAAAATAATCCTGATCCAAAATTAATTCAGGAATTTGCAGATGCTATCCACAGTGTGAAAAGATAATGATAGATATTCATACACACATTATTCACAATTGTGATGATGGTTCTAATAGTCTTGAACTATCCATAAAGCAGATCACAAATATGATTGACAAAGGTGTTACGGATATTGTGCTAACACCCCATTATATGAATAGTTATGTTCAAACAGATGCAAAGATAATTAATAAACAATTTAAAGAATTATCAGAAGCTACTGCTGATTTGAAAGTAAATCTTCATAAAGGTGGAGAGATATTTCTGAATCCTGGGAGTAATTATAAAATTGATAAGGAACTTTGTATTGGAGACACTTCCTATATTTTGGTTGAGACAAATATGGGTGAATTTACTCCAGGCATTTATGAGATACTTTTTAAATTAGTAAAAAAAGGACTCCGACCTATTCTTGCTCATCCCGAACGCTATAATTATATTATGAATAATCCTGAAATGGCGGAAGATTTTATGTATAGAAATGTTTATCTCCAGGTTAATGCAGGTAGTATCCTCGGATTATACGGATCTAAAATTGAAAAAACAGTCTGGCAATTAATTAAAAGTGGATTTGTTCATTTTCTTGCTTCCGATAATCATTGTAGAATTGATGAATATATACTCCCTGCTGCAATAGAAGCAATTCGTGATAAAATTGATGATTATACAGCAGATCTTTTAACTCAAGTAAATCCGCAGAAAATGTTGAATAATGAGAAGATCGAATATTTTTATCTGAAAGAGCAGAAAGTTGAAAAGAAAGGATTTTTTGAGAATATTCTAAGGAAATTATGACAAGCAAAATATTAATAACCGGAATTAGTGGGTTCATTGGACGTAACGTTCTTAGACAATTAGTACAAAGTCACGATAGTATAACTGCAATAATTCGTCCAGGAACTAAACATCAGCGAATAGAAAAATTTGTTAATAAAGTTGAATTTGCAGAGATCGATCTTACAGATATTCCTACTTTAAAAGAATATCTTGATGAGAATTATTTTGAAATAATAATTCATATCGGTGCTGTTCGAGGTGGTCGCAAATTAAGTAATCCAGATTATTTTGATGCAAATGTAAATGCAACGGAACAGTTTGTGATCAATGCAAGAGATAATGATTCAAAATTTATATTCTGTTCTTCTGTTGGTGTGTTTGGTGCTATTCCACTTGAATTACCCGCTAATAATTTTACAAAAAGACAAGAAGATAATTACTATCATTTTACGAAGATCAGAGCAGAAGCAATAATTCAGAAATATGTCCTTTACGGATTGAAGGCAGCAATTATCAGACCTTCGATAACTTATGGAACAAATGATTATGGCTTTCCTTTTACACTTACAAAATTAATTGATAAAAAGCTTCTTTTTCTACCTAATCAAGATGTTATCATTCATCTTGCAAATATTCATGTGATTACTCAATCATTTTTAAGATTGATCGAAATTGATTATCAACCCGGAGTATGTTATAATGTGGCGGATAGCAACCCAGTAGAATTACACAAACTTACAGAATTTATTAATAATGAACTAAAGGGAAAATCTTATTCTTCCAAAAAAAATCTTGATTTAAAATATTTCAAAAAGGGAGAAAAGTTAGCAAAATTTTTCAAGAGCGAACTCTGGATCGCCCGTTTCCAATTGATATCGAGACATTGGTATTATGATGTAGAAAATAGTTATACTGATTTGAGTTTGAAGGAAACTGATACAATCCCAAATTTCAAAATAGTGACAGATTGGTATAAAAATCTGAGATCAAAATAATATAGGTAAACTAATGGCAATTCCAATATTGAAGAACTGGGAAAGATATTTTACTAACAACGATGAAGGTCTTGGTTCATCATACGAAAGAATTGTATTGAACAATAAATTGGAATCAATCTGTAAACATTTCAATATTTCATCAGTTCTCGAAACTCCAAGTTTTGGATTTACCGGATTATCCGGTATAAATAGCATAGCTTTGGCAAAAAATGGAAAAAATATAACCATTGTAGACAATGATGAAAAGCGGATTGAGTTGATCAGTAAAACATGGAAAAAGTTATCTCTTCCGGTTAAGATTGAATATTCTAATAAATTCAGTTCTTTACCTTTTATTAATAATTCATTTGATCTTAGCTGGAATTTTTCTGCACTCTGGTTTGTGGATGATCTTTCTATTTTTTTAAAAGAACTTACTCGGGTTACATCACAAGTTATATTGTTAAGTGTTCCAAATAGAAGCGGAATAGGTTATATTTCCCAGAAGATTTTAGGTTATAAGGAATTGAAAAAATATTTAAAAGAGGAAAATATATTACCCAAAAATATAAAAAAAGAAATGAAAAACAATGGTTGGTTGTTAATTGATAGCAATTATATTGATTGTCCACCTTGGCCGGATATTGGTATGCCAAAAGAAAAATTTCTAAAAATATTTGGATTGAGTTGTTTGATAAAAAAGAAGGAACATAAACCCATGACGATCATGGATTATTATGGTGATAAAGATCCTGATTTCCCTGAGAAAATGATGTCTCATTTCTGGTTTGAAAAGAAAGCACCAAAATTAATTAAAACCTTTTGGGCTCATCATCGTTATTTTCTGTTCATACCCGAAAAAAGGATAAGAAAATGAAAACAAAATGGTTTTATCCAATTATTACTTTTCTCTTTCTATTAGTATACCTTTTTATCTGGACTAGAGGAGAATCACTTATTGAAATATTAATTGCTTCAATTATAATTACTTTGTTTGTAACCTTTATCTCTTTTTTGAGTAATAGAAAAAAATGAAAAAAAACAGTCTTAACTGGTTGGTAGGGATAGTTCTTGGAGTTATCTTTCTTTTAGCCTGGATACGTATTGTGAACTGGCAGGAATTTCTTAGTTATTTTCGGGAATTTGATCTCAAGATGGTTCTGATCTTTTCGATTTTTTATTTGTTTGCATATTTTTTACGGAGTTTACGCTGGAGAATAATTTTAAAACCTATTTATAAAATGGGATTAATGGAGAGTTTCTCCATTTTTATGTCTGGAATGCTAATTAATTATCTTATCCCAATTAGAGCGGGGGAGATCGCAAAATCTGTTATCCTTAAAACTAGAGAGAATGTGAAGATCTCTGACAGCCTTCCATCGATTTTTATAGATAAACTTACCGATCTTTTCCCGATCATATTCATAATGATACTCATCCCACTTGTGTCAGTAAAATTAAATTCAGCACTTTATATCATAATAGGTCTTTTATTCCTTATTTTTCTTTTATTCCTCGCTTTCCTGTTTTTTGCAGTTAATCATAAAGATAAAGCTATAAAGATATTGAAGTTATTCTTAAAACTAATACCAAAGAGATACAGGAAAAAAATTGAAGATTTTTTTATCAATTTCGTGAATGGAATGGCAATAATGCAAGGCAGATTAGCTGAGAACTGTCTTGTGTATATTCTCACATTACTTGCTGTCTTATCAGAAGCAATATATATTTATGCAGTTTTCAGATCATTTGGCTCAGAAATATCTTATTTGAAAATCTTATTTGGATACACTCTAATGAATCTCACATATATACTTCCAACTCCTCCTGCACAAATTGGTTCGAATCAGTTCATGTGGGTGCTAATATTTTCATTTGCATTGGGAGTAAATGAAAACCTTACAAGTGCAGCTGTTACGTTCTCTCATCTATTAACTTCGATCTGGATATTACTAACAAGTGGAATTTCTCTGATTGCACTGAAGATAAATTTAAATCAACTTTTAAAAAATAATAATAAAAAGGATTAATATGAAAAAGAATATTGAAATACTGGAGAAACTTCCCGAAATTAAAGAAAAAATAACTCAAGAGATAAAAAAAGTGATTGTAGGTCAGGATGAGATTATTGAGCAAATGTTAATTGCGTTGATCTCTAATGGACATTGTCTATTAGAGGGTGTACCAGGTTTAGCCAAAACACTGATGATCTCAACAATGGCAAAGGTTCTAAATATGAAATTCAGCAGAATCCAATTTACACCTGATCTTATGCCTTCAGACATAACGGGAACGGACATCCTGGCAGAGAATAAAGCTGATGGGAAAAGATATTTTGAATACATAAAAGGACCAATTTTCGCAAATATAATTTTGGCTGATGAGATCAACAGAACACCTCCTAAAACACAAGCTGCTTTATTGCAGGCAATGCAGGAATATCAGGTTACTGCTGGTAATAAAACTTTTGAAATTGATAGACCATTTTTGGTTATGGCAACTCAAAACCCAATTGAACAAGAAGGCACATATCCGCTTCCTGAAGCTCAATTAGATAGATTTATGTTTTATCTTAATATCAATTATCCATCTTATGAAGAAGAGAAAATAATCGTTAAGAATGATGCATTTGCTTCACTGAATTCTGTTAAATCTGTTATTGGTGCAGAAGAGATCATTCAAATTCAAAATGTAGTAAAAGAAGTTCCAGTAAGTGAACATGTACTTGAATTTGCTGTAAAACTAGCTCGAGCAACCAGATCTCAATATGATAATGCACCTGATTATATTAAAAAATTGGTAAGTTGGGGAGCCGGACCAAGAGCCAGTCAATATTTAATTTATGCTGCAAGAAGCAGAGCAGTTTTGCAAGGTAGATTAACTCCTGCTATTGATGATGTGATCAGTGTCGCTCACAGTGTTCTTCAACATAGGATCCTAATTTCATTTGCTGCTGAAGCTGAAGGTATTACACCAAAAAAAATAATTACCAAGATCATTTCAGATTTGAATTAATAATACTTGTCAAAATTTGATTTAACATTATTTTATTGTAAAGTTTGATAGCATAAAATATTTTTCACTGGAATGAATTCTATGGATTAATTGTTTTTTAATTAATAATTGAAAGAAAAAAATAAAATGGAGGAATCATGAAAAATACTGTACAGAAGTATGCAGCATTAAGTGGTATGATTTACAAACTCTGCTCAAAGAAAGAACGGATCAGACGTCGTTGCTTATCACTTGGACGAATGGAATGTGATCTTTTAAATTATTTAAATCAAATCAACGAACCGACTTGTATGAACGTTCTTGCTGAGGAATTGAAAGTATCACATAGTAGAATTACCAGAATTGTTGATACATTAGTTGAGAAAGAATTGGTGAAAAGATATCCATCTAAAAAGGATCGCAGAAGTTGGTTGGGAGAAGTAACGGCAAAGGGAAAAGTAACCAATGAAAATACAATTGTTGATTTCATGAACTTGCAGGAAGATCTTATTACCAGACTTCCGAATGATAAAATAGAAGAGATTTATGAGAATATAAAACTGTATATTGACGCATATCATGAAGCATTAGATGAAAAGGAAGCATCATTATGAAACAAAAATCTACAGTAACATTTTTAGATAAAATGGCATTTGATGTTGAATTAAATGGACACCATTTTACTATCGATGCCAATGAACAAGTAGGCGGAGAGGATAGGGGACCAAGACCTAAGGCATTGATGTTAAGTTCACTTGGCGGATGTACCGGAATGGATGTTGTTTCCATATTGAAAAAAATGAAAGTAACAAAATATGATTTAATTATTGATATCACGGGAGAACCAACTAATGTGCATCCCAAAGTATATCATACGATAACTATAGAGTTCAAATTTACTGGAAATAATCTTCCTGAAAGTAAAATAAAGAAAGCTGTAGAACTATCTGAAACTAGATATTGCGGAGTTTCCGAAATGTTACGAAAAGCGTCTAAAATGATAATCAAAGTTTACGTCAATGGAGAGATAATATGACTAAAAAAGTAATCATTCTATCAATTGTGATTATGTTATTTATGATCTCTGCATGCATTGCAGAGAATCCTGAAGAGAATAAAGAAAGCACTAAAAAAGATACTATTGCCTGGTTTACAAACTTAGAAGAAGCTCAGGAAATTGCTCAGGAAAAGAGCATTCCTATTTTTATTCATTTTACCGGTTCAGACTGGTGTAAATGGTGTTGGAAACTGGAAGAAGAAATCTATTCTAAAACTGTATTTCAAGAATATGTAGCAGAAAACATGGTTATGGTAAAAATCGATTTTCCCAAAAAGATCAAGCAACCAGCAAAAACCGTAACTTATAACAGAAATTTAGCAACAAGATTTAATATTAAAGGATTCCCAACTGTGCAATTACTAACTCCAGACGGCACTCCAATTGCTCAAACCGGATTTCAATATGGAGGTCCGGAAAAATATATTGAACATTTAGAAGAATTGCTAATTAAGAAATAAAGGAGGGAATTATGAAAGTTATAACTTTTATCATGCTGTTAATCAGTACTGTTTTGATTGCAGTACCGCAAGCTGAATTGATTAGAATAGATGCTTTGCACGATGCAAGTGAATATGAAAAAGAGCTTGCACAATTAGAAGTGTTATCTGTCGAATATCCCGAAGATGTAGAAATTTTGTGGAGACTTGCTCAAGTTCATTTTGATATTGCAGATCAAACTGAGGATGAAGAAGTTCATAAAGCTCATTTCTATCCGGGATTTGAAGCTGCAAAGAAAGGTGTTAAAATTGATCCAAATTCTGCAAGAGCAAATCATTGGTATGCTACTCTTATTGGAAAGATCGGGATGCTGGAAGGAACAAAACAGAAGATCATAAATTCATATGATGTTGAAGAATATGGTCTAAAAGCGATTGAGCTTGATTCAGCTTATGATGGTTCATTACATTTGCTTGGTAGATGGCACTATGAACTTGCAGATCTTAGTTGGATTGAAAGAACAGTTGCTAAGATCATATATGAAACTCCACCAAAAGCCAGTTTTGAAGAATCAGTTGAATTCTATAAAAGAGCGATTGAAGCTAAATCAGATGAAGTTCGTCATTATTTATGGATAGGCAAAGCACTCATAAAATTGAAAGATAAAGAAGAAGCAAAAAAATATTTACAAACTGCTACCGAAATGACACCACTTGATGATGCAGATAGATTGATGCAGAAAGAAGCAACGGTATTACTTAAAAAATTGAAATAAGAATTCTTTTACTAAAAAAACCTTCAAAGTTTTCAAAACCTTGAAGGTTTTTTATTTATCTAATAATTTTTCCGTTCTTAATAACTGTTTCAACATTATTCGATCCAAAATGATATGGCAGATATTGATAAGATGGCATATCCATTATTAGAATATCTGCTTTTTTCCCAATCTCTAAACTTCCAATTTTATCACCTAAACCTAAAGAGTAAGCTGCATTAATTGTGGATGCAATTATGGCTTCTTCAGTTGTCATCTTCATTTGCAGACAAGCCAGTGTAATAATAAATTGCATACTATCGCAATTACAGCTTCCAGGATTATAATCTGTAGCTAAAGCAACAGCCAATCCTGCTTCGATCATATCACGTGCTCTGGCATAAGATTTCATGCCAAGAGAAAATATCGTACCCGGTAAAAGTATAGCGATCACACCCTTATTAAGCATTGCTTTTATTCCTTCATCTGATGCTGTGCCAAGATGATCAGCAGATACAGCACCAACTTCAGCCGCAAGTTCTGCTCCTCCAATTGGTTTTATCTCATCTGCATGCATGCGAATTTTAAAGCCGAGTTCTTTTGCTCGATTTAATATCCGGCGTGATTGCTCAATATTATAAACATGATCTTCAGTGAAAATATCGCAATAGTCAGCTAAATCTAATTCCCTGATTCTTGGCATCATTTCATTCATTAATATATTTATGTATTCTTCTTTATTATCTTTGTATTCAATTGGAAATTCATGAGCACCCAAAAAAGTCGGAATTATATCAATCGGTAAATTTTCATTTAATTTCTTAATAACTTTGAGCATTTTAATTTCACTTTCTGTTGATAATCCATAACCACTTTTTGCTTCCAGAGTTGTTGTTCCATTAAAAATCATATTATTAATTCGTTTTTCTGCTAGTTTATAAAGTTCGTTTTCAGAAGTATTACGGACTCCTCTTATACTTGAACGGATGCCACCTCCGCTCTGTGAGATCTCAACGTATGATCTTCCTTTAATACGCATTTCAAATTCATTTTCACGTGTTTGTTTAAAAACCGGATGTGTGTGCGGATCTACAAATCCGGGCATTACAACTTCATTGTTTGCATCAATTATCTTGGAAGAATTGTTATATTTATTTATTAATTTTTCTGTAGAATCAACATCAATAATTTTATCATTTTTAACAGCTACTGCACCGTTGTTAATAATACCAAGATCGCTCATCTTTGATTTTGTTCTAGGATTGTTTGAACCAGCTAAAGTGAGTAATTCTTTTGCATTGATGATCAATAAATCAGCTTTCATAAAAACACCTCAAATTTTTCCTGTAAATTTTATAAACTACTAATTTTGTGCAAGTGAATTATTAACGAAAATCTGCAATTTTTTTTTTATTGACTTTATACTTTCAATTAATTTCTTATAAAATACGATTTTAAGAAAAATAAATAAAAGAGAAGATAGAGTGTTATGAAGCATGTTGGCGGGATAATACCAAGTTGTGCCTTTAATGGGATCGAAATCAAATGAAGGAAGAAGAACATAAAACTATTCTTGATCATATTGATAACATTTCAGTTCCCAGCGATGTGTTTTCTGAACCTACGAATGAATTTTGGGCGCTGATCTGTTTAAGGTATGGGCTTGATTTTTTATATCAGCAAGTAATCCAGATAGATAAAATTACTCCATCAAGGCTAAACCCTGAAGGTAAAATGAAATATGTAGCATATGGTAACGTTCCTGGTACAGAAGATATTCCTAAGACTCTCTCAACATGTTCATTTCACTGGTAGGCTGTCTCTGCCTGCCAATATGTTCGAACGATAGGAGCCATAGCTTACAAACAAGATAACTCGCGTCCGATTTCTCCCCAATATGTCGAAGCGGCTATTCCAGAAATCTTTACATTTCGAGATAAAGTTGCAGCCCATTTTGTCTGGACTAGCAAGCATTTGCAGGATAATGCTGCGGAGCGTCTGGCAAGTATTATCCCACCTTTATCCTTTGTTGAAGATTCATGGCATGTAGGTGTCATGCAGGTTGCTAGAACTAAGGGAGGGAAATTGACCACATCTGAATCGATTAAACCTTGGAGCATTGCTAAAATCCATAATGAAATGGCAAGGCGCTATTGGCCACTTTAATGTTTGAAATGAGAATAAAAAAACAGAGATGGCACAACCAGCCAGTTCAGCGGACTGGAAGGGGTGCGGCGACCTTACGGGCAAGGCATTTGGCCAGCCGCTGACTGAAATCGTTATAAATTAATAATTATTTTTGAATCTTTCATTGTTGCTGATATGAATGAGTTATTAAATAAAGAATTTATTAGTAACATCAATTATGGATAATGTTGATAAAATATTAGAGTGTGTAATTTTATACTATTTTTTTTTTGAGTAATATATATTTACACTCTGGGGGTGAATCAAATGATCTCAAAAAATAATTTTTATAAATTTTTTGTAGCACGATTAAAAGTCATTACAATTATTTGGCTTATATTTACAATTATGTTTCTGTTTTTAGGTATAATTCATAAAGGTCGTTCTACAGATAATATTGCTCATTTCGTTAACAAGTCAAAGGGGTCTGTTGCTAATGTCATGGGTGTACCTGTAGGCACGGGATTCAAAAATTTTATAATTGATTTCAATGAGTATATTGATAAATTGAACAATGACAATAAAAAGCAAAATAATATTTCCGCATTCAGATATTTCTTGGCTGCAATTACATCATTTATTTCAATGTTACTCAGTTTTGATCCAATGTCAATGCGAATGGAAAGAAAACTTATATCACAAAAATGACTCTGAAATAAAAATTTATAACAATGAACTGAAGTGGATTTTAACACGCCACTTCTTTTGAGTATTTTTGGTTTAATGGAATCACTCGTGTCGTCAAAATATCAAGTGTTTTAAAAGCACTTAGTTTTAACGTTGATCCCATACTTTATTAAACCTTTGAACTATTTAACCATAAAAAGCAGTGTGGTATTTCACTTCGATAATTAATAAATTATTGAGGTTTTATATAAAACGTATCAACTAATCTATTTAAAACCTGTTTTATAAGCACTTCTAAACAATTTTATCACTTGACTTGATAAGCTAACTAATTAATTTAACTAATTAATTAAATAATACCCAATCTGGAGATGATATGGCAAGATTGTTTGGTAAAGAATATCATGAAAATTCTAATTCGTGGTTTTTTAAAAGTTCACTCATCAGGTTAATGAAAGACGATCTGATATTCAATAATTATCTTGATGAAAATAAGAATGTTGTTTTCAGGTTTGAAGCAGTGCCAGCAAAAAAGTACACTTTCCCAGCAAAACTTGAGATACTCTACAACAAAAAAAATGGAAAAATACTAGATTATTCCTGCTCAGAATGTGACGATAAAGAGTGCAGACATTATCTTTCCATTATTAAATATGCCTATAATTTTCTTTCTACAGATATGTTGGAAAAAAGTTCAGTTCAAACATACTACACAAGTTTATTAGATTACAATGAGTTTTGGCAAAGAACTGTATTAAATGCAAAGATTGAGATCAGCGATATTTATAACAATAAAACCGATAAAATCCGATTCAATATGATGAGTTACAAACCACTTTTAATAAGGGTGATAGCATGTATCTGCGCTGATGGAGATTTTAAAGAAGACGATATCGTATTAATTCCACAAGCAGAAAAACAGATGAAAGCGCTATCATCAGAAGAATTAGAATTATTGAGATTATTATACAAAAATAAATGCTCTTTCAGCCGGAAAGGTACATTTTTTACAATTTATAAACACAAATTCATAAATATTATTAATATTCTCAAAAACATGCAAAATAAAGTATACATCAAAGAGACTGGTGATAATATCAAATTTTCTGATGATGAATTCAGAATAAATTTTCAAGTAAGCCGGTATGAATCTGATAAATATATTCTTAAAATATCTAATGCCGAACAGATTTCTGCAGTATTCCCCGGAAAGACGACTTATATCTTTATTAAGAACGTAGTAAATTCCATAAATCTACCGTTCAAAATTAGTATTTCCAAGAAAATATTTGCTAATGGATATATTCTAAAAAGAACAGATCTGGTTTATCTTTATTCTGTTGTAGCAAGGCAGTTGGGTCTTATGAAATGTTATCTGGATTTTGATGAAGATATTGAAATTCCCAAAGTCTATCATAACACTCCAGTTATTACCTATAAACTATTTAAAGAGAATGAGAGTATCATATTAAATGGGATTTTAGATTATTCCAATGGGAATGAAATTCCTATGTCTGCGATTCGTTTTCCCGTAGAGCTTGTACGTTATGATCAGGAAGGAGAAGTTACTTGGTTTTATATTCCTCCTCAGATCAAATATGAGATTCTTAATTTTGTGAATAAATTGCCAGAATCTAAAACTCATCAGCTAGAAGAAAATTCACAACTGATATTTGAAGGACAGGAGAATATTGATACTTTAAAGGAAATCATTTTTGAAAACGCAGATCCTTCTTGGAACATTCAGCTTTCAGGCGAATTAAAAAAAGAATTTGTTTACAAAGTTGATCTTAAACCGGTGATAAAAACGAAGCAAACAAAAAGAATAAACTGGTTTGAATACGATGTTGAATACAATTACAAAGATCTAAAATTTACTCATCAGGAATTGAAAGAGTTTTTTGATACAAAAGAAAAATTCCTGAAATTAGAGGATGGCAGATTACTTTATTTCGAGAATAAAAATGCATTCTTGGAAATCGAGAAATTAATTAATAAAAGTAAGAAAACACCAAGCGAAGCATTTAAACTTTCTATTTATAATCTGCCTTATGTCTATCAATTAAATACAATTAATAGCGGTATTAAGATTGAGGGAGATTCTTATCTTGAAGAGATGTTCACTGCAATCCTCAAGAGAAGACTGGATGAGCGAACTCCGATTACGTTCATACTTAGACCTGTAATGAGAAGTTATCAGAAAGCCGGATATCATTGGATGAAAATGTTAGAGAGGTTTGGACTTTCTGGAATCCTGGCAGATGAAATGGGATTGGGGAAAACAATTCAATCTATATCTGTACTTTCAGATCTTCCAACTGATTCAAAATCGTTGATCATCTGTCCCAAAACTCTACTTTTTAACTGGGCAGCAGAAATAAATAAATTTAATAAAAGTCTTTCCTATATACTTTATGAAGGGAATCAAAAGGAAAGAAAACAAATATTAGAAAACCTGAATGTTAACCTTCTTTTTGCTTCATATTCAATTATACAGAATGATATTGAGAATCTCTCTGAAATTGAGTTTGATTATATAATTTTGGATGAAGCGCAACATATAAAAAATCCTTCAGCTCTGCGGACAAAAGCTGTAAAGAAGTTAAAAGCTAAACATCGTTGTGCACTTTCCGGAACTCCAATTGAAAACAATCCTACTGAGTTATGGTCAATCTTTGATTTTCTGATGCCAGGTTATTTGCCAAAATCAAAAAACTTCATTAATAAATTCAAAAATAATTCAGTTATGCAAAAAGAAAGTAATGATAAACTTAAAATGCTCGTCTCTCCATTTATACTAAGAAGGAAGAAAAATGATGTACTTATTGAGCTTCCCGACAAACAAGTGCAGCAGGTTTATTGTAAACTTACATCAGTTCAGGAAAAAATGTATCTCCAGATCCTTGAAAATGTAAAGAACAGATATTTGGATACAGAAAATGTTGGGAATAGTTATCTTCATATTCTGGCGGCTCTCACTAAATTGCGTCAAATCTGTAATCATCCACACCTCGTAGATAAAGATCTAAAAAAGAATATAGAATTTTCTGGTAAACTTGAACTCTTGCGTGAGATTATAGTTGATGCAGTACAGGGTGGAAAAAAACTGTTAATTTTCAGTCAGTTTGTACAAATGCTTAAAATACTGAGGGAGATGTTAAAAGAAGAAAAAATAACCTATGAATATATGGATGGCTCAGTAAAGAACAGGCAAAAGGTAATTGATAACTTTAATAATAACAACAATATTCGAACCTTTCTCATAAGCTTGAAAACCGGTGGTTATGGTTTGAATCTGACTTCTGCCGATACTGTGATAATTGTGGATCCATGGTGGAATCCTATGGGTGAAAATCAAGCAATTGATAGAGCTCACAGGATAGGTCAAACAAAAAAAGTGATGGTTTATAAGATAATTACAAAGGGGACAATTGAAGAAAAAATCCTTGGTCTACAGCAAAATAAAAAAATGATGTTTGAAAATATTATCGAACAAGGGCAGAACGTAATTAAAAAAATGGATGCTGAACAATTACGTAAATTGCTTGAATATTAATCTTGCGAATGGTTATTAAGCCTTGGTTTTTTTTAACCTTCGCAATGGTTAAATAATTTAGGTTAGCAAAATGGAATATTTATATTCAGTAGAAAAAGATAGAAAAAAAGAACTAAAAATTAAACGATCAACTTTTATTGCTCATCTGCATTATGTACAAACAATGCAGGAAGCAAAAAAATATATTTCCAAAATTGCTGATGAACACAAAACCGCTAACCATAATTGCTGGGCTTATATTGTGGGTGATAAGGGAGAAACCTTTCATTCATCCGATACTGGCGAACCTTCCGGTACTGCAGGACAACCAATGTTGAATGCTTTAAAAAAACATGAAATGACCAACATTGTGGCAGTTGTAACACGGTATTTTGGCGGAGTAAAACTTGGGATTCGTGGTCTTATAGAAGCTTATGGTAAAACAGTTGAAGCAGCAATTGAGATTTCACCACTTAAGAAACTGATAAAACTTTGCTCATATAAAATAACTTGTGGATATGACCTTGCTGAAAAATTAAAATACAAAATTGAACATTTAAAAGCTGAAGTAAGTAACGTGGATTATGCAGCAGACGTAACTATTACAATTTCAATTGAAGATCATTTGAAAGATAATCTGGAGAAGTATCTGATTGAATTAGAAAAAGCCGGGAAACTGAAGATAATAAAAATAAACAAAGATTAATAATAACTATTTTGTCATTCCCACGGAAGTGGGAATCTATTCGATATGATTATATTTAAAAGAATTTTCCTAAACCCCTCTTTTATCTTTATCCCAAATAATTTTATGTAACTGTAATTGCAATCTTACATCAAGCTTGTCTTCAATTAACCATTTTGCAAGGTCTTGTGGATTAAGCGTGTCTGTGACCGGTGAGAAGAGGATTTCATAATTACTTAATTTATATTTCATTATGAAATCTTTTGCCCAATTATAATCAAAATTATCTGTTAATACAAATTTGATCTGGTCATTTTCTATTTTTATATACTCAAGGTTTTCAATTAAAAAGCTGTTTTCTTCACCACTACCCAGGCATTTCACATCAACTATTTTAATTACATATTCAGGAATATCTTTTAGTAAGATCGATCCATTTGTTTCTAAAAGAACTGTATATCCATCTTTATGTAATGAGTCAAAAAGTTTATATACTTCTGACTGTAAAAGTGGCTCACCACCAGTAATTTCAATCAGTTTTACAGGATTGTATTCTTTTACTTTGTTAATAATTTCATTAGTAGAAAAAGTAATATCACTTTTGTAACTATAGTTTGTATCACAGTAATTACAGCGCAAATTGCATCCGGCTAAACGTATAAAAATACAAGGTAATCCAGCATAGGTTGATTCACCCTGAATACTGTAAAATATTTCTGATATTTTTAACATTTTTATCTCCCGCTAAATACGCGAAAAAACACGAAAATAGAACTACAAAATTAAATCTGTTCTTTGCGATGTTTAGCGTTTTTTGTGGGTATAATTTTCTGTGTTGATCCGTTAAAAAGGTAAGAATGGGAAATCTTTCTTATACCCAAGTTTCTTATTAATTGAATCTGTGATCTTCTCTGGATGTCCAATTACGAATCTATCTTCTCCAAAGAAATAATAACCATCTTCATTTATCTTGAATTCATGCAAAAATTTTACATCACCGTATATTGGTATTCCTTTATGTAAAAGAAGTTCAATATCTTCTATATTAATTTTAAGTAAATTTCTAAATGGATCTTCATCATGTTTTTTAACTAGAAGTAAATTATATGTGTTTTCATTAATTGTACCATATTCTTTTGGAAGCTTAAGAGCTTTTGCTGCATTTGTAGTGATCATTTTGAAAATCTGTTGCATTGGAATATGAGGGAATTTTTGATGAGCAAATTTAAGCTCTTCTAAAAGATTAATACTTCCTGACATTGTGGAATCAGTTCCCAAAATAACATTTACACCATACTTTAAACAAGAATCTATATCGAGTGTTTTGCCAATTAGGAAATAATTTGAATTGGGACACCAGCAGATAGAAGTTCCAGCTTCTGCACATTCTTTGATCTGTTCTTTAGTTAATGCAATTCCATGAATGAGAAGAGTATTCGATTTAAGTAAGTTAAGTTCTTTTAATTTTGGAAATTCCTGTTCAGCAAGATTATCAATTCCTTCACCAAGATGTATAATAAAGGGAATACTGTCTTTAGTTTTTTCAAATTCTTCTGTATTATCGCCGCCCCACCAGTTGCCAAGAGAAAGCGAATGATACTGAGTATAATTCTCAAGAATATTTATGGGATTGTTATTATAGTAAGAATGCTTTTGTTTTGGAATGTGATCTTGCACAACTGCACAGCCGGAAAACAAATTTTTATAAATTCCTAACAACACAATTTGATTTGCATCTTTTTCTGTAAGATTAAAAGTGCTATCATTAATCCAGATTTTGTTTCTTTCTAGGAATGAATCGGTTTGTTTCATATTCTCAACCCAGACATTTACGTTTGAATATGTTTTGCCGAAATCTGCTTTTGGATACCAGTTGCTTATTAAGTGATCATGACTATTAATAAATGGGGGGTAAGCAATAGTATTGGAACAGTCAAATTTTACATCACCATTTTTTAGTAACGAACTGTTGATTCTTATGTTTGCATCTTTTATTATCTCATCAGGATTACAAACACAAGAATCAACTTTTAATATCATGTTATCTCAATTTTTTTGTAATTTGAGGAACAATTTCGAAAAGATCTCCAACTAATCCCAGATCTGCAACTTTAAAGATAGGCGCATCAGGATCTTTGTTAATTGCGATAATGTAATCAGAGGATTGCATTCCAGCCAGATGTTGTATCGCTCCTGAAATTCCAACGGCAATATATATTTTTGGTTTAATGGTTTTTCCAGTTTGTCCAACTTGATGTGGATAGGAAATCCAATCCGCATCAACAGATGCTCTGGAAGCACCAATCGCACCATTTAGAACTTTTGCAAGATTTTCGATTATAACAAAATTATCTTTATTTTTTAGACCTCTGCCGCCTGTAACTACTAAATCTGCTTCAACAAGGTTAACCATTTGTGATTCATCTTTAACAAATCCCAAAAATTTGGTATCATCTTTTAGTTCAGAAAAATCGATAATCTCTTTGATGATAGATCCTTCTCTGGAATCATCTTTTTCTAAAGGAGCCATTACTTTATGGCGGACTGTAGCCATTTGCGGAAGATGATTAGGTGTTACAATTGTTGCTAAAATATTTCCTCCGAAAGCGGGTCTAGTTTGCAGCAAATTAGTTGTGTCGGGATCAATTTCTAATCCTGTGCAATCTGCTGTTAAACCGGTGTGTAATTCCACAGCAACACGTGGGATAAAAGAACGACCCATCACAGAAGCACCCGAAAGTATGATCTCCGGCTTATATTTATTTGCAAGTTCCGTAAGTGTTTTAGCATAGGGAAGATCCAGAAAATCCTTTAATCTTGGATCATCAACCACAATAACTTCATCAGCTCCATGTGCAATAAGCTCTTTGGAACATTCCACAATATTATGACCCAAAAGAACAGCTACTAACTTACATTCAAGTTGCTCTGCAAGTTCACGTCCCTTTCCTAAAAGCTCAAAAACAACTGGAGCGATCTCATTCTTTCTCTGTTCTGCAAAGATCCAAATATTTTTATAAAGGCTTCTGTCGACCGCTTTTTGCCCATATTTTCGTATAAGAATAGCATCGAATGGACAGGCGCTGACGCAGGCACCACAGAGAGTGCATTTATCTACATTTATTTCTGCTAATTTATCATTGATCGTAATTGCACCGTATGCACAAGCTTTTAAGCAAAGTTCACATCCAACACATTTTTCCTGGATTATTTCTATCATTAATTAACCCTTTTTCCATTTTTGTTTGAAATAAAAATAAAAAATTCAATTCTGGCGTCAAGCTTAAATTTATCACTTTCCGGCATATATTAGGAATAGATTGACATCTGTACAGTAACACAGGTTTTTGATCTATATTCAAGATGAAATAAGGATGGATAAGTTAGGTGACAGCTAAACAGGAACTGATAAGAAATTTTTGTATAATTGCACATATTGATCATGGGAAATCGACCCT
>JAVCCF010000079.1 GCA_030765625.1 Candidatus Tenebribacter burtonii
ACTTTTTGATAATCTGAATTAACGTTAATCTGAATTCCCCTGGAAGATTCGGATCTAAATAAATCGAGATTACCTGTTCCAGATTCAGTTCCGTCTTCTGTTTCTGCGCTAGAAGGTTTTATCTCAAAAGTATCTATTTTTGTTATGATCTTATTTTCAAAAGTATTCAATAAAGAATCATCAGTTGTTTCGACTACTAAACCGTTCTCTTGTTTAAAGGGAAGTGTTTTCATCGTGGCGTCTTCTGAAATTGCCAATATTAAATCTGCTAAACTTATGGAAGATTCGGATCTAAATAAATCGAGATTACCTGTTCCAGATTCAGTTCCGTCTTCTGTTTCTGAGCTAGAAGGTTTTATCTCAAAAGTATCTATTTTTGTTATGATCTTATTTTCAAAAATATTCAATAAAGAATCATCAGTTGTTTCGATTACTAAACCATTCTCTTGTTTAAAGGGAAGTGTTTTCATCATGGCGTCTTCTGAAATTTCCAATATTAAATCTGCTAAACTTAATGCCAATAAAATAAAAAATAAAATCCAGGCACATTTCTTCAGAATTTTATAATTGTTATCTGATATCATTCTCCTCCCCCGAGACAAAAATCAAATTAAATTCAGATAATTTGATGTCAATTTTTTATTGTGAAGATAAGAACTATTTATAAATAAGTTATTTAAATGCATTGACTCAATAACTTCCAGATTTTTTAAGACACATTAAGAACATAATGAGTTCTGCATAATAGATTGTTATTGTCATCCTGACGAGTCTCGCACGTTGCTCTCGGAAGGATCTCCGCTTATAATGAGATTCTTCATAAGAAAATTCTCCGAAGATTTCCTCCAGCCTTCGTATGACTTCGGCTTGGCAGGCAGAAAGATAACTATTTTCCTATTTTGCAGAACCCTTTAAGAAAATATGAAATAGAGGAATAATGAGGAAAATTAAAAATATTGCCATCATCGCTCATGTTGATCACGGTAAGACAACACTGGTTGATGGAGCTTTAAAACAATCCGGTGTTTTCAGAGATAACCAGAATGTAGCTGAGCGCGTAATGGATAGTAATGATCTTGAAAGAGAACGTGGAATAACTATATTTTCTAAAAATGCATCTCTCACTTATAAGGATTATAAAATAAATCTCGTTGATACACCAGGTCATGCCGATTTCGGTGGTGAAGTTCAACGTATTATGAAAATGGTGGATTCTGTTTTGCTACTTGTTGATGCTTTTGAAGGACCAATGCCGCAAACAAAATATGTGTTGAAGAAATCTTTGGAATTAGGTTTAAATCCGATTGTAATTATCAATAAAATAGACCGACCAAATGCCAGACCTGTTGATGTGTTAGAAATGGTGTTTGATCTGTTTGTAGATCTTAACGCAAATGATGCTCAATTAGATTTCCCGATTCTCTATGCTTCCGGCAGAGATGGCTACGCCAGGTATGAACTGGAAGATACTAATAATGATTTGACCCCTCTATTTGAAACTATTATTCATAAAGTGAAAGATTCAGAAGGTGATGAATCCAAACCATTCCAAATGCTTATCTCAGCTATTGAATATGATAATTATCTGGGGAAGATTGGAACTGGAAAAATAAAGAATGGTAAGGTCAGTCAGGGAGAAGAGGTTATTTTACTAAAACGTGATGGAGAAAGATTACTCTATAGAATTTCCAAGATATTCCAATATGTAGGTTTAGCAAAGAAAGAGATAAAGACAGCTTATGCTGGAGATATTGTTTCCCTTGCCGGAATGGAACGGGTTGATGTGGGTGAGACGGCAGCCTGTAAAGAAAATCCCAAACCGCTTCCAATTATTGAGATCGATGCACCCACACTTTCGATGACATTCAGGGTTAATGATTCTCCTTTTGCCGGAAATGAAGGGAAGTATGTAACTTCCAGAAATATCTGGGATAGATTACAGAAAGAGCTTCAAACAAATGTCAGCATTGAGGTTGAACATACAGAAAATAGAGATGAATTCACCGTTAAAGGACGTGGTGAACTTCAACTTGCTATTCTTATTGAGAATATGCGTCGTGACGGTTTTGAATTCCAAGTTTCCAGACCAAAAGTTATTTTTCGCCAGTTGGATGGAAAACGTACTGAACCGATCGAACTTGCAGTTATAGATGTTGCCGATGAATTTGTGGGAACTGTCATCGAAATGCTTGGTGTGCGTAAAGGTGAAATGATGGATATGGTTACAGGTAGCGATGGCTATACACGCTTAGAGTTTAAGGTTCCCGCTCGTGGATTAATTGGTTTCAGAAATGAATTTCTTACCACTACTCGTGGAACCGGTATCATTAATCACAGTTTTTATGAATATGAATTTTACAAAGGTGACTTGGAAAGAAAAACGCACGGAGTGTTGATAGCTATGGAAAGAGGCATATCTACAGCATATTCGTTGTTCAATTTTCAAGCTCGGGGTATTCTATTTATTGGTCCGGTTGTGGAAGTTTATGCTGGAATGATAGTTGGAGAGCATTCACGAGAAAATGATCTTGTGCTGAATGTGGTGAGAGGCAAGAAACTCACGAATGTTCGTGCTTCTGGTTCCGATGATGCTATCAAACTTGCTCCACCCAGAAAATTCAGTTTGGAGCAGGCATTGGAATATATTAATGATGATGAGCTATTGGAAGTAACTCCAAAAAATATTAGAATGCGGAAGAAAATTCTTAATGAAACTGAACGAAAAAGAGAAATGAACAGATTAAGTAAATTGAAATAAAAATAATAGATATTATATTTTCAAACTCGTTCGCAAGTTGAACTTGTGGACGCAATTTGAAAAAAAGAAGTAATTTCATAAAGTTAAAATCTAATTGATCATTTCATTTATCAGACTCGTTACAAAGTTAGTCTTAGTAACGCACATTTCAAGTATTCCCAAGAAGAATCTGGGAACAAGAAATCACAAATAGAATTGTTATTCCCTACTCGATAAGGTTCTATTTTGTAAGCACCATAAAATATTATATCAATTAAGCAAAATTCGCTCTGCTTTTTCCGGAAATTCCGGATCAAATTTTACTAATGCTAGCTCTATTTCATCCCAAGCTGCAGAAAAGGAATATGTTTCCTTGATCTTCTCTTTCCAGTGTCCAGTAATACGGGAAGATTCATAAATATGACCATGAAGAGTTATTCTGGGTAACTTACTTTCAATAAAATTCTTAATAGCAATACTTCCCACATGCACATCCACTTGAACATGATCAATTATGCGACCATCCAGATCTGCTCGATCCAGATAAGTTTTATATGGCGGAGCATGAAAGAGACAGATAGCTTTAGAAAGATCTTTCTGCATCAATTTCTGCAAATCTTTGGCAATTGTGTAATGCTCAATATCTACAGAATTTACTTCTATCGTTCGTGAACCTTCGAGAGGTGAAGTGCAACCGATATTTACAAAGCGTGAAACATCAAATTTTTCCCAGTCTTTTAACCTGAATGGAGTTGGTGGGACATAGGCATAACCATAAAAATCAAAGCCATTATGAGTGATTTTTTTTTCATGCAGATAATACCAAATTTCAATTTTCTCCGCTTCGACTAATTTTTCTTCCTCAATTCGGGGATCATCATTTCCCATAATAATAAATACTTTTGGATATTTATTTTCTAGATTATTTTTCAATTCTTCAAATTTGGGAATTAGATATTCCGTAATGAAATCTCCATATAAAGTGTTGAAACCTGGTAACAGGTCACCTCCTATCAACACAACATCATGGAGCTCTTTTTTTATCTCATTTATTAATGCCTGATATCTCGAGGTTTTTCCATGCAGGTCGTAAACAAAAAAACAGTTCATTTAATCTATCACTTTCAATGGTCTGGCAGCATCAGAAATTGCACCAATTTTTACTGAAAATCTTGTTCTGTTTTTTATGTCATCATCAGTTATAAGATGAACATCCAATAATCCACCGGTTGAATATCCTGTTTTCTGTTTGTTTATCTCTGCAAGAGCCTGACTCCACCCATTCAGCCAAACAAGAAGACATTCCTCTTGCTTTTTGTTACCGCAAAAATGGATAAGTATATCAATATCATGGCTGGTCCGGCAGAAGCATTTTTCGTGCTTCCAAAAATATAAAATCCTTTTACACCAAATTTTTCAAAATCCATAAGGTTACAAATCTTTTCTGCCATTTTGTAACACCATTCCCAATCGGTTTTATTCATTAAAGGCATTAATAATTCTTTATTTCACCGGATAATTTCAGTTTTAATCGAATCGGTTTCTGTATTATAAGTAATTATTCCAAGAGCAGAAACTCCATCTTTATTTACAAATTTTCCTTCTCCATTTATAGTTAGTAAATTCCCTTCAACGGAAAAACTGTAATTTCCATTTTCATTTTCTGAAGGAATAGCAACATCGGAAAACGTGATTTTTTCCAAAGTTACATCATTATCCTGTGAGTTTGTTAAATACCATTGACGGACACTAAAAGCTATTTTATTGCAATCCTGTAATACCATTTGTCTATTAGAATTCATATTCTGTAAATCAATAATTACATTAACACTTTCAACATATCTGGTTGATGACCATAAATTATAACCCAGAGCAATAATTGGTATTATCAAGATAAAGGAATAGAATTTTTTTAATGCTGTTTGTTTTGTTCTGAAAAAATGAATTAAGAGGAAAATTGAAAATCCAATTCCAAACAAGAAAACAAGTGTTGTAATATAGAAAGTTGCTCCAAAAATAATTTGTCCAAAGTTAGCGATTGGTGGTGCCAAAATTAATTTTAAGTTCATTGGAATTGAAACTACTATTATGTAAGTTATTAAACCAAGTTGTAATGCTAACATAATAATGTTTAAACCGGAAAGGAGCATTGCAAACCATACGGGTTTGATTGGTTCAGTCAGCAATTTTTCTTTTTCGATTTTCATAAGTCTTCTCGGGAATAATCGAAGAAACAGCACAAACATAAGCAATATTCCAAAGCATGACAGAATGGTTGAATAGAGTATATTAGAAATTTTAGCATTAACTATTGTCTCTGCAAGCTATTTAACCAGACTAATTATTGTTAATCCCAATGCATGTGTAATCCAGGCACTTCCGAAAGGTTTATTAATGAGTTCTATAGTCTCATTAAAATCAAAGTTTATTCCTGTGCCCAATTCTTTTAGTTTTGCAAAATCAAAACCTTCGATGCTCTGTGGCATCATTTTGCTAAAATCTCCATAAAAAACACTATCTGATATGGCAGCATAAAAATTGAATGTCTCTATAGCTTTTTCAGAGTCTTTTCCTTCAAGATAAACTTGTGCCCGTGTCGGTAAAAGACCAACAATAATTACACAAATAATTGCAAATAAAACAACTCTAATGATCAATGACCTTGAAAATTTCATAACTATCTCTCTTTTGTCACGACGTAGTTTTGCAAAGCCGAGTTTTTTATTTTAATAATTCTGGTTACCAAATCCCAGCTTGATAAACTAATTAAATTAATTTATGAATTTGTCTCCAAGCTGAAGCTTGGAGACAAAAATATTATGTGATTATTTCAATAGCAACATTTTCCTACTTTTTTGATAATCTCTACTTTTCATCTTATAAAAATAGATACCAGATGCTGCCTGTTTACCATTATCGTCTTTTCCATTCCAAACTACAATGTGTTTCCCAGCAGGAAGAACTTCATTTACAAGCTGCTTAACTTTCTGCCCTTTTATGTTGAAAATCTCAACATTCACAAGCGAGGACGTTTGTGCTACAGAAAATGAAATCGTTGTTGTTGGGTTAAATGGATTGGGATAATTACCATTTAACTCCGTCGTGATTGGGATGATATTTCCGTTCGCATCTACTGAATATCCTTCAACGATTTCGGATGGATCAGATTCCATTCCATACTGATTAACTGTAGTAAGATAGAATCTATAAGTTGTTGTTGGAATATACTCATGTTCATAAATATATTGGGTACCGATAGTTTCATCAATAAGTTCAAATTCTTCTTCATCCAAGGCAAAATAGATATTGAAATGATCAAGATCATTTATTGATGGCATTTCCCAATTCATGATGAATGTCATTACATCGATATCCTCAATTACATCAAGAGTTACATTTTCTGGTGCAGGTGGAATTGCAGGAACAGCACCGTAAGTAATTGTTCCAAACCCTGCAGGTGCAAAAAGATTTATATTATCAAGCGGCCACCAACCATCAAAACCAGAAGGATCGGGTGCATTATCATTCAGCACAAAAATTGACAGACTCGATTGATTTTCTATACTTGGATTTATCTCCCAAGTTTCTGTTCCGATGGGGATCATGAATTCATATACCAGGTAGCCTGCATCAACAGAAACTTCCAATTGTGGATCTGGAAGATAAAAGATGTCACCAGTTCCGCCAGTATTATAAATAGGTCGGAATTTCATTTGATTACCTGCTGCATAATAAGCTGCCCAGTAATTTCCTTCATTGGCTTCTGTATCAGGAGAGAAAACACCATCATTATTATCATCTATGTAAAGAGCAACTTCATCATGGTCTTCCAGAACTGTATCATTATAATTAACGTAAGCTACATACATTTCTGTCATTGCAGCATTCATTTTAAAATATCCTATCACACTACCGATTGGCTGGATGGTATTGTCATATGATCCCCAGAAATCCGAAGTATCCAACATATATGCATCATCCCATTCTCCTGGTGTAATTACACCATCAATAGTGGGTGTTGTTCCCTCGTATACACTTATCTCATCAACAACAAATCCGGAGCTGATCCAGCCAAGTACTTCATTTGAATATGGACTTTGGAAACTTCCGGCAAGTATTGCAGTAACTACGTAATAATAATTAATTAGAGGTAAGGCAGTATCATCAGTATAAGAAGTCTCATCTTCTCCCACAGAAGCAAATGGATCCTCTGGAAAGGGACTTGACTCGTATTGTTTACGATAAATATTATATCCTTGGATAATACCTGTAAGCGGCTCTTCCCAATTTAATTCAACTGTGATCCCCAATGCTTGACTAGCCATTAAATTTTCAGGTGGAAAACCAAACGATTCCATTAGTATTTCCCCAACATCTATTGTCTCATCCTCATTCACTACAACATCATTGCTATTAATAGGAATATAGCCTATCTTTGAATATTCAACAGTATATGTTCCGGCTGGAATATTATTTAAATTAAAATTACCATCATAATCTGAATATGCATAATAATCTACCAGATCCGGAATTTCAATTTTAGCTCCTGAATTATCTTCTTCTCCTTCCAGATTAATTGTTCCGGTTATGAAGCCGCCACCCAGATCGCAATCGATACTGTAAACTAAACCTCCACTACCAAATTCACGAGCATGTACAGCTTTTCCGCCAACTGTACAGAAAGAGCCATCATCAGCCAAATCTAAGGCGTCCATTGAACCAGGTGTGTTAATTTCATAAACTGGAATATTGCTCTCTTTGCGGAATAATAAGAAATCTGCAGTACTGTGATCTAATGGTCCATAACCTGCAGCAACAATGATTGAACCGTCATGACTCACGTCAACTTTAGTTACATAATCACCAAAATTTCCATAGATCCAAAGTGGAACAGGAACATCTGTATTAAAAACAAAGACCTGCCCATTATAACCACCTGTGATAAAATCTAAGGTTCCAATTGCTATTGTGCCACCATCACCGGAAATACCCATTCCACCAATCCATGTAGAAGTTCCACTGCCTGTAGCATTGAAACTCCATTTTTCTTCATAAGTTTCTAATGTCTCATTAAATTCATAAACATGAACATAGCCGGAATAATCTCCGTTTACAATTATAGATGCATCGTCGCTGATAGCAGGATTGTTCTGATTATATTCTACTGCTTGGAAAATCAAGCTTCCATCGGTAGAATCGAGTACTGACATAAAACTGTTTCCACCACCATATTGTGTGAAGATCAAGGTAGAACCATCACCGCTCATATCAAGGGTTTGAGATCCTCCGGTAAAACTGGAAGACCAGATAGGTGTTGTATTGCCAATTTCATATTTCTCAACTACTCCATTCTCAGAATAGTAATATGCAACATAAACACTTAATCCATCGGGTGCAAGTTTTAATCCGGTCATTGAATTTGAAACCGTATACTCCCAAGTTGGAGTTGAAGAATTAGGGTCGAATATTTTTATAGTTGAACCATCTCCAATAGCAAGGATAGAACCGTCTTCTAACATGTCTATCGGGTAACCAAAATCAAGATCTCCAACAACATGTTCCCAAAGTGGAGTTGCAGAATCGTGAAATAACGAAACTCTCTCATTATTCAAATGCCATTGTACAAAAGAATTTTCTAAAGTTGGGGATACGCTGATTTCACCAGCAATTGCACCTGGATCTGATGTCTGCCATAACATTGAAACTCTACTGTCGCGGCTGGTGATAGAGGATTTTTCAATCTCCAAATTAATTTGATCTGTCAGTTCAAATTTTGTTTCAATTCCTTCACCTTCGATTGTGAGAATCTGCTCATTTAAGCTGGCAAATAAAGAACCTGCTATAACTAAGAACAAAAACATTTTTAATACTTTCATAATTACTCCTTTCCTTATAATTTATACTTTACTTTCAAAATTTCAAACTCTATGTTTAGCATTATAGATTTTCCACATCATTTCATTAACAGCATTTTTCTTACTTGCTGGAAATCTCCTGATTTCAATTTATAGAAATATACTCCAGATGAAACTTGTTTATCAGTTTGGTCTGTACCATCCCAAACTATTGAAGATTGAAAATTGGAGATTGAAAATTGTCGAATTTTCTGACCTTTGATGTTATATATCACCAGCTCTGTATCTTCGCTAGATTCGGTGTTTAATGAAAATGAAATCGTAGTAGACGGATTGAATGGGTTGGGGGAATTTTGGTAAAGTGTGTTTTCAATTGTAAATAATAGATTATCCGACCCAGTTCCGTCCCAGAATACCGTTTCAAAGTTAGAAGCTTCACTTTCATTTCCTTGGTCATAAGCTGCAGTTACATAGTAATCATATTCACCAGCATTTTCCAGAATATCTTCATATGAAAGCACCGTGGTTGTGCCCAGAAGTTCAATTGCTCCACCATTAAAAATACGATAAACATTGAAATTTTGGAATTCCCTACTAGAAATGGTTTGATTTGTACTTGAATTATCTGTTGGCTGTTCATGTTCCCACGAAAGCTCTACAATACTGTTTGTATTCACTGCTTCCAAATTTTCCGGTGCTTGTAGATAATATAAATCGAAATTGATGATTGTGGCTTGATTTTCTATAACTTGTACATCTTCTATGGTTATTGATTCATAATCGGATAAAGAGGCTGATACCGTGTAATTTCCCACCGGAACCTCATAAGTAAAAATTCCATTTTCGTCTGGGTTCGTAATTATATTATCAACATTAACTTCTATTTCTTCCAGGTTTGCAGAGGGAAATACAGCGACAGTTCCTACAATAGTACCTGAAGCCGGTGGTTCGAATAGAAGATTGTTATAAACCTGCACTCCTGTAAGTCCATCTGCCACATAAATATAATTATCCTTGGAGTCAACATTCATAGCAAAACAACCGGTTCTTTTATAATGCCCGATATTTACAGGATTTGAAGGATCCTCAATAGAAAACACCTGAACTCCACCCAGAATATAGTTAGCAATATAGCAATAATTTCCATCAACATGAACACCCTGCGCAACATCTTCTAAAAAACTGTATGAAGATGTAACCGGAGCATTCTGATCAGAAATATCAATCACTTCCATTCCACCATTTGCATCTGCAATATAGGCATAATCTCCTTCCACGTCAATGTCGTAACCCATGCTTACAAAATCCGTATATCGATTAACCACTACAGGGGTGGTTGGAATTGATATATCAATGATATAAAGCCCGAAAGTGTCGTCATCTGGAAATGGTCCATAATCAATTATATATAAAAAATCACCTTGAATATCTACAGCCTGAGCATAACAAAAATCCACTCCGGGAGTCGCTCCATTTGTCCATCCCAGAATATGAGAAGTCATGGATGGATTTGTAGGAGTTAAAAAATCAAGTAATCTTACGCCATCCCACCAGCAGGCTACAGCAGCCAGATTTTCTTGCACTGCCAAATCGTAGGACATGGCAGAACATGTGTAGTATCCTTCACTGTAAGGATTAGCAGGATCATCTACATTCATGATATGTACTGGATTATTACCTCCCATACTTTTAGGACAACAGACTACATAATCATTGCCAACAGCTACGCAAGCAGCTGGGATATCAGTATTGCCAGTTTCAATTGGATTGGATGGGTCTGAGATATCTAATACTCTGAAACCACTGCTGCCTATATAGAGATGATCTCCTGATACAGCCAAATCTACTGTATAACCAGCCAACTCTAATCCACCGATATTCTGCATTGAAGCTGGATCGCTTACATCAAAAGCAAAAAATCCATCCATTTCGCTAGTTACAAAAATATTCCCACCACAAGCTATGATATGTTGAAAATAATCTGCATTGGCACTTTCAATAAAAGGATTTGCAGGATCTATCACATTTATAGCAACCAGACCACATTCGTTTCCTGCTAGGAATGCATAATTCCCAACTATTGCAATTTCATGCGGATAATTTGTTAAGCTACAAGTCCCAACTTCAAAAGCGTTGAGCGGGTCTGTAATATCAAGAATTCTTAACCCGAATCCGTTTTGTGCGAAATAGGCATAATTCCCAGATATACAAATATCTCCTTTTGCGTTAGGATAGGAAGCAACTACCGATGGACTTAAAGGATTTGAAATATCTACTACCTTCAAGCCAGCTGTACTATCGGTAAGATAAATGTAATCCCCAGCAGCATCCATAAACCAGATGTTGTTACTAATATTACAGAATGCAGCTTCAAATGGTTCGGCAGGATTTGATACATCGATAACACGTAAGCCATGTGCCACTGTTGCAGCAAAAACATAATTTCCGGAAGCATAGATGCCGGCTCTCGGATACGGTTCAGTAGGGCATCGACTTAAAAAGGTAGGATTATTTATATCAGATAGATCCCAGATTTCTACTCCTGAAAAGTAAGCCGCTAGATAAAGCCTTTGGGTTACAGCATCATAATAACTTGCATCAATTAACGCACGGGCTTTCACTTCAGAAATTACTTGTGGATTTGCTGGATCACTTACATCGGTAATCAAAACTCCCCCGCCTGAACCAGTAAAAACTAGATTTGATACCTCATAAGCAGAAAGAGAATAACTGTAGCCAAATGGCCAGTTTCCTTCAAAACTTACTTCAGTTGAATCAAAATCAATAGGATCCCGAAAACTGAAATTTTCGTAATCAAAGTGAAATTCTTCCTGATAAATTGTGCCGAACGGATAATTAAAAAAATTGTCCTGGTTTTCTGGAGTTTCCGGAACTGAATATAACAAACCTGAAACAATTACAATTGTACAAAATACTAAATACTTAATTTTCAATACTTTTACCTCCTTTATTTATATATAGTTAAACTAATTACGAAACTCATAACTTAACTTTTCGAAACTATACTTCTTTTATACTCATCTAATGTGACAGAACTACTCCAATACATTTCAAAAATGTTTTTCAGGCCTTTTGCTAAATCCAAGTGTTCTACAGTTATTGAAGTAAGTTTTGGTCCTGATGCACTCTTATCTTCCAGTGTTAACATTATTGTTTTCATATCGAATATAAACATTTTAAATGGTATTGGAAACAATTTTGTAATTCGCACATGTTCACCTGCTACCTCAAAAGCTTCTACCGCCTTCATTAAAAAAGGATTATTCATATCTTCCCTGTTATAAATTGATTTGAATATTACATTCCGCTTCAAAGAAGTAAACTCTACTGGATTTAATGTTTTTTTCATATCCATTACAAATGGTAATTTTACCAGTGAAAGCACTTCCTTTTCTGCCATTTTTTCCAGAGTTTCAAATTTTTTGGTAATACTGTCTTTTTCTCTGATAACTTGAATATAATCTAATGGATCATACTCTTTATTGGGAGCTAAATATATAGGCACTAATAATTCTGAAAGTTTTGAAACTATAGATGTGGAATTTTCGTAATCTTCATTAATCTGTTTTTGAATTTTATCAAATGCAGTAACTGGATTCGTAGCATCATACTTTTTCACATTACCCAATATTTCAGAGCACAATCCTTTATCTACCAATCGAGAAAGATACTCATATGTCTTTGGTCGAGAAATCCCAGTTGTTCTTGAAACTTCTGAAGCTGTGGAATTGCCTTCCTGTAAAAGAAATAGATATATCCTGGATGCTGCATCTGTTAAGCCAAGGTGCTTAAATTTCTCTATAATTATTTTTTCTTCCAAACTCCACCCCTTATTGTTGTCCTCAACGAAGACAATAAAACTGTTGTGATGAAGTTTATGTCAAGTTGAAAATAATTTTTACTAATATTATTTGCATAAAACTAATTTTTTTTTGTTTTACACTATAAATTATTAACAATGGCAAAAAACAAATTGACAAAAAAATGACCGTGGGTCACTTGGTGACTCGAGGTTATTTGATGGGTGTTGTTGAAAGAAAAGAGCGTGAGAAAGAGTTGCGTAGTGAAAGTATTATTGATGCTGCTGAAAGGATTTTCTTCAGTAAGGGATTCGAGCATGCTACCATGAACGATGTAGCTGAAGAAGCTGAATTATCTAAAGGAGCGCTCTATCTTTACTTTCACAGTAAAAATGAACTTTGCATGGCAATCTTACAACGCAGTTTGTTAATTTTAAAAAATAAAATGACAATACTCCATGATGATAATATCCTTACAGGAATCGAAAAATTTGCCAGATTAGCTAGATTATTCATTGCTTTTGCTAAAGAATATCCAAATCATTATAACTCATTTCTCTCATACCGAGAACATCGCGGAAATTGCCCTGCAACGGGAAAAGTAATTAAAGGCACAAATGAAGAGAATAAAAAGATAAATAGAATAATTTCTGATATTATTAGGATGGGAAAAGCTGATAAAACTATTAATAAGGATATTGATGCAGATAAGTTATCATTAGCACTTTGGGGAAATTTTACAGGTATAATGCCCAGCAGTATTTTACATGATAGATCAAGCTTGGATTACAATCCTGAAGAAGTTATTAAATACCATTTTGAATTATTAATAAATGCAATAAAAGCATAAGGAGCGTTAATGTTAAAAAAAGGAACTTTATTATTTTTTTTACTGTTGATCGTATGGATTCTCCTGGCAGGAACAAATCATCAGGAAATAATTATTGGAGCCATTGTTTCGCTACTATTAACGATTATATTTTTTTCAAAAGCGACAATATTCTCTGAATTTCATATTAACCCCAAAGCAATTTTCTACTCTATCATCTACATTTTTGTATTTTCTTGGGAATTGTTAAAATCGAATCTTGATGTAGCCTTCAGAGTTATTCACCCTGCAATCCCAATAAATCCGGGTATTGTGAAAGTGAAAACAAAATTGAAATCAAAATTGGGAAGAGTTATCCTGGCAAACTCTATCACGCTAACTCCGGGAACCTTAACTGTGGATACAAACGGAGAAGATTATTATATTCATTGGATTGATGTTACTTCAGATGATATTGAAGGAGCAACTAAACAGATAGTGAGTAAATTTGAAAAATATTTGGAGGTGATCTTTGGCTGATCTTATTTATAATATAGCTGCTATTATAGCTCTTGCCGGCATAGTGCTGTCTTTTATCAGATTAATTATAGGACCTACAATTGCAGATAGAGCTGTGGCTTTAGATGGAATGACAATCATATCAATCTCACTTATCGTTTTTATTGCCTACTATTCTAACCGTATTATTTATCTTGATGTGGCAATTGTTTACGGGTTGATCAGTTTTGTTGGCATTGTAGCTATTGCTCGTTATCTGGAAAGGGGGATATAATGGAAATATTCGGTGCGGTAATTACTTTGATTGGTTCCATTTTTCTTTTATTGGGAGGACTTGGAATTTTGCGGATGCCGGATGTATATAATAGAATGCAAACAGGTACAAAGGCCACAACACTCGGTTCCATTCTATTTCTTATTGGTATTTCAATAGGTCATTACGAATGTGGATGTTTGGGAAAGATAGCAATAATAATTTTATTCATAATATTTACTAATCCAATCTCGTCAAATACATTAGCAAGAGCAGCTCATTTTGCAGGGATCAAACTAACAAGCCGTTCAGTAAAAGATGACCTGAAAGAAGATGATCTTGAAAACAAAGGAGAAGAAAAATGATCTCCATAATAATTATAGTTTTCGGAATAATAATGATCATAGCTGCTTTTCTGGCTATTCATCTCAAGAATTTGCTTTCTGCCATTATTAGTGCAGGTGTAATCAGCCTGCTGGCAAGTGTGATCTATCTTCTACTTGCTGCACCTGATGTGGCAATGACGGAAGCAGCAATTGGTTCTGGACTCACAACTATTATCTTTATATTCACACTGAAAAAGATAAAAAAAGGAGATCTGGATGATTAAGAGAATATTTATTTTACTCGCACTTGTGGGTTTAGTGTTGATGTTTATTCCATTCTTAAGAGATTTTGATTTTCATAAAGAATTAAGTAAATTATCTTCACAATATGTTGAGGGCTCGATAAATGATTTGAATACGCAAAATGTTGTGACATCAGTTATAGTAACATATCGTGGGTTAGATACACTGGGTGAAGTAACAGTTTTGTTTCTGACAACAGCAGGAGTTGGATTTTTATTAAGAAAGAAAAAGGCAAGTTTAAAAACTCGTAGATCATCAGAATTATTGCAGACTGCATCACAGTTTTTATTCGTTTTGATAATTCTAACCGGAATTTTCATCTTTACTCACGGTCATTTAACTCCTGGCGGAGGCTTTCAGGGAGGAGTACTTATAACAACTGCATTCCTTTTATTGATTCTGGCAGATGTAAATTTAAAATTCAATTATTCAATTCTACATTTCGTAGAATCTTTTTCAGGTGTTTTTTATGTGATGATTGGATTATTTGGTTTTCTGATTCTTGGAATGAACAGCTTTCTCGATCCTACTATTTTGCCTTTAGGTAATTACGGAAAATTATTAAGTGCAGGTGCTATTCCTGTTATTTATTCGCTTATTGGGCTTAAAGTTGGTTCTGAACTTACAACAATTATAGATAAAATGGGAGGAGAATAATGATATTTTCTTTAATACTGGGATTTTTACTCCTTATTATTGGACTTTACGGAATGTTAACCCAAAAAAATTTAATAAAAATAGTCATAGGGTTTTCTATAGTAGACACAGGAACTCATATCATCATTGTTTCAATTGGTTATCTCAGTGGAAAAACTGCACCGATCCTAGATAGTACTGTTGATCTTGCAAATGCTGCAAAACAGGTTGTCGATCCTATCCCATCTGCTTTGGTTCTTACGGCAATTGTTATTGGACTGGCAGTAACAGCCTTGATGTTAAGCTTTGTTATAAAATTATATCAAAAAAATAAATCGCTATCAATAGATGATTATCAGGAGTTAAAATGGTAAATCCAATTTATATACTTACCCTATCTCTTGCAGCCGGATTCCTTTTAACACTGATTGATAAAAGCGGAAGGAAATTATCACTAACTGTATTTTATGGAATTTTATCTTTAAATGTATTCATTATAGGTGAATGGTTTTATCGATTAACTTTTCTAAATACTCCAACCGTAATAATTAATACTGCTGGATTTAGTGCTCCGTTATCAATAAATTTACAACTAGGAATGCAGGAAGCATTTGTGCTACTGTTTGCTAATCTCACAGCTTTGTTATCAGCAGTTTATCTATTTAAGAAATTCAAAGAGACGCACATTTCCGGCTTGATCCTTTATTTAATAATGATAGTGGGGGTAAACGGTTTAGTGATGACTCGTGACCTTTTCAATATGTTCGTATTCTCAGAAATCTTATCAATTTCCACATATGCTCTAATAACATTAACCGAAACAAAAAAATCTCTCTCTGCAGGATTCAAATATATGATAGCCGGTGGAATTGCTTCTACATTCTTTTTACTTGGCGTAACATTTATATATTATTTTACAGGAAACCTTAATTTAGATTTTATCCATTTGGGCAACTTTAGTAATTTAGGTTTTATCTCAATATTTCTTTTAGCAATTGCCGTGTTTATTGAGCTAAAACCTTTCCCCGCAAATGGTTGGGCACTCGATGTGTATGAAGCCGTAGATTCCGGAATAGTTTCAGTTATTGCTGTAGTAAATTCAGCAGCAATATTTTTTGTTTTTTATAAAATAATGCCAATACTCCCACAGAATTTTCTCAATGTATTTGGAATTGCTGGAGTAATAACTTTCTTTTTCTCTAATTTAATGGGATTAAAGCAGAAGAATGCAAAACGTTTATTGGGATATTCTTCCATTGGTCAGATAGGATTATTAGTGGCAAGTCTAATTTTTACGATGCATTTACCAAGATCATTAATGTATTTGATAGTAGGCGGATTTTTCTTTAACCATCTCATTGCCAAAGCCGGACTTTTCTGGATAACTGGAATTGTGAAAAAGGAAAATCTGAAAGACTGGAATGTATTGAAAAACAATAAACCACTGTTAGTTTTGTTCGGAATTTTATTGTTTGCCTTAGCTGGATTTCCACCTTTTGCCGGATTCTGGGCTAAATGGGAATTTGTTAAGATGTTAGTACACGGAAAGATGTTTTTTGTTGTTGGTACTATCTTGTTAGGCTCTCTGTTTGAAGTTATTTTCCTTTTCAGATGGTTTACTCTCTCGATAAAAGGTGATGAGAAAACTGAACATAAAAATATCTCTTTAGAATTAAGCAAAATGTTTCCCACAACAATTTTTGCAGGAATTACAATTTTAATCTCAGTATTGATCATGAAGTTTTTCTATGATTTCAATTGGCTTCATGCTTTGCCCGTACTTGCTGTTCTAATTATTAATGTGATAGATTTTCTTCCTTCCAAAATTAAGGGCATCTTATCGCTAGCAGCAGTGTTGACTTATGGATATTTAATCTATCCGCTTGAAAGCAATATTCAACTTTTCTTTGGAATTATCTTCATAATTGGAAGTGCAATAAATATAATTGGAACACTAAATAGAAAAGGTAAAAGTGAAGGATTTTATGGTCTCCTTTTGATGATGATCTTCTCTTTTGGAAATTTACTTGTCGCAATTACATATTTAGAATTTTTCCTAAGTTGGGAATTTATGACAATTTCCTCATTTCTATTAATCTTGCGAGGTAAGAAAGCTCAGAAAGCATCAATGCTCTATCTAATCTTCTCCACTGCCGGAGCATATTTAATGATGGTTGGATTCAGCTTGGCTCCTGATTTAGTATCGAATTCCGTATTAATACTATCAATTTCAAATGTAAGTTTGCCGATTGCAGCAACGATTCTTTTATCAATCGGATTTATGATAAAATCTGGTTCACTTGGTGTTCACATCTGGTTACCGGAAGCTCATGCCGAAGCAGAATCTGATGTGTCTCCATTTATTTCAGCAATTCTATTAAAAGCCGGTGTCTTTGGATTATTAATGGTTGGTATCTCATATATCAAACATACTCCTTCATTCGATATATTCTACTGGATTGGCTGGATTGGTGTGCTAACAGCTATTGTCGGAGCATTCCTCGCTTCATTCCAAGAAGATGCAAAAAGATTATTGGCTTATTCCAGTATGAGTCAGGTTGGATACATTGTAGCTTCCATTGCAATCTTAAGTCATCTTGGTTGGCTTTCTGCAATGTATCTCTCTTTCAATCACATGATGTTCAAATCTGCTTTATTTATTGCCATTGCAGGAGTTTATTATCGAACTCATACGAGAACAATGTATGAAATGGGTGGTCTTATTAAGAAAATGCCATTATCATTTATCAGCGTATTAATTATGATAATAGCTGTTTCCGGTGTGCCACCATTATCTGGATTTGGAGCAAAATGGCTCATTTATTCCTCTTTCATCGAAAAAGGCTGGTATTTACAAGCCGGAGTTTTATTCTTCGCCAGTGGTGTAAGTTTTCTCTATTTATATAGAATAATTCATACAATATTCTTAGGTCAATTAAAGTATGAACATCAGAATGTTAAGGAAGCTCCGATTTGGTTTATTATTCCTCAATATATCTTTATTATTGGGATTATGGCTATTTCAATGTTTCCAAACCTGATCATCCAACCTCTAAATTCAATTGCAATGCGTTATTTTAATTCCTCAATTATTATTGATGGATATACTATATCAAGCAGTTTGGGATACTGGAATGGAAACTTGGTAATGTATGTAACAATGGGAGTTTTTGTGGTTCCATTGATATTCTTAATGTTGTTTAACGGTAGAATGCAAAAAGTTAAACAATTCAATATTGTCTACGCAGCAGAAAGACCGGAATCTCCTCAAACAACTCATGTTGCTCATAATATGTATGCACATTATAGAAAAGCTCTTGGTGGATGGGGAAAACCAAGAATTTGGGATTTCTGGCACGAAGTTTCCGAATGGTCACATAGCTTGGCAGATTCCATCAGACAATTATATACTGGAAATGGACAAACATATATTTTACATATCATTATGTATGTTATAGTAATTTATTTCATTTCGGGAGTATAAATATGAATATTTGGATAAAGATTCTTTACGCTGTTATCTCAGTATTAGTAGTGACAATATATGGTCTTACATTGGGTGGAATTGTAAGAAAGATATATGCAAGAGTTCATGGAAGATATGGTCCATCTGTCTGGCAGCCGTTTCTTGATATAATTAAAACTCATGGAAAACGAGTCTCAATTTCTCACGGATATATGTTCTATCTTGGTCCAATTTTCCGTTTAGCAGGTGGTCTTGGAACCTATCTTTTTATTCCGGTTATATTTGGCTCGGTTGTTTTTTCCAATTTTTCCATAGCAGGTGATTTGCTCTTGGTAATGTATTTTATTTTCTTTGGACAATTAGGAATGGCTCTTGGTGCTGGAGAAGGTGGTCATCCATATTCACCACTTGGGATAGCTCGTGGATTATCTCAAATGACAGCTTTTGAAGTACCTTTTTCGTTGGCAGTAATTGCTATAGCAATTCAATATAACACATTTAATCTGACAACTATTGTGGCTGCTCAACAAGGAAGTATTTTAAACTGGACATTGTTTACAAATCCGCTGGCAGTTGTTGCGGCGATGATATCACTTTTGGGAATGAATATGCATCCACCATTTAGTATCGTGTTGGCTCCTCAAGAAATACCAATTGGACCTCCAATAGAAATGAATAGTAGCTTTCTGGCAACTCTACAAACCAATAGAGGTTTATTTACTGCGGCTAAACTGATTCTTTTTATGAATCTGTTTTTCGGAGGAGCTACTAATCTCCCAATTATGATAATTAAAACATTTTTAATATATATGTTCTCAGTTTTTGTGGGAGCATCTTTCCCAAGATTCAGGCCTGAGCAATCAATGCGGTTTTTCTTAAAGTGGCCTACGTTAATTGGGGTTGCATCTATAATTTTTATTGCATATTTTTAAGGAGTAATTGTGGATAAGAAAGATATAAAAGAAATTGAAAAGCAGATGAAATTAGCTAACGAAGGATTGCCTGAAAAAGAGCGTATTCTATTCTCGGACGTTCGCCCTACTACGGTAGCTCCACTAAATAAATACCTTGAAAATTTTCTGAATTGGGCAAGAGCTCGTTCTCTCTGGATAATCGGTTATGGAACCGGCTGCGGTGCAATGGAGCTAAGACCATTAATGACATCACGCTTTGACATGTCCCGCTTTGGAATTGCTCCCAGACCAACTCCACGGCAATCTTCGGTTTTTGTAATTGGTGGTTATGCATCAATAAAAACCATAAAAAGAATTGTGCGGAGTTATGAGCAAATGCAAGGACCAAAATTTGTAATAGCTTTGGGAAGTTGTACAATAAATGGTGGAATGTATTACGATAGCTATAATACTATCAACAGATTAGATTATTATATTCCTGTAGATATTTATATTGCAGGCTGTATGCCGCGTCCGGAAGCTCTAATTGCAGGATTCAACAAATTGAAAGAAAAAATTCAAACTGGTGAATGTGAAGGAATGAATAAATATGCGGAGAATTTTGATTGGTATAAGAAAAATCAAAAACAAATTATTAAAGATTGGAACATGCCGGATTACAACTGGTAGGAGATTGAATGGAATACCTATTAAATAAAATTAAAAAAATGATAAAGTTTGAAGCATCTATAAAGCAGAGAGATGATCTGTATTTCATTACAGTTAAAAAAGAACAGCTTGAATTAATTCTTTCCTATTTAAGAGATAATGAAGGATTCACTCATTTGGCTTTTTTGCAAGCAGTAGATTATCTCGAAGATAATAAATTCCAATTAACGTATATGTTATATAATTATGATATAAAAGTTAATCTTGGAATCAAAGTTTATATTGATAGAGAAAAAGCAGAGATGGTTTCTATCCATAAATTTTGGGCTCATTCCTGGCAATATCAACGTGAATTACACGAAATGTATGGTATAAATTTTCCAGGTTCTCCACGAGTTGAGGAATCATTTGTTCTGGAAGGTTGGGAAGAAATACCTCCGATGAGAAGAGATTTTAATACATTGGAATATTCAATAAAAACTTACTACCAGCGTCCCGGTAGATCTACCAACGATCCTGCCAAATATATGAAAGAAAAAATGTATAAAAAATATGCAGAATCTCCTAAGATCAGGAGGGATAATGACTAATATTTCAAAAAGTAAATATAAAGATTATAAAGCCGATAGATTAAAATATCCTGAAATGGAAAATGGAAAACCGATAATTGATCTCGAGTCACATAAATTCACTAAAATTTGGCAAGGTCCTCAACATCCCGGAGTAACTGGTAATATGTCTTTGGAAGTCATTATTAATGGCGATGAAGTAGTTAATTCCAAAACTCATGTCGGATACTTGCATAGGGGCTTTGAAAAACTGATGGAAAGACGGAAATATATCCAGTGCTTCCCAATTGTCTGCCGTATGTGTGTTCCTGAACCAGACACAAATGAATATTGTGTTTCTGCAGCAATGGAAGACTTAGCAGGAATAGTTATTCCAGAGAAAGCTGAGTGGCTTAGAACTCTTAACCTTGAAATGTCCCGTTTGGGTAGTTTTTTAATGTGGATCGGAGGTCAAGCCAGCTCTCTTGGTATGGGAGCAATTGGACAATGGACAATTGGGATGCGTGATTTCTGGTTAGATCTTTTTGAAGAAATGACCGGCGGTCGTGTTTATCATATGTATATGATTCCGGGTGGAGTGAGAAAAGACCTTCCAGCAGGATTTAAAGAAAAAGCCAAAGATTTGATCATCAAAACAAGAAACCTGCTTTTTGATATTGAAAAAAGTTTTTTTAATAATGCGATAGTTAAATCAAGATTAATAGGATTGGGAATTATCTCACCAGAAATGGTGGATGAATATGGAATTGTTGGTCCAAATGCTCGTGCCAGCGGAAGAGAATATGATGTCCGGATTAATAATCCCTATGTAAAATATGCGGAATTAAATATTAAAATGATAACCTCTACAATTGGTGATGCATATGCAAGAGCAGAATTAAGATATCAAGAGATACATCAGAGTTTGGATCTTATTTCTCAAATTCTTGATAAAATACCAGATAATGGTGAAATACAGGCGAAACTGCCAAATGTTTTGCACTGGAAGATCCCAGCAGGACAAACTTATGTTAAAGCAGAATCAACTCGTGGAGAACATGGATTCTATATGGTTTCAGATGGATCGGAATATCCCAGACGAGTATTTTTAAGAGGAGCAAGTTATACTCACGCTATATCTGTTTTAGAAAAATTAATAGTTAATGTCAGCATCTCCGATATCGCTGCTCTCATGGTATCACTTCAAACTTGCCCACCTGAAATCGAGAGGTAAAATAATGAAATTAAAAGATATATTATCACCATTTAGTGTTTGGAAAAAAGCTGCTCAAAAGCCTTGGACAATTATAGATCCTATCAATGATAGACCTGGTGCTGAGAATTACAGGGGATTTCATAGAAACGATTTTGAAAAATGTATTGGCTGTGGAAGTTGTGAAGAAATTTGCCAAAATGCTGCAATTGATATGGTTCCGGTAGAAGGACAAGAAACAAAAGAAGGAAACAGCGGATTACGCCCGAGAATAGATTACGGTCGCTGCTGCTGGTGTGCTCTTTGTGTTGATGTCTGTCCAACAGGCTCACTTACCATGTCAAATGAATATACTTGGATAGCTGATGAACCGGAAGAATATAGATTTGTACCAGGAGCCGCTAAAACAAAATGGCATGACGAAGAAAAAGGTTATAAGCGTTCACAAGATATACAATTAATTGATTATGATAGAGTTGATATGTTTGAACTTAGCCCCCAGGAGAGAGATAAATCATTTATTGAAATTGTAAAAGGTTATAATAAAGAGCAAGCAATGAAAGAAGCGGAGAGATGTTTGGAATGTGGAATTTGTATTGCAACCTGTCCGGCTCATATGGATATTCCTGGTTACATTGCTGCTATAAGAGATGATGATATTGAAAATGCGTTTAGAATTCTATATGAAACAAATCCGCTTCCAGAAATTTGCGGTCGTATCTGTACTCACAAATGTGAAACAGTTTGTGCTTTGCATAATAATGGAGAATCAATTGCTATTAGATGGTTGAAAAGATATATTGCAGATCAGATTCCACCTGAAAAATATAAAGAAGTTCTGGGAACAGAGCATCTGGAAGATCCTATCCTAAATAAGAAAGTAGCAATAATCGGAGCGGGACCAGCTGGTATTTCCGCAGCTTATTATCTTGCAATTATGGGTTATAAAGTAAAAATATATGAAGCACTACCGGATTCTGGTGGAATGGCAAGATATGGAATTCCTGAATACCGTCTTCCTTACGATCAAATCGATATGGATTATGATTACATCAAATCACTTGGAGTAGAGATTCAATTTAATACAAAGGTTGGCGAAGATATCTCTTTGGAACAATTGCATTCTGATTACGATGCAGTTTTTACTGGTACAGGACTGCATCTTGGCAGAAGTACCAGAATCTCTGGTTCAGATAACGAGAGAGTTTATTTTGCCACAGATCTCCTGCGGGAAGTTTCTCTCGGAAATGAAATTGATGTCGCAGAAAATATCGTAGTTATTGGTGGCGGTAATGTAGCAATGGATATCACAAGAACTTTAACAAGATTACAAAACCAAAAATTTGGGAAAGTACAAGTTCTGACTACATCTCTGGAATCTGAAGATATTATGCCGGCAGATCGGGAAGAAGTTGTTGAAGCCCGTGAAGAAAAAGCAATCATAGATCCGGGTTGGGGACCAAAAAAGATTGAAATTGAAAATGGAAAGATCAAAGGTCTTCATGTAGTAAAATGTACATCTGTATTTGATGAAGAAGGCAGGTTCAATCCTAAATTTGATGAAAATCAGAAAAAATTCTTCGAAGCTGATATGATAGTCGAATCAATTGGACAAGGCATGGATCTATCATATCTTTCTGAAGAGATAAAATCCGGTTTGAAGTTTGGCTCGCGTGGAAGGATTCAAGTGAATGAAAACTTCCAATCTGATCTGAAATGGTTATTTATTGGTGGCGATATTATCGAAGGTCCGGATGTAATTCATGGAATTGCAAATGGTCATATTGCTGCAAAAGCAATTGATACATTCCTGAAAAAATGATGTATAATAAACAATCAGTTATAGTGAGGTAACAAAATGAAATTAAGTAAATTATTAGAAAAGAAAAGTGGTAAAATCGTTACGATTGATTCCAATAAAACAGTATCCGAAGCAATCAAATTATTGAACAAACATAATTTTGGTTCACTTCTTGTGATGAACGAAAATAGAAAACTGGAAGGTATCATAACAGAACGAGATATTTTATCTAAATGTTCTGATGATAATAGAGATAATTACGAAATCAAAGTTGCAGAAGTGATGACTTCCCATGAAAATTTAATTATTGGAACTGCCGATGATACACTTTCCTATGCTATGAGAGTGATGATCAATAAAAGGATCAGACATTTACCCATTATCGATAAAGAGAATGTAATAGGTCTGCTTTCTATTGGTGATGTGCTGAAAGAAGTTCTGGATCAATCGGAATCGGAAGTTAAATTATTGCGCGAACATATCAAAAACCCTTACGGGATTAATTTATAATTTGATAAAGAATAAGAGATTAATCAAATATTAGATATTATAGAAGGTGAAAAATGAAAGAACTTACTCTGAAAGAAATTATTGAATATGCAATAAAAATTGAGAAAGAGAGCTATTCTTTTTACAAAAAAGCAGAAAATATTGTTGATGATCAAAATGTAAAAAAATTATTAATTCTGCTTGCCAATGAAGAAATTGACCATCAAAATCGTTTACTGGTATTGATAGATGAGGAAATAGTTAGTGCTAAAGAATTGGAGAAAAAAAGAGATGTTAATATATCATTGATGGAAAGCATCATTGCAACCTCGAATATAGTAGAGAATTGTTCTTCGAGAGAAGTTTTAAAGATCGCTTTGGAAAGAGAAAAAAATACTGAACAAAGTTATTCTATGCTGCTTACATTATCAGATATTTCTGAGGAAATAGTTAATATTTTTGATGAATTAAGATTACAAGAAAAAGGACATGTTCAAAAAATCCAGAATAGAATTAATAATCTTACGTCAATAAAGTGAATTGATAAATTCTGAATAAAAAAAATGAAAAATATTTGTGTGTTCTGTGGTTCAAATCCGGGAGCAGATCCAGCTTACCTGCAAATAGCAAGTAGATTAGGTGAAGAGATTGCATCTAGAAGATTCGGATTAGTTTATGGTGGTTCAAATCTAGGTTTAATGGGTGCTGTTGCAAAGAGTGCACTTGAAAGTGGATCTAATGTTATCGGCGTAATGCCAAAAGTATTTGAGGGCAGAGTTCAACATCCAGATTTAAATAAGATAATTATTACAGATACAATGCATCAGCGAAAAGCAAAAATGTTTGAGATCTCAGATGGATTTATTGCTTTACCAGGTGGATTTGGAACCTTTGAAGAATTGTTGGAAATGCTTACATGGTCACAGATTGGATACAGTACCAAACCTTGCGGGATTCTTAATGTAAATGGATATTATGATGGATTGCTCAAGTTTTTTGATAAAGCAGTAGAGATGCGGTTTGTAAAAAAAGAACACCGTAATGCAATAATTGTTGATATTTATCCCAAAAATATCTTAGATAAGTTTGAAAAATATAAACCTGTAACACTTGATAAATGGATAGACAGATAGAATAGAAGCTTGCCTTTTTAGTTTGTTTATGTGGCTGTTATTTTAAATTTTGTATTTTTCATCATCTAACCAATTATTAGGATTCTGTTGAATATATTGGCAGATTTTCCCCAAGATTTATAATTTCTAATGATATGATCATAATATCTAGGTTACCAGGCAAAATGGAGATTATTTGTTTTCGCATACGTTGTAACACCGGATTTATAGCCACGAACAATTGATGCCAAATTTTGTGATTGTAGTCCAAATTTATTTTTATGTAGAGACGCAATATTATGCGTCTCTGATTTGTTGATAACAATAATTCCATGAATATAATTTGGCATTATTATGAATTCATCTAATTCTACGAAAGGAAAATGTTTTGGAATATTCAACCAGTAATTGAAAGCAATTTTACCAAGTGGAGATAATTCTATATTATTATGAATAATCTCACCAAAGAATCTTTCTCTATTCTTTGTACAAATTGTAACAAAATATGGTGCATTTGCTCCATAATCCCAAGAAGGTAAACGAGTTGTCTCAATCCAAAATTTATCTTCATATTTAATCATAAATTTCCAATTGATTTACTGATAACCCTTCATCTATTCAGCAGAAATTCTTTTGATCATAAAGAACTTTTGGTTATCTGAAATAACCTCTTTCCATTGGCTATCATTCACAAACTCACCGGTAATATTTAATTCAAAATTAGTATAAGGATTACTTGATGAATAAATTTCATAATTATAATCTGCTTCATTTTCACACTGTAAATTGATAAAATCACTTTCTACAAAGATATTAATATCTTGAGAATTAATAAATTCAGGCTTTAGGCAAATATCAAGTTCTGTATTAGAATCTTCACTGATTGTGACATTACTTTTTATAATATCTGCATAATTTTCTTTATGAAAAGTAAAGGCATATTCTCCTGGTAGAAGTAGACGGTAATACCTGCCAAAAGAGTTACCACTGCGAAATGGTTCCACACTTGTCATTCCGCTAACACTATCTATCTCAGTTACATAAACCTCAACAATGAGCGGTTCTTCATTTTCGTCAGTGATCAAACCCGTAATCGTTGAATGATTTACCCTATCCAGCATTATGAGGGCAGCTTGCAGGTTATTTTCACAAATTTGCTCAACCTGACTTTCCTGAGGGATGAAAGTGGTTGCCAATTCAATTGTATATGAGAAAATTCTTTGTTCAGCATAACCCCAATCACCCATTGTACCCTGACAGGTATATCCGAAATCAACTGCCTGCATTGGTGTGTAATATCCACCACTGATGCGGGGAATTGTTGCAGCCATATTAACTGCCAGATCACCCATTATTTCATGGTCATAGGAACATGCTCCAGGTAAATGACCCAGTGGATATAGAACATCTTGCCCATAAGAATGATAGGTTATTCCAGCAAAGAATTTATGAGAACGAAGTAGATTTCTGGCAAACGTAGTTTCTTTTTCCGACCATTCATAGGGACCATGATATAAGCTTGAATTAGGATCATTCGAGGTTCCATTATCTCCCCAGACATAACCGAAATTCCGGTTCAGATCAACACCATCGGCTATGCTATAATCAGGAACTCCATTGGCATTATTATCCAGCATATTTTTTCGATGATAAGTATGCCAGCCTTCTGTTACCAGTTTATGTCCATCGGGATTCATCAGTGGAATGAACCAGATCTGAGTGCTGTCTATCCAGGCTGTTACACTGTCTATAACTCCATAATTGGAAACCAGGTAGTTCAGGATATGCATATCAACTTCTAAGCTGATAGGTTCTCTTGCATGAATTTCCGCCGCGTAAAAAATATTAGGTTCATCTTCATTTTCATTTGGATTATCGGAAAGTTTAAGACACCACACTTCAAATTGAAAATCTGAGTAATCGCTATCTCCTTCTAAATAATAATCGTGACAGGTTGAATTTCCAAGAGAAGTTAATTGGGTTATTGTAGGATAAGTCGATGCAATTAATTGTAGTTCGGTTGTTACATCTTCGTAATTTCTATAACCGGCAATATCTCGTAGGCGTTGTTCTTCAGTTGAGAGAATATCAAATTGATATTGCTTGTTTTGGAGATAAACTAATTGCTTTTCATTTATGATAATATCAAGTAGTTCATTTTTTTGTGAATGTGTGATCTCAATATTTTGATCTTTTACCCATTTTAGAATTTGGTTATCAGGATTTTTAATAGAAACCAAAATTTCTTCTGCTGATAAAAACAGTGTGAATGAAAAAATTATAATGATCATAACAATATTTTTTATAATCTCCTCCTATAAATTTTAAGGAATCTGCAAAATTTCAATACTGAATTCTAATTTATCACTTTCATAACCAAATAATATTTTATTTTTAGATTGATCCAATATCATTTTAGTACATTTGTGGTTATCATTGATTCTTTTACCGTTCACGATGGTACCTATTTTACTTCCTCGATCAATAAAATAATAATTTCCATTCTTTTTAGTTATAGAAAAATGCGAGCGAGAAATTGAATATGGTGGATTGTCGAGTAGGTTAAGATCATTCTTATGAAAAAGCATATCTGCACTACGCTTAGTAAATCTACCCACCTTAAATGGAAATTTATTAATTTCTACATATTCCAGATTATTTAATAATTTCTTTGCTTTTTTTGTCTCTGCTCGTAAAATCATTTTCTCACTATTACTTGAAGTATCTTCCGATTGAATAGCAAAATTGTCTGTATCTTCAAATTTATGTTCGTAGGACCTTATTTCTTCTGCCATACTTTGTAATATCGGTTTTATAAAATCCGATTTATCACAATTATAACATCGGCTAAAAATTCTAGGATCAACAACCTCAATTTCTACTTCAGTTAATGCTTTTGCAGTATATCGGCTTGTTTTTTCCAAAATAAAATCAACAGTTCCGAAAATATCTCCTACTTCCAAATATGCATAAGCATTTTCATCGTTTCTATACAGCTCTACTTTCCCCTTTTTAATAATAAAAATTTGCTCAGAATAATCACCCTTTTTTACAATCAACTCATCTTTCTTAAAATTCTTTGTTATTAAATTCATTTTTCAAACTTTTCCTTCTTTGTTTGTGTCTTTAACTTCATCCACCAATCCAGTCTTTTTTGAACCTCTTTTTCATAACCGAATTTTGATGGTTTATAGTAAGTTTTTTCAACCATTTTATCAGGGAAATATTTCTGATAACTGTAGGAATTTTCATGCATGTGATCGTAAGTGTAATCTTTTCCGTATTCCAGATCTTTCATTAGTTTTGTGGGTGCATTTCGAATGTGGAGCGGAACACCAAGATGACTTGTTTTAAAAGCATCTTCAGCTGCTTTTTTGTATCCTGTGTAGAGTGCATTGCTTTTTGGTGCGGTCGCTAAATAGACGACCAGTTGCGCCAACGCAACATTTGCCTCCGGCATTCCTAAAAAATGACATGTATCTTTCACAGCAATTGCTTGAACCAGAGCATTTGGATCGGCAAGTCCAATATCTTCGGAAGCAAATCGCACCAAACGACGAGATACGTAGAGTGGATCTTCACCTGCTTCCAGCATACGAGCCAGCCAGTATAAACCAGCTTGAGGATCGCTTCCCCGCAATGATTTATGCAGAGCCGAGATCACATTATAATGTTCCTCACGGTCTTTATCG
>JAVCCF010000007.1 GCA_030765625.1 Candidatus Tenebribacter burtonii
CCATAGGACTTACCTGCACGATCCTGATCGCACTGTTCATCAGAAATGAACTTTCCTATGATAAGCACCATGAAAACTATAAAAGGATCTATCGGCTGGAATCGCATTTTAACATCCAGGAATCGGAAGATCTCTTTGCTGTAACAGCATTTCCTTTGGGACCTGCCTTAAAGTTGGAATACCCACAGGATGTAGCTGAATTTTGCCGCATTATGGATATGGATAATAATCTATTCCAATATGAGGGAAAACAGATCTTCGAGGAGAATGTATACTTTGCCGATTCAACTTTAACTGAGATATTTACCCATAAATTCATTTCCGGATCAGCCCAGGATGCGTTGAATGATCCAAACGAAATGATCTTAACTGAAAGTTTTACCAAAAGGATTTTTGGAGATGAGGATCCTATTGGAAAAACACTGGAAGCCGGGAATGGTATGATTTTCACCGTAACCGGAATTATCGAAGATGTGAAACATAATTCTCATTTGAAGTTTGAAGCTATTTGCTCAATGTTAACGTTGAAGCCCATTTTCGGAGCGGATCGTTACGACAGTCTGGAAAGTGGATCTTTTTGGAATATAGGATTTCACTCTTATATTATGCTAACAGAGAATGGAAATATCCAAAATGTTTTGAATGCCTATCCTGAGTTTAACGAAAAATATATCAAGCCTGTTGGAGAACAGATAAATGCTACATTCCAATTGATGGTTCAACCATTGGCTGATGTGCATTTATTTTCCAGAGTTGGTGGTGATCTGCCTACCGGTAATATCGCTTACGTTTATATATTCAGCATTGTTGCTTTCTTCCTGCTTTTAATTGGATGTATAAACTATATGAATCTGGCAACTTCCCAATCATCTGGCAGAGCTGTTGAAGTTGGAATTCGCAAAGTTGTAGGAGCTCAAAAACATTATCTGCGCTGGCAGTTTATCTTTGAATCGATCTTGATCGCCATGACAGCAATGATACTGGCTTTTGTTACAGTTGAATTGATCTTACCCACCTTCAATGAACTAGCTGACAGAGAACTGGTATTTAATGTTATCAACAATTTTGATCTAGTTATAGGCGTTTTTATTATCACATTATTTGTAGGATTAATTTCGGGTAGTTATCCGGCCTTTTATCTTTCTTCATTTATTCCAGTAGATGTCCTTAAAGGCAGATTCGGCAAGAAGAAAGGAACCTTGAGAAAAGTTCTTGTTCTGATCCAATTCTCAATTTCCATTATCATGATAATCGGTACATTTACCGTCGTCCAGCAGCTTAAATATTTAAGAGATAAAGATCTTGGATTCGATGCTGAAAACCTGGTTGTATTAACTATTCGTGATACTTCCGGAGTAAAAAATCTACAGGCATTCAAAGATGAACTGAAGAAATATCCTCAGATAATAAGTGCTGGTACTACTTCCAGCGTTCCTGGTCAGGGACAAAGCATAATTGTACAACTCTTTGAAACAAAAGATGGAAGTATGGAAGAAAAGGGAATAAATTTTATCTTTGTAGACCATGATTATCTGGAAACGATGAACATGAAGATAATCAAAGGCCGCAATTATAACAGAAACCTGCAAACTGATGCCGAGGAATCATGTTTGATAAATGAAGCAACTGCTAGAGTGTTGGGTTGGGGTGACGATCCAATAGGAAAGAAACTTGGCTTTGGTGCGAATCTGGATGGCACCGCTAATTTAAGTACAAAAGTAATCGGTGTGATAAAAGACTTCCATTATGCATCTCTGCATAATCAAATCGACCCACAATTGGTAATGCTTTCTGATGACCCACAGCGTAACATCTGCCTGCGGATTCGCCAGGAGAACATAGAATCCACACTAGAATATATTGAGGAGAAATGGAATGAGTTCTGCCCTACCTTCCCATTTGAATATACGTTCTTGGACGATAGTTTAAATGAACAATATGTAGCTGAACAAAAGATCGGACGTGTTTTCACCTATTTCTCAATACTTTGTATTTTTATTGCCTGTCTTGGTTTGTTCGGCCTGGCTTCTTACACTGCAGAACAACGAACCAAAGAAATCAGTGTGCGAAAAGTAATGGGAGCATCCGTTTCCAATATCGTTTTCATTCTTTCCAAAGAATTTTCAATCTGGGTTATATTGGCAAATATCATAGCCTGGCCAATAGCTTTTTATGCTTTAAAGAAATGGCTGCAGAATTTTGCTTTTGCCATAGACCAGTCAATTTTAACCTACATTTTAGCCGGCATAACTGCTTTATTAATTGCAGTTATTACTGTAAGCTTCAGAGCAATAAAGGCAGCACAGACCAATCCTGCTGACGCACTTAAATATGAATAGCGAAACACAATTCGTAACGTGAAATTAGAAATTTGAATTAAGAACTTGATAAAGGGGAAAAAATGTTAAAAAATTATTTTAAGATCGCATTCAGGAACATACTGAGGCATAAGGGAGGAGAGTAAGATGCTTCTAAATTATTTCAAAATGGCGTTTCGTAATATCAGGCGAAATAAAGCTCATGCAACTATTAATATTCTGGGACTAGCCGTAGGTTTGGCTGCCTGTATCCTTATAACGCTTTGGATTATGAATGAACTGAGTTACGACAAATTCAACTATAATTTGGACATAATCTACAATGTCCCTTCCAAAACTCTTTATGGTAGTAGTGAAAGCTGGTCTACTGGAACGCCGCCCATGGTGGCACCCACTCTTAAGGAACAATATCCGGAAGTTACCAATTCAGCCCGTCATATGAATGGGGCAGTGGATCTTTCTCTGGCTTACGGAGATAAAGTTTTTAAAGAATCCATTCAAATGGCGGATCCGGAAATATTTGAGATCTTCACCTTTCCATTTATTTTAGGAAGTTATGAAAAGGCAAAAACTAATAATTTCACCATTGCTCTCTCCGAAACCATGGCAAAAAAATATTTTGGCCAGGAAAACCCGGTTGGCAAGTCTCTGAACATGGATAACAAAGGTGAGATGGAGGTAATTGGTGTTTTTGCGGATATACCTCAAAGATCAACTTTCCGATTTGATTTCTTTGTTCCTCTTGATTTAGTTAATCTGATCTGGCAAGAAGGTTATACCAAAACCTGGTATAATTGCTCATTTATCACTTACATCACTCTTCTTCCGGGAACTTCTGCAAAGGAACTTCAAGGAAAAATCAGTAATCTGATTAAAGATAATAATCCCGAATCAACCACCAAGCCTCTCCTCTATAAGCTAAGTCGCTTACATCTTTATTTTTTTGGAAATATTAAGAAAGTGAAAACAGTAGGTATAATTGCCGGTTTAATTCTTCTCATTGCCTGCATTAATTTCGTAAATCTTACCACTGCCCGTTCTGCTAAAAGGGCGCGTGAAGTGGGGATGCGAAAAGTAGTGGGAGCTCGGAAGCTACAATTAATCAGACAATTTCTATTTGAATCTATTTTTTTTGCCATGATCTCCATTTTTCTGGCAGTTGCTTTGGTTGAAATTTTTCTGCCATTTTTCAATAATATTTCAGGAAGGGAGCTAGTCTTTGTAAATGCGGTTCATATCCGATTGCTGCTGACTCTTCCTCTATTTGGGATTTTAATCGGATTTTTGGCGGGAATCTATCCTGCTTTTGTCTTATCAGCTTTCAAACCCATTTCGGTTCTCAAAAGCTCAAAAGTTAGTTTGGGAGGACGTTCCCTATTGCGGAAAGTTTTGGTGATTTTGCAGTTTACGCTTTCCATAATTCTGATTATCTCCACTTTCGTAATTGTGAAACAGACTAAATTCTTACAAGACAAAGATCTTGGTTATGATCGGGAACATCTGCTTTATGTACCCCTGCAAGGTAAACTACTGGAAAATCCAGAACTGCTACGTAGCGAGTTACTCAAAAATCCTGATATCGAAAATGTGGCTTTTTTGGCCAAAAACCCCGTTTCCATCTGGTCAAATGGTTCCGGCTGGAGTTGGGAAGGGAAACCTGATGACCTCGATCCCTATGTGACTTATCAGGGAGTTGATCCAGAATATTTAAATACATTTAAGCTAGAAATGGCTCAAGGTGAATTCTATACTGATAATACATCCGGTGCAAATAATATTGTGGTTAATGAAAGCTTTGTGGCTAAAATGGGAGTGGAAAACCCGGTGGGAATGCAGCTGAAACATGAGGATAAATCCTATAATATCCTCGGAATAGTGAAGAATTTCCATTATAAATCCACCCATCGTAATATCGGACCAATTGTGATATTCCGCTATGAAAAAAAGAATATGGATTGGCTGAGTTTCCGCTTTGCTTACATGCGGGTGAAAGGCGAAAATATTCACGAAACACTCACTTTTATTGAAGCAACAACCCGCAGTTTTACTTCTGGATTTCCCTATGAATTTCATTTCCTTCAAGATGATCTGGATTCATTGTACATAAGCGACAGACAGACTGCTCGTATCCTTACTTCTTTTGCGATATTGGCCATTTTTATCTCATGTCTGGGATTGTTGGGGTTATCCACCTTCCTTACGGAACAACGTACTAAAGAGATCGGTATCAGAAAAGTTCTCGGCTCTTCTGTTAGCCAGATCATCCATCTACTTACGATAGATTTTACCAAATGGGTGATAATTTCCAATCTCATCGCCTGGCCCATCGCCTATTACCTTTTGCAAAAATGGATGAACTCTTTTCCGTATAAGATCGGGTTAAATGTCTGGTATTTCATTATGGCTGGTTTTCTCACTTTGCTCATAGCTCTAACCACGATTTCAGCACAAGCGATTAAAGCAGCAAATTCAAATCCGGTGAAGGCACTTAAATATGAGTAAATTAAATAGACTTTACGAGATTCAATAAACTCGTAAACATAATAGGAGAAAATATGTTAAGTATAAGAGGCGCATTTAAGTATTATTCGAACAATTTTGTAAAAACTTATGTATTAAGAGATGTAGACATTGATGTTAAAGAAGGAGAATTCGTAACAATTATGGGACCTTCCGGTGCCGGGAAATCTACACTTCTTTATATCATGGGAATGCTAGAAACTCTTGATGATGGAGAATTTTTTTATAAAGAAAATCCTGTTCACAAATTTAATGAAAAAAAGAGAACAGAACTTCACAAACATGAGATCGGTTTCGTTTTTCAGCAATATCATCTTATCGATGAACTTACTGTTTATGAAAATATCGAAATGCCGCTTTTGTACCAAAAGATCAAAAGTTCAGAGAGGAAATCAATGGTTTGTGATATTCTTGATAAGTTTAATATCGTAGGCAAAAAAAGTCTCTTTCCAAATCAACTTTCTGGTGGTCAGCAACAATTGGTGGGCATAGCTCGAGCGATAATAGGTAAACCAAGTTTACTATTGGCTGATGAACCTACAGGTAATTTAAATTCCGCTCAGGGTAAAGAGATAATGGAACTTTTCAAAAAATTAAATGAAGAAGGAACAACTATTATTCAGGTTACACATTCAGAAGAGAAAGCCGCTTATGGAAATAGAATTATTAATTTGTTAGATGGCAGAATAGTCGATTAAAACCTTTGGAGGATTTAATGAAATTTAAACACATAGTATCATTAATCTCACTTGTATTAATTATGATATCTCCCTTATTTTCATCCGAAGTAGAAGATGCAATAACCAATGATAATCTTGAACTTGTTAAGCAATTACTACAAACAGACAATGAACTATTAGAACAGAAATTCGGTCGAGATTTCACGCCTTTGAATTGGGCTGCTGCCCAGGGGAAACAAGAAATCTTTTTCTCCTTGATCGATATGGGAGCAGATATCTCAACCAAAGATCTGGATGGCAGTGACCTCCTGATCAATGCTGCTGCCGGCGGTAACCTGAAGATTGTTAATTATCTTGTGGAAGAGAAAAATTTTGATGTGAATTTCCCCGATAATAATAACTTCACTCCGTTTCATGCAGCAGCAGGATCTGGTAATGTTGAACTACTTAAGTACCTTGTTAAACATAAAGCAGATATTTTTTCAAGATCTATAATAGATGCTACACCAATGGCTAGTGCGATTTACTCTGATTCTTTGGAAGCAGTAAAATACCTTTTTGAACTTGGCTGTGAATTTGATCACCCGAATCAATGGAATGTATATCCGATCCATTATGCAGCCTATAAAGGTAATGTAGAAGTTATGAAACTATTCATAGAAAGAGATGTTGATATTCATAAGATCACAATGAATCGAGAAACACCCTTCTTCTGGGCAGTGATTGGTGGGAGATTTGAAATGGCTGATTTTCTGCTGGCTAATGGCGTAGATATAAATTCAAAAGTTACCGGTGGCGTTACTGCTTTGCATAGTGCTCACAAACTTCGAATGGATAGTCTTGAATATCTTCTGGAAAAAGGAGCTGATATTACAGCGGTTGATTCTACAGGAAACACAGTTCTACATGCTGCTGCCTGGTCAGAAAGAGATGAGATTGTATCTAAATTGATCGAATGCGGAGTTGATGTCGATGCCAAAAATTATAATGGAAATACTGCACTTATAAATGCCTGCAGGCGTGACAGTATAGATGTTATAAAAGTATTTTTAGATAATGGTGCGTCTCTGGATGTTGGTGAATGTAAAGATGAAAACGGATGCATTGTATTTCCTCAATCTCCTTTGCATACGTGTATTAATTCAGGTAAGAACGATTTTGTCAGCTTACTTTTAGAATATGATGTTGATCTTGAAATGAAAGACCCAAACTTTGAGAGATCTCCACTTCACATGGCTGCTATTAAAGGGAATATTGAAGTTTTAAATATGCTTATTGCCAAAGGCGCAAGTATAAATCCAAAAGATAGTTTCGATAAAACTCCACTTTATTATGCTAATATTTATAAAAATGAACTTACTGCTGAAATACTAAATGCCAATGGCGGGAAAAGTGGTAAAGCAGCGAAAAAATATGATCAGAATCTGTTAAATGGAAAAATAAAGAACCATGAAGCTAATATATGGTTCTCAAATCATGCTGGCTGGGTCTTTAAAACAGCAAACAACCTATTGATAGTTGATTATTGGGAACAAGGCATCAAACTGGATAATCCCTGCCTGGCAAATGGCTGGATCGATCCGGAAGAGATCAAAAACTTTAATGTAACTGTGCTGGTTTCCCATGAACATGGAGATCATTATGATCCAGTGATCTGGGATTGGAAAGAGACAATTCCAAATATCCGTTACATCCTGGGAATGGAGGATTCCGAGCAGGAAGAATATGAGCTGATCCAACCACGCACTACTCTCGATTTTGATAATTTACAGATTACTGCCTTTGAATCAAATGATTCAGGTGTTGGTTTTGTGATCGTCTCTGATGGTGTTACTATTCTACATCCTGGAGATCATGCCAACGAAACCAGTGATTTTTCCGGAACATACTGGCCTGAAATTGAATATGTAAAAGAGAACTTTTCGAATATTGATATTGCACTGATGCCAATTAGAGGTTGTGAACTTCCTGATGTAGAATCGGTAAGATTGGGAGTTGTGAGAACATTGAAGGAGCTTGAGCCTAAGGTTTTCCTTCCCATGCACTCAAGTGATGAAGGTTTCCAATACCGCAATTTCAATGAAAACCTACTGGAAGAAGGCATCAACAAAACTAAACTCTATTATCCATTGGATAAAGGTGATCGATTTATTTATAAGAAAGGAAAATTAATTTAGCATAAGTTCGGTAACAAGCTAATTTTCCGTTCCTCCCTTTTTTGGCTTGATATCGTACTTATAATATTGAGAGGTCCCTATATGTTCAAAAATTATTTTCTTATTGCTGTAAGAAGCATTAGCCGTCAGAAATTTTACTCCATCCTTAATGTATTAGGTTTAGCAGTTGGAATAACCTGTTCCCTCCTAATCGTTCTTTATATCCAAACTGAACTCAGTTACGATAAGTTTTATGATAATGTCGATAGAATATATCGTTTGAATAACGAAAATAACATGGGTGGCAAGATCGATAAATACTGTAACGCCCCACGCCCGATTTCACCTACAATGAAGGAATTATACCCTGAGATCTTGGCAACAACCCGTGTTTGCGGAGTTAATGGTCTATACACCCACAAAGCAAATCTGTACTATGATGAGAAAGCAGTCGTGACAGACCAAATATTTGCTGTTGATTCAACCTTTTTCGATATCTTCTCGAATGAATTTATTGAGGGAAACGCAGAAGAAGCATTCGCCCAGCAAAATGCTATAATCATTTCCGAAAGTCTGGCAAAAAGAATTTTTGGGGATGAAGATCCATATCAAAAAACTATTTCGATAGAAAATAATTTTGATTTGGTTGTAACAGCAATATATAAAGACCTTCCAGGGCGCACTCATTTTCCCTATGAAGCATTAGTTCCATGGATCGGAGCTTACCGCCAGGGTGAAGAGAATGTATGGTATGGTTGGCAGGTTTATCATTACTTTCTTCTGGAAGAAGGAAGTGATCCTGATGATCTGGAAGCTAAATTTCCTGAATTCTATGAAACATACATGAAAGAAACATATGAAAGAATCAATGGACATTCCTCTCTCTCACTTCAACCGATTAAATCCATTCGTCTTCATTCAGATATGGTTTGGGAAATGTATCCAAATGGAGATATAATTTATATTTATGTATTCAGTATCATTGCTGTTTTCTTACTATTAATTGCCTGCATAAATTATATTAATCTTGCAACAGCCCGTTCTACCAGACGCAGTCGTGAAGTTGGTTTACGTAAAGTATTTGGTTCAAATCGAGGCTCTTTAATTAGGCAGTTTCTTTTAGAATCAATTCTATTGGCAACTGGAGCTGCTGCTATTTCGCTGGTTCTTTCCGAATTATTACTACCAATATTTAATGAAATCACATCCTTAGATGTAAAAATGAATTTGTTCACAAACCCGGAATATCTGATCGGAACTCTTTTATTGGGTGTGTTTATAGGATTGATCTCCGGTATTTATCCAGCTTTTTTTCTTTCCCATTTCCAGCCGGTGAACACTCTAAAATCAGAATCGGTTAAAGGAACACAGGGAGTGTTATTCCGCAAGATCCTTATCACCATTCAATTCACAATTTCCATAGCAATGATCATTGGAACACTGATCGTTATTAAGCAATTGATGTATTCAAAAAATAAAGATCTGGGTTTCAACAAAGAATACCTGATGGCAATTAGTGTGCAGAATCCTCAAATGGAAGAGCAGATGCAATCGTTTAAACAGGAGCTTGTTTCTCATCAGAATATTGTCTCGGTTGCAGCTTCCTTCAATATGCCTGGCACAACATTCAACCGCTCTCCGGTTCGTGCTGAAACAAATGAAGGAGATATTCAGCAGATGAGCTGCCAGTTCATGCAAATTGATTTTGATTACCTGGAAACCATGGAAATGGAAGTTGTTGAGGGAAGAAATTTTAGCCGTGAAATTGAAAATGTGTGGACTCAATCGGTGCTGGTTAATCAAGCCGCTGTACATAAATTCGGTTGGGATGAGCCAGTTGGAAAAAGAGTTATAGCATTCGTAGACAGTTTGGGAAATAATAACTTTGCCAATATTATTGGTGTTGTTAAAGATTTTCATGCCAATTCTATGCGACAGGAAATCCATCCTGTTCTTATCTGGCTTGTTACCGATGACATGCAATATCGTTATCGAGAAAACCTGCGTGTTTTTGTCCGTATTAGAGCAGAAAATTATCTTAATACAATTGAATACATCAATCAAGTTTGGGATAATTTCAGTCCGAATGATCCAATCCGATTCGTATTTGTAGATGATCAGTTAAACCATTTGTATATGGCAGAAGAGAAACTTATTATACTCTTTAGTTATTTCACTTTGATTACAATCTTCATTGCCTGTCTCGGGCTTTTTGGATTAGCTGCTTACACTGCTGAACAAAGAACAAAAGAGATCGGTGTCCGCAAAGTGATGGGAGCTTCAGTATTGCAGATCATCAAATTATTATCCAAAGATTTCACGAAATTAGTTATCATATCATGCTTTATAGCTTGTCCAATTGCCTATTTTGCCATGAATAAATGGCTGCAGAATTTTGCCTATCGCACCAACATCAGCATCTGGATCTTTATATTCTCAGGTGGGTTAGCTTTAATAATAGCACTCATCACTGTGAGTGTACAAACTTTTAAAACAGCTTCAGCAAATCCAATAGAAAGCTTAAAATATGAATAGAAATAAACTAATTGAATATCTAGAAAAAAGTGATTTGATGTATCTGGCAACTTGTACAGACAATAAACCGCATGTGCGCTGTATGGCAATGATTTACTCTGATAATACAATCTGGTGCTGCTCCAAATCCAACAGATTGAAAGTTAAAGAGATCAGACAAAACGACTCGATTGAGATATGCATTCTAACAGAGAGTAGAAAAGATCTGGGTTCGATTCGTGGAAATGGAAAGGCTTTGATAGTAACAGACCAAAAGATCAAGAAGAAGCTTTCGGAGCAGATACCTTTCTTTAAAGCTTATTGGGAATCTCCCAATGATATTGATTTTACGCTTATCAAATTGGAAATAGTTGAATTTATGTTTCATGATCCTAATGATAAGCAATTTTACACAATTCCAGCAAAATAATTATGAAAAGAGAAATATATGAATGATTTTGAAAAACAATGGTTAAATAAATTGAAAGTTGGTCTTCAAAAAATTGGAAGAGAGGATCTTTTTGAAGAAGTGACAAATTCACACCAGGAGAGTATTGACTGGTCAGCTCAATTAATGGATAAATTGAACAGCGAGTTAACTGAAGATGAAGTGATTGAAGTGATGTGTGGTTGTGCTTGTTTGGCACCCAAAAACTACCTGAAAATATTAAGAAAAGAGTATACGGCAACAAAAGATTTGAAACACGTTCATAAACTTTTACAACTCTATTTTGAAAAGTCTATAACTACTTACAAGAACCTGAATGATGAGCAATTGAAGTATATTGTCGATAATGATATGGGTATGGCTGGTAAATTGAATGGAAATGTAATTACAGCTGTAAAGATCCCTAAAGAATTCCACAAATATTTCCAAACTGAAGATCCTACAGAAAAACGTTATCATTACTGTCATTGTCCACGAATACGTGAAGCTTTAAAGTCAGGAGATCAACCAGTAAATAAGAATTACTGCAATTGCGGAGCTGGATTTTACAAAGATATTTGGGAATTCATACTACAACGTTCAGTCAAAGTTAAATTAGAAGAATCAATTTTGCAAGGCAACCAACAATGCAAAATAAATATCTATTTATAGTAGAGGGATTATGTTTAAAAATTATATAAAAATTGCTTTAAGAAATCTAATGCACCAAAAAGTATTTTCAACCATAAACATTGTTGGATTAGCAATCGGATTAGCCTGTGGAATTCTGCTTTCACTCTGGATATTTGATGAGATCAGTTTTGATAAATTTCATGAAAATGGTGAAAACATATACAGGGTACTAGAAAATCAAAGCTATTCTTCACAAAGTATGCAAGTTGCCGTTACGCCCATTCCTTTGGCAGAATCTATGAAAAAAGATTTCCCCGAAATTGTTTTTGCCTCCAGATATAATAGTACCTACGGACATGTTATCAAAATCGATAATATAGAATTTTCAGAAGTTAATGGTGCGTTTACAGATGAAGATTTTTTAAAGATGTTCAGCTTCCCTGTCATCAAGGGTAATACTGAACCGTTTTCTGACAAAAATTCTATAATCCTAACAGAAGAAACCGCAACAAAATTTTTTGGTGATGATGATGCAATTAGAAAGATTGTTTCAGTTTTTAATCTAAACTTTCAGGTAACAGCTATTATCCAGAATGTACCTGTAAATTCCCAGATCTCCTTCGATTACATCCTTCCCTTCCAAATAATGATCGATAGAAATCCCGATATCAACAATTGGAACAATAATTCAATTTATACATATTTGCAATTAGTAGATAACACTGATGATGCGCTGATGTCTGAAAAAATCCAAAATTACCTTAAGGTTATAAACGAAGGTGCATCTTCAACTCTTTATCTGCAGCCAATCTTTAAAACTCATCTACATTCAGTTGGATTAGTTGCAGACCTGGGTGGAATGGGCGACTTCAGATATATCATTCTCTTTAGTATTATCTCTGTTTTCATAATTATTATTTCTAGTGTGAACTTTATAAGTTTGTCTACAGCCAGGTATACCAGAAGAGCCAAAGAAGTGGGTTTGAGAAAAGTAGTAGGATCAAGACGTAGCCAATTGATCTGGCAATTTTTAGGTGAATCGATGATACTTCTATTGATATCTCTAACTGTTAGCTTAGTTTTAGCGGAATTGTGTTTACCAGCATTTAATAATATCGCATCTAAAGAATTATCCCTCGTTTATCTATTGAATCCCAATATACTACTAGGTTTTACTGTGTTCATTATTCTTATTGGTTTTCTTACAGGAATATATCCTGCATTTCTCCTTTCATCTTTCAAACCGGTAACCGCTCTTAAAAGCTCAACAATTTCAGGATCCAGGGGATCAATGTTCAGAAAAATAATGGTTGTTACTCAGTGGTCTTTATCCATTATTCTAATAATTAGTACATTGGTAATTTCTAAACAATTGCAGTTTATGAAGAATAAGAAACTCGGTTTTGATAAAGAACACATTGTATATACAAGTATTGAGGGGTTCGAAAAATTCGATGAATTAAAAGAGGAACTATTAAAATATCCTGGAGTAGAAAACGTTTCTACCACTATGGTTCTTCCCCATAGAATTATGAGTTCAACGTCTGGAGCCGAGTGGGAAGGAAAAGGAAAAGAGGAAACATTTCTTGTTCATTACAACATAGTGAATTACGACTTTATTGAAACTTTCAAAATTGAGATGGTAGAAGGACGTAGTTTCTCGGAAGAATTTTCTGATGATACGAATTATGGATTTATTTTAAATCAGGAAGCTATACGACAAATGGGATTAGATGATCCAATTAATAAAAATTATTCTATCTGGGGCATGGAAGGAAAGATTGTTGGTGTTATGAAAGATTTCCATTTTAAATCTCTTCACAACCCCATAGAACCAATGATGTTCTTAGTTATAAAAGAATATGCGGAGACCTTGGTTATAAGAGTAAATGCAACAGATACAGAGAATACTATTTCCTATCTGGAAGATACCATGGCAAAGTTTGATCCTGAGAAACAGCATAAATTCAGATTTTTTGACGAACGTTATGAGGCTATGTATAAAGCTGAACAACAAATAGAAATAATATTGAAAATTTTTACAGGTTTGGCAATCTTTGTAGCCTGTTTAGGGCTATTCGGGCTTTCTACATTTTTAACCCAGCAACGATTTAAAGAGATCGGCATAAGAAAAGTATTGGGTGCAAATATTCCAAATCTTGTTATTACGCTTTCAAAAGAATTTACAAAATGGATCATCATGGCAAACTTGATCGCTTGTCCTCTTGCTTATTATCTCATAAGTAAAATACTGCAAAATTTTGCCTATAGAGTAAGTATGGGAACAAGCGTTTTTGTTATTACTATTGTTTTATCTATCCTTATTGCGATTATAACTGTAAGCTTTCAAACAATAAAAGTTGCTTATTCGAATCCAGTGAAGGCTTTAAAATACGAATAAATTTTGAAAATATAAATTTGAAATGAGGAATTGAATATGCTGAAAAATTATTTAAAGATAGCCTTAAGAAATCTGATGCGTCATAAAGGATATTCATTCATTAATATATTTGGTCTGGCAATTGGAATTGCAGCCTGCTTATTGATCTCACTTTGGGTACAAGATGAATTAAATTTTGATAAATTCCATAATAACAGCGAAAATATTTTTCAAATGATCCAGACACAATATTATGATACCGGACCATTCAGTGTAGGTTCTATGCCGGGACCCCTTGCCGGAAAATTACTGGAGCATTTCCCCGATATAGAGGCAGCAACCCGTTTTGGTTACGCATCTGCTGTTGTGGCAAATGGTGAAAAATCTCATCAGGAATATCTTAATGTTGCCGATAATTCTCTTTTTAGTATGTTCACATTTCCTTTTGCTTTTGGAGATGCAGAACATGCTTTATTAGATCCATATTCCATCGTTCTCACACCAAAAATGGCAAAGAAATACTTCGATGAAGAAAATCCTGTTGGCAAGACTTTGAAGATCAATAATAAATATGAATTCACTGTAACAGGTGTTACAAAGAAAATTCCAAATAATTCCAGCCTGGATCTTGACCTGGTTGTTTCATTTGAATTTCTGCGGGAACTGGGTGAGAATATAGATAGCTGGACCAATAATCACGCAACCTACATTCAACTTCATTCAAATGTAAACTATTGGGATTTTAATGAGAAGGTTAAACACTTTTTCCAGGAACTACATGACAAAGAAACATCAACAATATTGTACATATTTCCATTTACTAAAATACACCTTTATTCTGCTACTGGAAGACAAGATAATATCAAAGGAATTTATCTGATTTCGATAATCGCATTTTTAATTTTGGTGATTGCCTGTATAAATTATATGAACCTGGCCACAGCCAGAAGTGCTCGAAGAGCCAGAGAGGTTGGACTTCGAAAAGTAGTTGGGGCAAAACGAATTCAGTTGAGCAACCAATTTCTATTTGAATCATTAATTTTAGCACTTCTATCGATGGTGCTTGCTTTGGTGATAGTTGAACTGGTCCTACCATATTATAATTCATTCGTTGTTAAAGAACTAAGCTTGGGATTAAACACATTTACAGTTTTGATGATTACAGATATTGTAATAGGAACAGGTATTGTAGCCGGTAGTTATCCGGCATTTCTGCTTTCTTCGTTTAAACCTGTGAAAGTTTTGAAAAGCTCCTTATCATCAGGAAAAGGTGGAATGCTTTTCCGTAAAATACTGGTGATTATTCAATTTACTCTTTCCATAGTTCTCATTATTAGTACGATCACCATTTTCAATCAATTGCGATTCATGCAGAATAGGAAGCTTGGGCTGGATAAAGAAGATGTATTATACATCCGCAGCAATGAAGTTCTAAAAGAAAAGTATGAAAGCTTCCGTTCGGAGCTAACCAACCATCCCGATATCTTGACTTTGTGCGGTTCATCATTTCTTCCAACCGGAATATGGAGTAATGGAACCGGTTGGCAATGGAATGGCAAAGAAGAGGATTTCAATCCTTTGATAGGAAATTGCAGAATAACACGAGATTTTGCTAAAACTTTGGGCATCGATATGCTGGCAGGTAGAGAATTTAATTTCCAATCGGATAATGAAGGTCGGGCTTTTCAGGAGATCATTATAAACAAGACCATGGCGTATATGACAAAACTTGATAATCCAGTTGGTGAAATTATGAATTTCTATGGCTACGATCTGGAAATTGTGGGCGTGATGGATGATTTCAACTTCAAACCATTAACTTATGATATCGAGCCCTTGATTTTCATCAATATGAAGGTTGATACTCAATATTATCTGATAAAATATAATGGTGTAAATCAAAAAAAAGTAATGGATCATGTTGAGAAAGTCTGTAAAGAATTGAGCCCCGGATATCCTGTTTCGATCTCATTTCTGGATGAACGTTATGATCGTGTTTATCGTGATGAGAAAAAGCTGGGAACGTTATTTAATTTGTTTGCCTCACTTGCTGTTATCATATCTTGTCTGGGACTTTTTGGCCTGGCATCTTACCTGGCAGAGCGCAGGACCAAAGAAATTGGCATCCGCAAAGTTTTGGGATCATCCGTATTAAATCTTGTCTATCTACTTTCAGTCGATTTTATAAAATGGGTCTTGGTTGCGAATATTATTGCCTGTCCGATAGCCTGGTATGCCATGCATAAATGGCTACAGAATTACGCTTATCACACACCTCTAAGTGTCGGCTTGTTCTTGCTTACTGGTTTGATAACTTTCATGATCGCATTTGTAACGGTTGGCTATCAAACAATAAAAGCAGCAAACTCCAATCCGGTGAAGGCTTTAAAATATGAGTAAGAAGGCAATTGTCTCACCCTGCCAATTGAATCTTGTTAGGAATTTAGTCTTCGTAACTTAGATATCATTGGAGTTTCCATAACAATCTTGGGAACAAGAATCTTAGATTCTAAAGGAGTAGATTATGATTAAAAATTATCTCAAAAGTGCCATAAAAAGCTTGTTCAAAAACATGTTTTTCAGCCTAATAAATCTTACTGGACTTGCCATTGGTATCACAGGTTTATTCTTGGTTTTTGTTTTTATTTCTCATGAGCAAAGTTTCGATAAATTTCACATGGATCATGAAAGCATTTATCGTGTATTACAGCGCGAAATGATGTCCGGTGGTCAGTCGACTAGTGATGCAACGGCACCTCCATTGGCAATGGAATTGAAATCTACCGTTCCTGAAATTGAAGCAGCATGCCGCATCCTCACAATGAATGAGAGATTGATCTCCACTGAAAGATTTTCCGATTACCAGGATGGTTTCGTTCTGGTTGATCCATCCTTTTTTCAGATCTTCACTGTTCCTGTGCTGAACGGAAATCCCGAGGAAACAATAACAGATAGAGATAATGTGATTATAACCCGTAGAATTGCAGAGAAATATTTTGATTCAATTGATGTTACCGGCCAAACAATTAAAATTCGAGACAAAGATTACAATATTGGTGGAGTGATTGAAAATCCACCATCCTACTCACATCTGCAATACGACATTCTGTGTACGATGTACTACATCAAAAACGAGAATTTCCACAATTACTCCTGGCTCTGGCATTCTATTGAAACTTATGTTAAACTACATCCGGAAGCTGTGCGGGAAGAAGTTGATGATAAGATCAAAATATTGCATAATGAAGAAGCCCTCAAAAGATTCAAGGATGCTGGACTGGATTATCAGTTTTTCCTGCAGCCACTTAGTAATATTCGGCAAGAAGAGGTTACCGACAATGGTGTTATTACATCAGCTTCTGCCAGGAACGTAAAGATATTTCGTTTGCTAGCTGTATTTGTGTTGTTCCTTGCCTGCTTAAATTTCGTGAATTTAACACTGGCTCTGTATTTTAGACGCATCAAAGAAGTTTCTATCCGTAAGATAATCGGAGCTCATCCTATTGATCTGGTGCGGCAATTCCTTCTGGAAACTGTGATTGTGATTTTTTTAGCATCGATTTCTTCTATAGTTTTGATTGAGATTTCCATGCCTGCTTTTCTAAATTTTACAGGAATTCCAGCTGAATACATACAACAGATCTCCATTACTCAAATATTCCTTTTCGGAGTTATCATCCTTACAGTTGGTTTGACCGCAGGAACATATCCAGCTCTTTATGCTTCTAAACATAAAGTGATGAAAACAATTGGACATGGCAAAGTAAAGCTGGCTAATTCCATCATCCGACCGATTCTCATAGTGGCACAATTTGCCATTGCAGTGGTAATTATTATTGTAATGATCAGTATGCAGCAACAGGTGAAATACATGCAAAACCAGGATCTGGGATTCAATAATGAGCATAAAATTGTGCTGAAGACTCGGCTGGAAATGGACATGGAAACAAAATACGAAACTTATAAGGAAATGTTTTCTGCTATTCCAGGAGTTACAAATATTACAGCATCCGGTACATTGCCGGGAAAATCATTCAACAGTTATTACATAGAGAGTAATGATGAAAGATTAGGTAAGGTGCAGAAAACGATGAACTGTTTCAGTGTCGATAATGATTTCGTTCCTATATATGACCTTGAAATAACAGCAGGCAGAAATTTTAACCCTGAGTTTGATACAGATCTTTCTAAAGTATTCCTGATGAGTGAATCCGGTACAAAATTTATGGGCTGGCAAACTCCAGAGGATGCGCTAGGACAAGAAATTATTACAGGTAATGGGAGCAGGGAAGGCAAGATAATCGGCATTGTAAAAGACTTCAACTTCATGAGCCTGCAATACGACATTTCCCCTTTATTCGTAGAATTTATGGTGGATGATTTTAAGTATCTTACCTTACAGGTACAACATTCTGATCTTAACGTATTGATAAAGCAAGTTGAGGATAAATGGCATAGTGAATTTGATGGGACGCCTTTTGAATATTTCTTTGCAGATGAGGATTTCAACAGGCATTATCAGAACGAGATAAGAGCAATAACTTTAATGAAGTTTTTCGGCTTGGTAGCTATCATTATTGCCTGTTCAGGTTTGGTGGGAATATCACTATTTGTAACACAGCAGAGGATAAAGGAAATCGGAGTTCGCAAAATATTGGGAGCAACAATTCCAGAGCTTTTGATTCTGTTGAATAGTAGATTTTTAGTTTTGGTGGGAATTGCTAACCTCATAGCTTGGCCGGCGGCGTATTATACTATTCAAAAATGGCTGCAGAATTTTGCCTATAGAATGGAAATACAGTTATGGGTGTATCTTATTGCCGGTTTAATATCGACTTTGGTTTTCGTGTTCACTCTTAGCTTTCAAACCATCAAAGCAGCTAATTCAAATCCGGTGAAGGCATTAAAATATGAGTAGGGAGTCGGTTTTGAGAGAAATGAAAAACGATCTCCAACTTTGGGTTTCTTTAAACATTACACAAGCAAAAAAAATGAATAAAGAAGGAGTAAAAAATGAAAAGAAGATCAATTACTATTTGTTTGATTGTTTTAACAACAATTCAATTGCTAGCACAACAAAGTGATTTACCTGTATTTTCCGGCAAGTATTTTGGACAATCATTCCCAGGAATAACTCCTGAAGTATTTGCTCCAGGTATAGTTAGTACTAAAAACCGCGTATATGCCAATGTCACATTCAATTCTAATTTAACTGAAGCTTGTTGGACACCTAATTCAAACGATAGTACGTACAAATGGCAAGGTGGAATAATTTTTACGAAACAGGAAAATGGAATTTGGTCATCACCAAAAGAAATACGTTTTCTTGGATCTGAATATAGTCACAGAAGTCCTTTCTATGATTATAATAGTAAAAGGCTGTACTTTCAGGCACATTTAAAAAGTGACCAAGGATGGGATCAAAAAGAAAAGTTTTATTTTGTTGAAAAGATGCCTCAAGGATGGTCAGAACCTAAACTATTGGATACCGTATTTAACAAGTATTCAGTTCATTGGCAATTTTCTTTAGATAAGGAGAATAATCTATACTTTGGAGGTACTTTGCGAGGTGTAGAAAATTCAGGAGGAATTTATTTTTCAAAATATTTAGATGGTAAATACGAAGAGCCTACATTGATCTTTAATAATGTGGACTTGGATGAGGCTGTTTTTGGATCTGCAATATCTCCTGATAATGACTATATTCTATTTGCGAGAATACATCCAAGAGGATCAACGAATCCGAGAATATTTTCTATTTATATTAGTTTTCTAAATGAAAAAAATGAATGGAGTGAACCTTTGGAACTTGGAGAAAAACTCAACATGGATGGCAATCAGCCAAGAGTTAGCCCTGATGGAGAGTTTATTTTTTTTGTTGGTAATGATGCATTGTCATATTGGGTTTCAGCAAAAATTATTGATGAAATTAAGTAAATATTTAAAATTATCCTTAACGAGCGTGTTGTCTGACAAAGAGGATTAGAAATTTGAAATGAGGAATTTAAAAAAGAACGATGTCATCGGAAGGTATCAAAGGATAGTAAAACAAGTATATCCTAAATCGCATTTCGATACGATACAAGTATCTACTCAGTGTGACAACAAAAGTTTAAAGGAGCTAATATGCTGAAAAATTATCTAAAGATCGCATTAAGAAACTTGGTTCGACACAAATGGTTTTCTCTTATCAACATCATGGGATTAGCAATTGGTATGGCTGTGTGCATTATCATTATGCAATATGTAAGTTATGAAAATAGTTTTGATAAATTCCACGATAATTACGAAAATATATATCGGGTAAAATTCAACATCTATAAACATGGTGAATTGATCGTGGAATGTGCTGCCGCAGTTCCAGCTGTGGGGCCGGCTATGAAAGACAACTTCCCTGAGGTGCTGGAATACTGCCGTGCCTTACCGGCGGATGGCATCATGGCTTACGGTGAAAAAAGTTTTCGTGAAGATGATATCCAGGTGGTTGGTCCAACTTTCATAACAATGCTGTCTTTTCCGCTGATAAAAGGTGATCCTGAAACTGCACTCGTTGGTCCCAACAAAACAGTGATCACAGAATCAACCGCAAAACGGTTTTTTGGAGATGAAGATCCAATCGGCAAAACCATAACCTGGAACGGAGATATGGATTTTGAAGTGACCGGAGTTTGTGTGAATGTGCCGGATAATTCTCATATTAAATTTACCTTCCTGGTTTCTCACGACACTATTCGTGAATTCTGGGGAGATGAAGTAGATACTGCCTGGGGTTGGTACGATTATAATACTTATGTACTGCTGGCTGATGGAACTGATCCTCAAGATTTCGATAAGAAATTTGATGAATGGCTGATGAAGGAAAAAGGTGAAGATTGGGCTAAACGTGATGCCAGATATGAATTTCCGTTGCAGCCACTCACAAGCATTCATCTCTACTCTGATCTACTGCAGGAATCAGAACCTGCCGAGAATGGTGATGGAACTGCTGTTAAATTCTTAACCCTCATTGCCTTTTTCATTCTGATAATAGCCTGGGTGAATTATATAAATCTTTCAACATCCAAAGCTATGGAACGAGCGAGAGAAGTGGGAGTTCGTAAAGTTTCCGGAGCTAATAAACCTGAATTGATCAGGCAATTCCTGCTGGAATCTTTTTTGATCAACATATTTGCCTTGATATTAGCTATTGTATTTGTAGAAGTATCTCTACCCTATTTCAAGAACCTCACGGATTCTAACATGACACCTTATCTATTGGTAACTTCCGGTATGTTCATCTGGTTAATTTTGATCTTTATATTTGGTTCATTACTTTCAGGGCTTTATCCAGCTTTTATACTCTCATCCTACAAACCGGTTCTGATTCTGGAAGGATCAATTGCCAGGGGAACTAAAGGAAGTATGCTCAGGAAATGCCTTGTCATATTCCAATTTTCGATCTCAGTCGCCCTGATAGCTGGAGCAATTATTGTGTTCAACCAAATGAACTTCCTGCGGAACAAAGATCTGGGAATTGATATTGAGCAAACACTGGTCGTAGAAGGTCCAGGAGTATTTGCCAGTGATTCCGTGAGAACTTCAACCATAGAAACTTTTAAACAGGAGATTTCCACA
>JAVCCF010000164.1 GCA_030765625.1 Candidatus Tenebribacter burtonii
ATTAACAGCAAAAATTATTACTAATAACGCAAAAAAGATTTTTCTCATTATTTCACCATTAATTTTGCTGAACTTCGGTTTCCAATTTCTTGGTTTCTTGTTCTTTCAACCATTTAATGATCACTTCTTCATAGTGTTTTTCATCACCTCGTTGATAACCGGTATGGTCGTAAATGATCATTCCATCCTGATCTATGATAATAGTATGGGGAATGCTGGTAATATTGAATTGTTTTTGGACTACTTTTTTGGGATCAAATAATGTTTGAAATTTGAATTTATTAGATTTAATATGAGAAACGGCTGCTGATTTTTTTCGGGGCTTATCCGTGTTGATGGCTATAACATTTACGCTATCATATTTTTCGTGAAGTTCATTTAGTTTCGGAAGTCCATTTTTACAGGGAACGCACCATGTTGCCCAAAAATCTAATATCACTAAGCCTTCTTTTTGAAAGTCAGAGAGCTTAATTTGTTTACCTTCGAGGTTCTCTAATTTGAAATCACCCGCTTTTTCAAATGCTGTTAATTGAATAAACAAAAACGCGATCAATAGAATCGCAAAGATATTTTTCATTATATATCACTCCTTAATTATTTATTGAAATTTCGATGACGTTATATGCGGCACATGTATTTTGATTATATTCTGACTCAATAGTTTGAACCCACAAAACCAGTGTAAGATCTTCTGGTAAATCATTTTCATACCAGGTTGGAAGTACATCTAAACCGTCAATTATAAACTCCACAGTATCACTTTGATTTATTGTTGAAATATCTACAGTAATTCGTTTTAAAGCAATATTGTGATGCGGATCACCATGATGATTCGGGTATTCCTCATTATAAACTTCCATCAAAACAGCAACCAAAGTGAGATTATCAGTTGAGATAGAAGAATCAACCTCAATCTGAACAGATCCCGTTAGTAAAGTATCTGTTATATTTGTTTGAATATCAGTCAATAAAACTGAAAGTGATTCCTGTAAAAGCGGAATAATGGCTGTTTCAATTCCGGTTTGAACTTCTTCAACACTTGGAGCTGTATATATAAAACCTGCATTTCCATTGATTACTCCAAACGGAAATCCTGCAGTATTGGGGTAATATTGAAAAAGATCGAATGCGAAATTTGTTTCTAGGTCATCATCCCAATGATATTCCACATAAGAGAATCTGCTGCCGTATTGCATTCTAAGGTTGTGCAAAGCTTCCTCCGCACTTGGACAATTAGAACACCACTGACCTGTGAAAAGTTCTACAATAACATTCCTCATATCTGCCTGATTGCCATAGAATATAAATGACTCTTCAATTGGTAAAAGTACATCTGTTATTATTGTGTCCATATAAGTTGTTCCAGAAGAAAGTTCTGTGGCCAATAATCTCCATTGTATTTCAAAATTATCTGTAGTGTCTATCAAAGTTGCTTCTAAACCGAGAGGAGTGTTTACAAAAGTAAATGCATTATAGAAGTTCTCTACATCAGATTTTGTAACCCCATTGTTATTATAATCATCATTATAAAACGATATAATGCCATTGATGTTTTCCGGAAATGTGGAAATGGAATCTGCAAATGTATTAAAAAAATCAATAATGTAATTATCACTATTTGCTTCCGGTTCAAATTTGTGCTCAAATCTATCACAGGCCATAACTAAAAGAGTCAAGCAAAGCAATATTAGATATTTCTTCATTCTCAAACCTATTTGTCCTTTGGAAATAAAGTAATATACGTAGGTAAGCCAATTATCTCAAAATGCTTTAGTATCTCTTTTGTTGGAGAAGCTTTGAGATTTTCAGCTTTATATTTAACCAAAATGTAATTGTCAAATTCTTCAATCACCTTTTCATCCTTAAAAGTAGTTGCATCCATTGCCAGACAGTTCTTACACCAGGTTGCCCAAAAATCTATGAAAACTGGTTTCCCTGTTTTCTTTGCTTCCAATAAACCTTCTGTGAGCGAATGCTTCCAGGGTAGAATTGAAGTTTCATGAGAATACTCACCAATTTCTACAGGTTTGTTACTCTTGAATATTTTAACACTTGTATAAATATAGAATATTGCAATTACAAGAATTATAATTCCAAAAATTATCTTCACCCATTTCATCCAGTTACCAGGTTTAGGTAGGAAAGAGAGTCCGGCTCCGGCAAAAGGCCATGGGATAGCCATTCCAATACCAAGTAAAAATGGAAGTAGTAATCCTGCTGGATTGCCAGCGGTATACAGCGATGTTGAATATATAATAACTGAGATCAAAACTGGTGCAACACAAGCTCCAGCCAATACAGCTGCTATAACTCCAAGAATAAATACAGTAATATATTTTCCCTTACTTTTGCCTCCAATTTTATTACTTTGAAATTTGGAGAAATCAATTGGAATAATATCAAACATTGCCAGAGCTAAAACAATAAACAGAGTTGCAATTGCAATATTGAACCATGGAGATGAATTGATAGTGCCGAATTGAGAACCTGTAAGAACAACAATTACCCCCAGTAATCCATAAGCCAAAGCCATTCCCAAACCATAAATTCCACCGATCAAGAATCCTTTTGCTTTTGATTCGGATTGTGTACCTGCTCCCAAAACAGCAATGGTTATTGGCATCATCGGAAGAACACAAGGAGTCAAATTTAAAGCAATTCCACCTAGTAAGATCAAAATAATTATAAGCCAGATACTCATATTTGCAAATTTGTTTGTATTAAATAAACCCTGTTCTTTTGAATTTTCTAGAAATGATGCAAAACCTTCACTGTTTTGATATCCAGCTGCTATCCCTGTAATTTCAAAATCATCTAATAAAATAATAATTTTATCAATATTATCTGTTGCTTCAACGTTTTCGTGTATTTCTTCTACTTTCTCTTTTTTAAGAACTTCTACATCCGCCGATAGAGATAAACTAAATTTAACTTCTTCAGGCATGAAGCAAGTTCCACTTTCATTACAGAATTGATATCCTGCATAAACTTGGATTAAGGGATTTCCTGTAAAATTCTCAGAGATTGTAAATTTCTTAGTTAATATAACTGTTCCGTGGAATTCAATACTGCCATCCTCCATTTTTTTCCCCTCAGGATAAACAGTTGGTTCAAATGTTATTTCTTCAACTTCATCCACTTCGATGAAGAACATATCTTTCTGTAGAGTTTGATGAAAACCTTCTGGTATTTTATATATTATCTTAATTTCATTAGCTTCGATCTTAGCCGAAATTACCTGCTGCGGGTCTGGTAATTGTGCTGAAACAGTAGTGAACAATAACATAACAGCAAAAGTAATCCACATATTTTTTTTCATTTAGCCTCCAATTAAATCATTATTGTTTTAAGATATTAAATTATGCAATTTGCATTCCTAAAGTGTAATATTTTCTTTCTTTAAAAAATTACTTATGGTAAGTGCCTCATCCCAATATTTATAGAAGGTTGTGATGAGTGTCTCAGCAAGATCAGAATGTTCAATAACCATGTAAGTAAGATTTTGATCAGGGTTAACTTGGTTGATCATTGAGAACATTACTGTATGATCATCGAATACATGCAATTTAATTGGAAGGTGATACGCTACTTTGATTTCTTCACCTTGATCTTCAAAATTCTTCATCCTTTGTACAAAAAACTCAATGTCATCTTTTTCTACTTCAAAGATCGATTTGAATACAACACCTGTCTTCATACTTTCTTCTTGTTCCTCATGAATATCTAAGTCATTTGACATAGCATAAGGCGATTTACAGAAAGAAAGTACAACCTCTTTAGATTCAAGTTCTAAAGAATGATGCTTTTTAATAATACTTGAAGGAGTGCCATAAACTTCAATGAATTCAAGCTGAGAAGAGTTATCTATATTTGATTTGTAGATTGGTGTGAGAAGTTGGGTAAGTGAAGTAAGAGTTTTTAATTTCTCGTTTTGTTCAGTGATTAGTTTATCAAATGCTACATCAGGTGAAGCAGCTTGGAATCTTCTTATTTTCCCCAGTTTCTCAATACATAGTCCTTTATTTATTAGACTTTCGAGAACAGAGTATATACGCGATCTGTTTACGTTGCAACATTGAGAAATTTCAGTAGCTGTAAATATATGTTTCTGTAATAGGCAGCTATACACTTTTGCCTCATTTTCTGTAAGACCAACTTCCATTAATTCCACTAAATATTTATTCATATTTTCTCCTAAAACTACGCTGTTGCAACATGTGAGGCAACAAAAATATATAAATTGTTTTGTCAAATATTATTTAAAATAAATTATTAATACAATCTTAGTCTTGGAATAAATAAATTACCGCATTTATAACCATCTGCAGCACTACTCATTATTCCACCTGCATAACCGGAACCTTCACCAATGGGGAAAAGATTACTAATCCCATTTGCCTGAAAATTCTCACGCTTTCTAAGCATTCGAATAGGTGATGATGTCCTTGTTTCAGGAGCTAACAATAAACCATTATCAATAAATCCAGGAATTCTTTTATTAAATTTAGTTAACCCGAATTTTATTGCTTCAGTGATACTTGGAGAGAAAATTTGGTTAAGATCATTAGAATATATCCCAGGTTTAAAACTGGATAGTTTTCGATATGGATAAATTGAATTTTTTATAAAATCATTTGCGTTTTGGGATGGGGCAAGATAGGGTTTAGAATGATTGAAACATTTTTCTTCAATTTGTTGTTGGAATCTCATCCCGGCAAGAATACCATCACCGAAATCATTATTATTAACTGTTGCTACAATGGCACTATTAGCGAATTTATTGTTTCTATCTTTATAACTCATTCCATTCAGAACTAAGCTGTTTCGTTCGGAAGATCCGGCTACTATAAATCCACCAGGACACATACAAAAACTATAAATCCCTTTGCTTTTATATTTCGCTGTGAGACGATAAGCTGCCGGACCTGTTACCGAAAAATCAGTTTTATTACCATAAAAAGCACTATTAATATAATCTTGTGTATGTTCAATTCGAAAACCGACAGCGAAAGATTTGTTTTCCATTTCAATTTTGTTTTTCAATATTGTGAATGTATCACGAGCTGAATTCCCAATTGCTAAAATTAATATTTCAGGAGAGTATTTTTCTTTGTTTATGGTAACTTCAATTACTTTATTATTATCAATAATAATGTTTTCTAGTATGTTGTTCCAAAAGAATTTACAACCATTTTTAATCAGATATTTTCTCAAATTAACTATAATATCTCTCAATCCATCAGTTCCAAGATGGGGAAGAGCGTCGTATCTTATCGATTCGTCAGCACCAAATTGAATAAGATAATTCACAATTTGATTTGTGTAATAATCTCTGGTTCTGGAAGTAAGCTTACCATCGGAGAAAGTACCGGCTCCACCTTCACCAAATTGTACATTACTGTTCTCATCTAGAATTCCATCTTGCCAAAATTTCTCGACCTTTTTTGTTCTGAGATCAATGGTTTCTCCTCTATCAAAAATGTATGGTTTAAATCCTTTTTCAACAAGTGAAAGTGCAGCAAAAAGCCCTGCAGGACCAGCTCCAATAATAAATGGATGAGAATTGGATAACTTAATTGAATTATTGATATATGCTTTAGATTCAGAATATTCTTGTACTTCATCATCCAGTTTTATATTGAAATCTATATAAGCTGATAGAGTAAAATTGTATTTAAGGAAATTCTTCTTACGAGCATCTATCGAGCGGCGGATAGTTTTAATATTGCTGATGTACTTTGCTGAAATCTTTAGTTTATTAGATATAGCTTTTAATAGATCAATTTTTTTTGCAATAGGTACTAAAATATTTCTTATTAAATACACTTATCCTCCGAGATATTATCCGTATAAATCTAAACTTCTTGACTAATATTCTTGTCAAGCGAATCAAATGAACAAGGATAAAATTATGATAAAAGCTGTATTCACAGATTTAGATAGAACACTTCTAAAGAATAACGATACGTTCTCTGAAGTTAACATAAGAGCAATGAAGGTTCTTACCAATAATAATATAAAATTGATAGTAGCAACAGGCAGGAATATTCTATCTGCAAAAAAAGTATTAAAAAATGAACATAGTTTTGATTACTTAATATTTTCTTCGGGAGCAGGAATTATACACTGGCAAACCAAAGAGATAATTTATGAAAACTATATAAACAAAGAGGATACAAAAAGAGCGATAAATGTTTTATTGAAGGATGATGTTGATTTTATGGTGCATGACGTGATTCCTGAAAATCATAAATTTTATTATTGGGTTCATCACTCATTACCGGATTTCCAACGAAGAATAGAATTATATAAAGAGTTTGCTGAACCTCTGGAATTGGATAATTCACCAACCGAAGCTACACAATTGCTGGCAGTTCTTAAACAAGATGAGGAAGAAAAATTTGAAAAAATAAAAAGTGAACTCAAATTTGTAAAAGTTATTCGAGCGACATCACCTTTAGATAATAGATCGATCTGGCTGGAGATTTTTCCACAAAATATTTCTAAAGGACATTCAGCAGAATGGTTATGTAAACAACTCGGAATAAAGAAAAATAAAACTATAGGAATCGGTAATGATTTTAATGATGTTGATCTCCTGGAAATTACGCATCAGAGTTATGTTGTTGCAAATGCTCCCGATGAATTAAAAAAGCGATTTAAAGTAGTCGCTTCAAATGAGAATGACGGATTTGCAGAAGTTGTGTGGAAGATATTATGATATTTATTTAACAAATGCTTTTTTAAATTCTTAATGTTAAATTATAGTACATGTAATAATATAACAAGGGGGAGAAACAAATGGTTTTTAAAAGCATAAAATGTCCTGTTTGTGGACAGAAAGTTTCATTATTCTGGTATTACCTAAGTACACCATTTAATAGTAATACTTGTTCAAACTGTAAAACAAGAATTAAATGGCACCCAATCATAATGCTTTACAATTTAATTTTCGGAATTATATTTCTTTCAATATTTTTTATTCTTGAGAATTACATAACATCTCAATATATAGCAATCATAATTGCGTTCATCCCAGCCTATATAATTTACTTAATTATACCGAAGAAAGTTAAGATTATCGGCGGAAAAGAAAAGAAGAAAGATTAGATTTCAAATTTTAGATATATGATTGGAGATTTGAGAATAAGGAGAGAATCAATTCTCTATAGTTTTTAAAATGAACTATAAATAAAAAATGGTGGCAGGACCCAGACTTGAACTGGGGACACAAGGCTTTTCAGGCCTCTGCTCTACCAACTGAGCTATCCCGCCACGCAAAATGGACTCAACAAAATATCGGGTTTTTGTGTCAAATAAAAAATTCTATTATGATTAACAAATTAATGTGAATTAATAAAATTTTTAAGCTTTTGCAACATTTTGCTTTTTTCTATCTCATTTAAGAACGAAGCTTTAAACGAATTACCAGCAAGCTGTATTATATCTTCTTTTGAAAGATTAAGAGCTTTTTGGATCTCAATATAATTCTCATTTAAATAACCACCAAAGTAGGCTGGATCGTCAGAATTAATTGTAACAAAGAGACCTTTATCAAGCATTATTTTAAGCGGGTGTTTTGTTAGATTTTTAACTACTTTAAGTGCCAAGTTAGAGAGTGGACATACTGTTAGTGCTATATTCCGCTTGATAAGATCATTTACAACATCCATATTTTCCAAGCTTCTAATACCATGATCTATCCTGTTAACGTGTAATAATTCCAAAGCTTCAGCAACGTATTCCGGAGGTCCTTCTTCACCGGCATGAGCTACTATCAGATATCCATTTTCTTTTGCCTGCTTAAAGATTCTTTTAAATTTGGAAGGTGGATTACCAATTTCCGAAGAATCTAAACCAACAGCATCGATCCATTTCTTAAAGGGTTTTGCCTGTTCTAACGTTTCAAATGCAGCTTCTTCAGGAAGATGACGTAAAAAGGACAAAATAAGTTTTGAAGAGATTCCCAGTTTGCTTTGTCCTTTAGCCAGTGCTTTGTGAATTCCATTTATTACGGTTTCAAAGGCAATTCCACGATCTGTATGAGTTTGAGGATCGAACATGATCTCTACGTGAAGAATATTTTGTTCCTGAGTTTTTATTAGGTATGCCCAGGTAATATCGTAGAAATCAATTTCATTTAGAAGAACGTTACAACCTTCATAATAGATATCTAAGAATTCCTGAAGGTTAGAAAAATTATATGCATTTTTGAGATCTGCAATACTTTTATATTTTAATTGTATATTATTTCTTTTAGCGATCTCAAGCATAAGTGCCGGTTCAAAAGTGCCTTCAATATGTAGATGCAATTCCGCCTTTGGAATTGCTTTAATAA
>JAVCCF010000060.1 GCA_030765625.1 Candidatus Tenebribacter burtonii
CGGAAACTCACAAATAAACAACCCTTGACTTTATATTTGCTCGTCTTTTATCATCTTGCTAATCACATCAGGATTTGAAAAACAAATCCAATGCTCATGGCAAGATGACGTGGCACGCCGCCGTTAGTGGCATTTAATATTGATGGTAAGTTTAATGGTAAATGATCAATCTTGTCAGACTAATTGTTCTCGATTAGAGTAATTCTAACAAAGTTATTTTGTTGGATTATTTGATGAATGTTATAAAAAGCGATCCAGAATAAGCAGGATAATGGAGGTAAAATGGCAAAAGAAAACTTAGTAAACAATCTTATAAAATTTAATTACCGATTTAAGGAAAATGAAAACGAAATTGTTATTAACAGCAAATCGAAATTGAATGTCCGTGTTAATTTCAAAGATGGCAAAGTAAAGGTTACTTCTGAATTAATTGGTTGGAATTTTTTAACTGGTAATATCAAAATGAAGTTTGAAAATGCAATTAGATATTCAATAATTTTATCATTTCTTGTCATTATAGCCTTGCTCCTCGTTAAAGATTTATGGGGTAACAATTTAATAATTTTTGTTTACGTTTTTTTGATTACTTGGAGTGTTGGTTTCGTTTCATATTATAATGTTAAATTCGAAAATATGAAGACTCGAATATATAATTGGCTAAAAGATTAGAATTTTAATGTAATTATAAAAGTGCTGATAAAAAAAATGCCACTAACAAGCGTGTCGTCGGCAGGGCTGGTCAGTGCTCTTTGTTTGAATCTGCCGATTCAAACGGTTGGTCAGGTTATTCTCGTCGGAATCCTTCTGATTCCGCCGCACACGCAGAACATTAGGTGTTCATAGATTAAAAGGAGAATGTAATGATTAAATTTCTAATTGTATTATTATTGATTCCGATGTTTCTGTTTGCGGATTCCGAATATGATGACAGCGAATTTTCACAACGCTTTTTTGAGATAGGTAAAATATGGGGTGAGATTAAATTCTTCAGCCCTTATGTGAATATAAACGATGTAGATTGGAACGACGCATTTACCACTGCATATCCACTGATAAAGGATGCTAAGAAAGAGAAGGTTCGGGATATAGTTTTAAACGAACTTTTATCTAAACTTCATGATCCCTTCACAGATATAGATTTTGATGCAGGGTCTGCAGATCCTAAAGCTGCAAATTCGTTTAAAGTTTTACCGGACTCTGTAATAGTACTTAGATTGAATAATTGGGAAGGAAGCGACATCGATAGCTTGATGACTAAAACAATAGAAGCATCTAAAACCGGTACAGGTTTGATATTGGATTTAAGGAACTTGAAGGGTGAAACGAACAACAATATTTATGACTTGTTAGATGACGGTAAATTCTTCGAGAACTTCTTAACTGAGAATATCCAAAGACCAACAGAGTTAACGCTTAAATACGATGGATATCCCGGTGAGTATAGGATTAATTCTTATACAGGTTCATTACAATTGGATACTTCTGAAGACATTAAGTGCAAACCGGATGGTGTAGATATTCCAATAGTAATATGCTATTCGTATGGAGAGTTATTATCTGACGAAATATTAGCACTTAGAAGTAACAAAAAAAGCATATTGGTTGCCCAAAAAGGTAACAATGTTACCATATCAAAAAGTGAGTATGTTATAGAAAATCCATATGGTAAATTCCGTATTTCTCATTTACTTCCTTTATATGAAGGAAATGTAAAACCTGTTTTTGCAGACCATACATTGGATAAAATAAAAGATATTGAGCTAATTGAATTTGCTTCCGGCTTATTGCAGAATTTCCAAGCCGGTTTTGCAGAAGATGAGATCATAAATATGAATTCAGTATTCAGGTATCTTTCCGAATTTAATGAAGAAGGTTTTCCAAATGAAGCACAGAGAATTTTGGCAGTAATTAAATTTTATAATGTAATACATCATTTCTTTCCTCATGCAAGTCTTATTTCTCGCGATTTTGAAGCTGAGACTAATAGCTTTTTTACAAAAGCGAAAGATTGTAGCAACTTAGAAGATTACATTGATATGATAAAGGAAATGAGCTGTCTGTTGGAAGATTCTCACAGCTTTGTAATACACAATTCAGATATTCCCAAAGAAGCTCCAATTCCAATAATATGCAAGTGGGTAGAGAATAAGGCTGTTGTAAGTAAAGTTTACAATGAAGAACTGGCAAATAAACTCAATTTGCATGTGGGAGATGTAATTCTGGAAAAAGACGGAAAACCGACAGAGCAATACCTTTCTGATCTAGAGAGATACATCAGCGGTTCTCGCAAAGAACTTCAAAGAAGAAATTCTATAAGAAAACTACCACGGGGAGAAGTAGGAAAAGAATACGAGTTAAAGGTTGGAAAGATAAATGGTGAAGAAGTTATTGTTAAGGGTACATATCAGAAGTTTAAAGCAGATAAAAATTTCTTGAAGGAATTTATGGTTAAGTTTGATACGTTCGATGATTCAATATTATATGTAAATGCATTTAAAATAAAAAAAAGCGATGTTGATTCATTATATTCTTTGTTTTCAGATTTCAAAAAAGTAGTATTCGACCTTAGAGGTTATCCCCGATTTTTTGAAGTAGATAGTATTTTTGTAAATTTAAGTAAAAGTGAAGTTTTTAATTGGGCTAATTCCCAAATCAAAGAAATAAACCTAACAGACAAAGTAAAAAGACAAAACACTGTAGAAACGGAGACAATAAAAAGATTCAGTTTCTTTTATAAGTCATGTATGAAATATGATGCGGATATTGCAGTTTTGATCAATGAAGATACTCAAAGCTATGCTGAAGCATTGGCTAATTCTGCACAATACAACTGTGATGCTGTTTTAATTGGTTCAAATACTGCAGGTGCAAATCAGGTGATGACTTTTATGAAGCTTCCGGGTAATGTTGCCATGAGTTTTACAGGAGCAAACGCTTTACTTTGGAACAACCAAACAATGCAAAAAGTGGGTTTAACTCCGGATATTGAGGTTCGTCCGACCTTGAAAGGGATCAGCAAAAAAAGAGACGAGGTTCTCGAACGAGCTGTATTGTACTTAAATGATAAGTAAATTGATGAGTTCAAGAGAAGGTTTTGAACACCTAACAAACGTGTCAGTGCTCCGAGTGAAAGAAAATATGAAAGAGCACCGCACACGCCAAACATTAATCAACATTCCGCTTCGCTCCATGTTGATTAATGGCGGCGTGCCCCTACTAAAAGACTCGCAACCGTATCAAAGCGGAACATCGTTTAACACTACGTCCAC
>JAVCCF010000025.1 GCA_030765625.1 Candidatus Tenebribacter burtonii
GATGCTGAATACAAAATCAGGCCAAAACTGGCGATGGTTGATTCTGAAAAAGGAATTACCAACTTACACGTTCCCAGTGATGTGATCATAGATGCATCTATGCCGGCGGCGATCCGAAATTCAGGTAAAATGTGGGGGCCAGATGGCAAATTGCACGATACTTTATTTGTGATTCCTGATAGCAGTTATGCTGGTGTTTATAAGGAAGTAATCGAATTCTGCAAGCAACACGGTAAAATGGATCCAGAGACGATGGGAGATGTCCCGAATGTTGGACTTATGGCTCAAAAGGCTGAAGAGTATGGCTCACATGATAAAACATTCTTATGCCCGGGAGATGGGAAAGTAGTTATAACTGCCGAATCTGGAACAACAATTATGGTACACGAAGTAGAGAAAGATGATATCTGGCGTATGTGCCAGGTAAAAGATCTGCCAATTCGTGATTGGGTGAAACTGGCTGTAGATAGAGCCAGAAAAACAGGAGTTCCTGCTGTATTCTGGTTAAATCCATTTAGAGCTCATGATAGAGAATTAATAAAAAAAGTTAACAGATACCTTAAAAAATATGATACTGAAGGGTTGGATATCCGCTTCATGAATCCAATCGAAGCAACTCGTTTTTCCCTTGAACGTATGAAAGAAGGGAAAGATACAATTTCTGTTACTGGTAATGTACTGAGAGATTATCTTACAGATTTGTTCCCAATTCTTGAAGTTGGAACCAGTGCTAAAATACTTTCTATTGTTCCACTAATGAAAGGTGGTGGATTGTTTGAAACTGGTGCTGGCGGATCTGCTCCCAAACACGTTCAACAGTTTACCAAGGAAAATCATCTGCGATGGGATTCTTTGGGTGAATTCCTGGCTCTGGCTGCTTCCTTGGAATACTTGAGTGAAAAAACAGATAATAAGAAAGCCAAGATTCTGGCTACAACTCTGGATCAGGCTACTGAAAGATTTCTTGATGAGAAAAGATCTCCATCTGTAAAAGTGAAAGAACTGGATAACAGAGGTAGTCATTTCTTCTTAACAAAATATTGGGCAGAAGCTTTGGCAGATCAAACAGAAGATCCGGAAATGAAATTCAGATTCGGTAAACTGGCCAGATATCTGAAAGATAACGAAGAGCAAATACTGAAAGAATTAGTAGAAGTTCAGGGAAAACCTGTTGATCTTGGGGGTTATTACAAGCTTGATGACATCAAAGCAGCCAGGGCGATGCGACCCAGCATCACCCTTAACACGATCTTCGATCTATTTATTACGAGATCATTGTAAAAGAACTGAACAAATAGGATAATATTAATAATCCCATCCGATAGATGTAGGATGGTATATTTGTTTTGCCAGATTGAGTTTAGACTTGTAGGTATGATCTTGGTAGTTGGGAAACGAGAATTTATACGGGATAAAACTGGTAAAAGATGGATTAATATTTGTGAATTTAATTGCTCTATCTAGAAGATCGAATTGCTGAATTATGAGCTTAGTTGAAATTAGACAGGAGTTAAAATGCAAAAAAAATTATTTTTGATTGTAGCAGTACTTATTATAACATTACTAGCAGCTGATGAACATAATAGCAATGATCTGTTTATTATTTATCAGCAAGATCAGAATTTTGATAATTTCCAAAAAGCAATTGAACATTATAACTCAAATAATGAAATCCCTGATAAGAATAAATCAGCTTTAATGTTATCATATCTGTATACAATGGAATTAAACAGGAACCTTGACATTCTCAAGGTTAATTCTGATTCATTGGATAATATGACTAAATTCTCTTATGCAAATCTCTTATTAGAACTAGGCAAATTTAATGAATCTATTCATATTTATGATCAACTTAATGCAGACTTTCCTAAATGGTCATGTCCCTGGCGTCATAAAGGTGAAGCATTTATAAATCTACAAGATTATAAAAGTGCGGAATTCGCCACAATGAAAGCAATTGAATCAAGAGAAGATCATTTCAATGCATATATTCAATTAGTAAATATACAAAAGGAACTTGGTGAATATAGAACTGCATTAACAACACTTGAAAAAGGATTACAATATAAAGAAGCTGATCATGAAGATGAAGTATCTGATAGTGAAATTGAAACTTTGAAAATGGAACTTAATAAGCTATTAGAAAAACAGTGATCCATTTATAAATAATCTATCTAAATTCAATAAAACTGCTGGATCTTCCGACAGTTTTTTATTATATATATTACCTATTTGTAGCTAGTCTTGGAACAATTATTGCAATATATCTATATAAAAAAGGAGTTATTAATGAGAAAGAAATTATTTTATCTAATTATTTTGTTAACGTTGATTAGTTCAATTTCTAGTTTATTAGCTGCAAACAGCGTAGTTATCAGATTTAAAGATCCTGACTCGCAAATTATAAGTACTTTTGTTGATGGAAATTATGATATAGCTGCTTTTAAATCTGGGGAATTTCTAGATATCGTTGTAACAGAGACAGAATATCAAGAACTACTTGCTCAAGGTTATAATGTTGTTATCACGCAAACTGAAGAGCAGATGAAGACTAATTTAAAGGGCTTAACAGATCTAGACGGATACAGAAATCATGAACAGATGCTGGCAGAATTGCAACAGATAGAATCAGATAATCCTGCTATATGTAAACTTTATGATATTGGTGATAGCCGTGGTAAACAATACTCCGATGCTGGAAACTCTAATTATAATGATTATTATCATGAAATCTGGGTTTTAAAAGTTTCTGATAATGTTGAAATAGAAGAAGATGAACCCTCTATATATTATCTTGCCGAGCATCATGCCAGAGAGCCGATCAGCTTAGAAGTGAATATGGCGGTTCTTAATCACATTCTGGAAAATTACGGAACTGATCCTGAAATTACTGAGAATGTAAACAACACTCAGATTTGGTTCGTTCCGCTCGTAAACCCGGATGGACATAAAATAGTAACTGATGAATTGAATACAATGTGGCGAAAAAATATTTGTGATAATAATGGGAATGGTTTGATCGATGTAACCGGTTATTATGCTGAAGATGGTACTGACCCAAATAGAAATTACGGTTGGGAATGGGGTGGTGCCAGCACAAATTGGGAAAGTGAAACTTATCAGGGAACTTCTGCTTTTTCCGAACCAGAAATTCAAACAGTAAAAAATCTAATTGATTCACATCATTTTATTGCAGGTATCAGCTATCATAGTTATAGCGAATTAGTTCTTTTTCCATTTGGTTATGCTAATGGTGTAGTTGCACCTGATCATGATGCATTGGAAGAACTTGCAGTTGATATGGCAACAACCATTGAAGGACAAAATGGTGGATATTATACTCCTCAATCTACTTGGGAATTATATCCCTGCACGGGAACTACCGATGATTATTCTTATGGAGAACACGGTATTTTTAGTTTTACGATTGAGCTTGCTACAGAGTTTATTCCACCTGCCGGAGAGATAGGTGAAATTTGTGAAAATAATATTGAAGCAGCCATGATACTTTTGGATCGAATGAATCATTCCACTCTTACCGGACACATCACAAATGCGAATACAGGTGAAATAGTGGCAGCACAGATATTCATCGATGGGGTTGATAATACCGGGGTTTACCGTGAACCTTACACCAGCGATGAAGAATTTGGAAGTTATTACCGTCTTCTGACAAATGGCTCATATGATGTTACATATTCAGCCTATGGTTATGATTCACAAACATTTGAAAATGTTCTGATTAATGATGATGTTACTTTACTTGAGGTTGCATTATCTCCTTCAAACAACACAATAAATCTATCTGGAATAATTACTGATGGTGATACAGGTGAACCTATTGCAAATGCCACCGTAGCAATACAAGATCTTGAAATTTCACCTGTTACAACGAATGATTATGGTGAATACATAATAGAAGATCTTTATGAATTCAACTATTCCATTGCTGTATATAATCCTGTTTATGCCGGAATTTTAGAACAGCATTTTGTAACTGCTGCAAATAATGTAATGGATTTTGAATTATATGCTATGCCTGATGGAACATTTGAAGCGGGAGAATTTGCCAGTAGCTGGAATTTATCGGGGAATAATAATTGGGTAATAGATAATGTGACCGTTTTCTCAGGAGATTACTCAGCGAAATCCGGTATGATTTCTGACGATCAAACATCTTCACTTTCTATTTCACTTTTTGTTCAAGAGGATAACCAAATATCTTTCTATCAGAAAGTATCATCAGAAACTAATTACGATTATCTACGTTTTTATATCGATAGTATTTTACAAGATAGTTGGAGTGGTAATGGAAGTTGGCAATTTGAACTTTACGATGCAGAATCAGGATTCCATACATTCAAATGGGAATATTACAAAGATGGAGGAGTATCATCATATCAGGATTGTGGGTGGATAGACGAGATAACTTTCCCTACTTCTTCAGTGATAGTAACTCCGACCGTACTGGAATTTTTAGATCAATCAAGTTTGGAAGGATTGGAATTTTCCATAATAAACAATAGTAATGATAATGTGGTTATTAACAACATGGATGAAGAAGGTAGTGGTAATATCAATTGGGTTATCGATGAATTCACTCTTTCTCTTCCTTACACAATGGCAGCAAGTGAACAGCTTGATTTTCTGGTTATGGTAGAATTTCCTATTGTTAGCAGGGGACGTGATATCATTTCTGATATTCTTTATATTGATACAAGTGAAGGAGAGTTCGAAATAGAAATTCTTTTTGATACAAACCTTTATTCATCTGCAGAAAATGGAATTCCTGCAATCACAAAATTCAATGGTAATTATCCTAATCCGTTTAACCCGACAACTACGTTTAGTTACAGTTTAGCCAATGAATCTAAAGTTACTTTGACTTTATTTAATATAAAAGGACAAAAAATAAAAACTCTGGTGAGCGAAAACCAGACAGCAGGTATTCATCAGGTGATTTGGGATGGAACTGATAATCATGATAAGAAAGTTTCTACCGGTATTTATTTCTCTCAGTGGGATGTTAAAGATGAAAGCAGTGATTATACCAGCGTGAAGAAAATAATTCTTTTGAAATAGTGGAGTAATAAAGTTGAAAAAAACGGTTGTTATTGTTATTTTATTACTTTTGTTGCTTATCCCGCTTCTTGCGAAAAGTAATGAGACTTACTTTAAATTTGAAGTAAATTCTAAAAATGAGATCAATAAAGTTTCAAAGATCATCTCAATCGAGAAAATTATTGATAGAACAATTTATGCTTACGCAAATACTCAAGAATTAGAAAACTTTAATCAACTATGTTATCATATTCAAATACTTCCCAAACTTAATCTACAATTTTCCCCAAAAATGGCTGACACTCTTGATGAAATGAGGGATTGGGATAGTTATCCAACCTATGAAACGTATGTTGATATGATGTACCAATTTGCAGCTGATCATCCTGATATCTGTACAGTAAGTAACATTGGTCAATCTATTGAGGGACGTGAGATCCTTGTTGTAGAGATCTCCGATAATCCGGGTATTGAAGAAGATGAACCTGAATTCTTCTATACCGGGCAAATGCATGGGAATGAGCTGGTCACTTTTATTATGCTGCTTCATCTTATTGATTATCTAACAGAAAATTATGGTACGAATAACCGCATAACAAATATTGTTGATAATATTGAAATCCATATTAATCCACTCTCAAACCCAGATGGAACTTATGCAGGTGGAAACAACACGGTTTGGAATGCAACAAGATATAATGCAAATTCAGTAGATTTGAACAGGAACTTTCCTGATCCTAAAAATGGTTCTCATCCTGATGGGAATGAATGGCAACCTGAGACAATTATCATGATGGATTTCGCTGATGAACATGATTTTGTTCTTTCCTCTAATCTCCACAGTGGCACGGAAGTGTTGAATTATCCTTGGGATACTTGGGCACAACTCTCTGCTGATGATGAATGGTGGCAAGATGTATGTCATACTTATGCCGATACAGTCCATATTCATGCTCCTTCGAATTATATGAATGGCTACAATAATGGTATCACTAATGGATTTGAGTGGTACACAATAAGTGGTGGCAGACAGGATTACATGAATTATTTTCACAATTGTAGAGAAATGACACTCGAACTTTCTGATGAGATGTTACTTCCCGAAAATGAATTGGAAGCACATTGGCAATATAATCAACAGTCTTTTCTTCTTTATATGGAAGAGAGTTTGTATGGTGTTCGCGGTGTTGTAACCAATACCTCTGCTGAACTTCTTCTTGCCGAGATCACAATATTAGATCACGATTTTGATAATTCGGAAGTTTTCACGGATCCTGATATTGGAGATTACCATCGCATGTTGTTTCCTGGCAATTATGATTTTCAGTTCAATGCTTATGGATATTTTCCTCAAACTGTACAGAATATCCAGGTCGTTGATAATGATGTTGTAATTCAAAATATTCAATTAGAGGAAAGTCCTCAATATTTAATAAGCGGTGTTATCTTGAACGCTTTTAATTCCAATCCTATAGAAAACGCAACAGTGGAGTTTCTGAATACTCCTATAGAGCAAGTTTCCACAAATGAGAATGGAGAATATGAGGTTTCGGGTGTTTTTGAAGATTCATATAAAATTATGGTTTCAGCAGAGGGATTTTCAACAGTTATTGAAGATATCACAGTAAATGAGCAGAACACAATATTTGATTTTGAATTGTATGAGAATAAAACAGAAGATTTTGAATCAGGGGATTTTTTATCTTTCCCATGGGAATTTGATGGTGACGCTGATTGGATAATTGATCCAATTAATTCCTATGAAGGAATGTATTCTGCAAAATCCGGTAATGTAAATGACGATCAAGCATCTGGTTTATCAATTAATTTAGAAACAACATATAACGGAAATCTTTCATTTTTCACAAAGGTATTATCGGAAGCCGGTTATGATTACCTTACTTTTATTGTTGATGGAGCAGTAATTGAAAGATGGTCAGGAAATACTGATTGGCAATATTACAATTATTTTATTGAGGCAGGGAACCATGTTTTTAAATGGGAATTTAGCAAAGACGGAAGCGTTTCCGGTGGTGAAGATTGTTGCTGGTTAGATTACATTTCATTTCCACCAACTGGGATTGTTTCAACTTCTAATGAAGAAAGCAAGCTCCTTAAAATTAAACTTATTGGTAACTATCCCAACCCATTCAATCCCCAAACAGTTATCAAGTTCCAATTATCTAAGGAAATGCCGGTTGAAGTGAATATTTATAATATAAAAGGTCAAAAAGTTAGAACATTAATAAATGAAAAAAAAGAAGCTGGATCACATTCTGTTGTTTGGAATGGGAATGATGACAATAACTGTCCCGTATCATCAGGAGTATATTTTTACCGGTTGGTTACGGGAGAAGTGATATCATCAAAAAAAATGCTGCTTCTAAAATAAAAAAGAAAACTAAATAAAATTGGAGGAAAAAGGATGAAGAGAACAACGTTAATGATTGTAGTATTAGTTGCTTTAACTAGCATGGTATTTGCATCTCAGGTTATCCAGTATGATGATAGCTGGTCAAATGCTGGTTTTAGTTTAGAGCAAAGAAACAATTCCAGTGTCTCGGTGAATTATTCTATCAAAGAATTTTCACTAAATGACATTAGGATTAATGGTGAGGATTTGGTAAACCTACTTTTACCTGATGTAATGTTACAAAATGATGAAGGAATGCCAAACCTTCCAGGGAATGGTCACTATATAGCTATTCCCCAGGGATCGACAGCAGCACTTCGCATTTTGAACAGTCGCACGGAAACTTTCTACAATGTAGAAGTTGCACCTGCTCCGCGTATTCCACTTGATACAGATGACAGCCCACTTGAGTATAGCAGGAATCAGAATATTTATATGAAAGATGCATTCTATCCTGTAA
>JAVCCF010000099.1 GCA_030765625.1 Candidatus Tenebribacter burtonii
CGGAAACTCACAAATAAACAACCCTTGACTTTATATTTGCTCGTCTTTTATCATCTTGCTAATCACATCAGGATTTGAAAAACAAATCCAATGCTCATGGCAAGATGACGTGGCACGCCGCCATTAGTGGCAAAAAAGAGAATTAAAATGGAATATTTAAACTACATAAGAGAAGATTTAAAGTATCTCAGAATGATTCATACCACGAGTTTAATCATTCTATTTGTAGTAAGTTATTTAATTATAACTTCATGGAATTCGTATTCACTTCTAAGCAGACAGTTACAACAATTTAGCACCGATATTAATAGTCTAAAAACAAACAAACAATTTTCAACAACGATAGTCAAATTTAAACCTTTATGGGCAGATAAGTATTCTCAAAATATAAATACATCACTTCTTGATTATACCGATAATTCAATAAGACTATCTAATTCTGGGACAAATGCTGCCCGAGATCATTTTAGACTTTTACCAACTAATACAACTAATTTATTGGTTGAAGACATTCTACAAAATCTCATGTCTAATTTAACATTAATAAATTGGAAATTAGGCGTAATTGATAGTATTCAAAAGAATGTAGATTTATCAGTTTATCTTAATGAGTTAGAAAATAAGAAAGAGCATACATCATATCACTTCTCTGACCTTGCTGTTGTATCATGGCCTTCTGAAATAAGTATAGGCGAGTCAAAGATTAACTTGAATCTCAGTTATTATCATAAAAGTATTTTAAGAATTTTAGGAAAAACATCAAGGGAAAAGAAATTTACAATGAAATGGACTGAAAAAAATGATACAATAAATGTTACAGAAGAAGAAGTTTTTGATGTTTATCCATTATTAGAAAAAAATTGGGAACAAATACATCTGCTTAACTTAAAGAATGCACTTGATTGGTCTAACACATTGAAAATTAAACCGTTGGAAAATAAAAAACCGCAAATTTTAGGATTAAATATTGAAACAAAATATATTGGAATAATATCACCAATAGTTATTCTTATATGCCAATTACTCATTTTATCATATTTAATTAATCTGCTCAAAAACTTCAATCATCTCCTATCTATGGATTGCAAATCATCTAAATTTATTTTTACCTCTCCATGGATCGGTACTATGGATAATGTCCCAGCATTTTTATTCACCAATATTTCATTAATTATTTTTCCATCACTTGCAGCAAGTATATCAATTTGGAGATTTACCTTAATTTCTAAAAATATAACCTTTGCCATAATGATGTTTTTCTTGTTAATTGGTTTTATAAATACGAACATATCGAAATTAATCAGCTATAACATTCATAAAAACAATAATACTCAAATCAATAGACAAAAAGATAATCAACATCCAAAAAATGAATAAAATACTAGGAAATTACTTTTGTGGCATTTGAATAGTAATTTTCCCAAAATTATGATTCCTAAAATGTATTAAACTGAGGAAAAGAATTATGAAAGTAAAAATGAGACAGATTAATAAAATATTAGAATACTTAAAAAGCAGGAACTTTTTATTCTTTTTATTTAAACTTTCATTAAGTACTATTGGTTTAATGATTTTAATTTTAAGTACTACAAGCTATTCCCCATACCATAGCAATTCTTCAATATTAACAACCTTTTTTTCATTATTAGCAATTTATCTTCTATACAAAATTCCCTTAAAGAACAAGTTCTTTCAATTTATGATTAAAAAACATAAAATACTTTATTACATTGAGTTATCATATCTTCTTATGTTATTTTTTAATTTTTTCGTTATATTCTCCATAATGACACAACATCACAATCTACAAGATCTTAATTGGGAGAAATTTGTTTGTTTTTTAATAATTGAATTTTCTTTATACAAATGTAGTGTAAAGAAATTAAAACCAAAAATAGTAGAAAATATTTCTTTGGGGTTTGGGATTCTGAATTTAATTTTCATTGCTATATTGTTTCACAAATATATTTTGAATGAATTCACAATTTCTATTAATTTTTTTTTAAAAGAATGTATTTTCATTGTAATGTGTATTTATTTTTTTTACATACCTTTTTTTAAGGAAGTTGATTATGAGCATAATTTTAAAAAGTAATGATTGATTCTGTTTGGTTAAATAATAACTCAATAGCAAAAAACAGTTTCAATTCTAAAGAGATTATTTTTGCCACTAACAAGCGTGTCGTCGGTTTGGTCTCGCTGTGCTTTTATCCTGAACCTTCCGGTTCAGGGTTTAGGTTGTTTGTTTACAGCTGGAATCATTCTGATTCCGCCGCACACGCAGAACATTAAGCCCTTTTGATGTAGAGTAATCTACTTGACCTAAAACTTAGAATAATTTGAGTTGGGAATATTAGAAAAAAAAGTTGGGAGAACTATAAAAATTATGGCAAAGAAAAAACTAATAAAAAACGAACCACTTGAAAAACAACTCTGGAAATCGGCTGATAAACTGAGAAAAAATATTGATGCTGCTGAATACAAACACGTTGTTCTTGGTTTAATATTTTTAAAATATATCTCTGATGCTTTTGAAGAACTTTTTGAAAAACTTAAAGCAGGCGAAGGAGAATTTGCAGGAGCAGACCCCGAAGATAAAGACGAATACAAAGCTGAAAATGTTTTCTTTGTTCCGCCATCTGCTCGTTGGCATTTTTTACAAAGTCACGCAAAACAGCCAACAATTGGTAAAACCGTTGATGAATCGATGGACGCAATCGAACGAGAAAACCCATCTTTAAAAGGTGTACTTCCAAAAGTTTATGCCAGACAAAATCTTGATCCCACAAGTTTGGGTGAGCTTATAGATTTAATTGGTAACATTGCTCTCGGTGATGCAAAGTCTCGAAGTGCTGATGTTCTCGGACACGTCTTTGAATATTTCTTGGGTGAGTTTGCGCTTGCTGAAGGTAAAAAAGGCGGACAATTCTACACTCCGAGAAGTGTTGTTGAATTATTGATTGAAATGCTGGAACCGTACAAAGGAAGAGTTTTTGACCCTTGTTGCGGAAGTGGTGGAATGTTTGTGCAATCCGAAAAATTTATAAAAGAACACCGAGGAAAAATAAACGACATTTCCATTTACGGACAAGAAAGCAACCAAACAACTTGGCGACTGGCAAAGATGAACCTTGCAATTCGCGGGATTGATAGTTCGCAAGTACAATGGAACAATGAAGGCTCTTTTTTAAACAATGCTCACAAAGATTTAAAAACAGATTTTATAATTGCAAATCCACCATTTAATGTAAGCGATTGGAGCGGCGACTTGCTTCGCAAAGACGGACGCTGGAAATACGGAACACCACCAACAGGAAATGCTAATTACGCTTGGATTCAACATTTTATTTATCATCTTGCGCCAAGCGGACAGGCAGGTTTTGTTTTGGCAAAAGGTTCTCTCACTTCCAAAACCTCGGGAGAAGGTGATATTAGGAAAAATCTGATTGAAGAAGGATTGGTTGATTGTATTGTAAATATGCCAGCCAAACTTTTTCTAAACACACAAATTCCCGCTTCGTTATGGTTTATGAGTAGAAACAGAACGAATGGTAAATTCCGAGACCGAAGTAACGAAATACTCTTCATTGATGCCCGCAATATGGGACACCTGATAAACCGTAGAACAAGAGAGTTCTCCAAAGAAGATATACAAAAAATTGCAGAAACTTATCACAACTGGCGTAATTCAGACGGAGAATATGAAGATGTAAAAGGCTTTTGCAATGCTGCAAGTTTAGAAAAAGTTAGAGAGCTGGATTATGTTCTTACGCCAGGAAGATATGTTGGACTCGCAGAAGTAGAAGATGATTTTGATTTTAACGAGCGATTTACAAAATTAAAAGCTGAATTTGAAGAACAGCTTAAAGAAGAAGCAATTTTAAATAAACGTATAGCAAATAACCTTGCTAAAATTGATCTGCCTGTGCGAGGCACGAAGACAGGGTTAATAGATGAGTAATAAAAACGAATTAATATTATATCAACCTGATAATTTATCAACAAAATTGGAAGTACGAGTTGAGGAAGAGACTATTTGGCTGTCACAGACACAAATCGTAACTCTTTTCGATAGTAGTAAAGCAAATATAAGTGAACATATAAAACATATTTTTCAAACAAATGAACTTGAAAAAAAATCAACAGTTCGGAAAATCCGAACAGTTCGAAAAGAGGGTAACAGAAAAGTCTCAAGAGATTTGATTCACTACAACTTGGATATGATTATTTCAATTGGATACAGAGTAAACTCTATCCGTGGAACACAATTTAGAATTTGGGCAAACAAAGTATTAAAAGATTATTTATTAAAAGGCTATTCATTAAATAGCAGAGTAAACCGTATTGAAGACAATGTTCAAACATTATCAGCTAAGGTAGATCAAATTGATTTACAGATAAATACGTCTTTACCACCCAAACAAGGGATCTTTTATGATGGGCAATTTTTTGATGCATATGTTTTTGTTGCTGACCTAATAAAATCTGCCCAAAATTCTATCATATTAATTGATAACTGGATAGATGAAAGCGTGCTTAAACTTCTTACCAAAAGAAATAAAAATGTAAGTGCGATAATTTATACAAAAAAAATAAAGCAAGTACTGCAACAAGATCTAAAGAAACATAATCAACAATACCCTAAAATTGAAATTAAGAAATTCACTAAAGCTCACGATAGGTTTTTAATTATTGATGAAGTTACCATTTACCATATTGGAGGAAGTCTTAAAGATTTAGGAAAAGATTGGGTTGGCTTTTCTAAAATGGAAATAGATGCTAAGGATATACTTAACAAACTGAAAGAAGAAGCAATTTTGAACGAACGCATTTCTTCAAACTTAGAAAAGGTGAAAATTGATGAGTGAGTGGAAAGAATATAGATTAGAAGAAATTGCACAGCTTGTAAAAGATAGTTGGAAAGTTGGAGATGAAGAACTTCCTTATATAGCACTTGAACACATAGTTGAAGGCGGATTAAGGTTGCAAGGGATTGGGGACTCAAATACTATTGCCAGTAATAAATTTCGTTTCAATTCTGATTGTTTTTTGTTTGGAAAACTTCGCCCATATTTTAGGAAATTATATCGTCCAGACTTCGATGGAATATGTTCAACTGATATTTGGGTTGTAAAGCCGAGAGAAGAAAACAATAAAGATTTTCTTTTCTATTTTTTCGCAAATCAAGAATTTGTTGATTTCACTTATTCAGGTTCGTCAGGAACAAGAATGCCAAGAGCTGATTGGAAATTTGTTGGCGAATCAAAATGGAATTTCCCAGAGCCAATTGAACAAAAAGCCATAGCTGAAGTTCTTAGCAGTCTCGACGACAAAATAGATTTGCTTCACCGCCAAAACAATACTCTGGAACAAATGGCTGAAACACTTTTTAGACAGTGGTTTATTGAGGAAACAAATGATAGTTGGGAGAAAGGTGTTCTTTCAGATGAATTTGATTTTTTAATGGGACAATCTCCCAAAGGCAGTTCCTTTAATGAAGAAGAAATAGGAATGCCAATGTATCAAGGGAATGCAGATTTTGATTTTAGATTTCCTAAAAGAAGAGTTTATACAACAGATGCAAAAAGGTTGGCTAAAAAATTTGATACTTTAATCAGTGTAAGAGCTCCTGTTGGAGAACAAAATATGGCTTTTGAGGAATGTTGTATTGGACGTGGAGTTGCTGCATTTAAATATAAAAATGATAATAGATATTATACTTATACATATTTCAAAATGCGTTCACTAATGGACGTGATTAAACAATTCAACAATGAAGGAACCGTTTTTGGTTCAATAAGTAAAAGTGACTTCCAAAATTTAAAAATTATAATTCCATCACAAAATATTGTTGATAAATTCCAAATTGATGTAAAATCAATTGATGATAAAGTAATTGAAAATACAAATCAAATCCGCACACTTGAAAAATTGCGAGATACACTTCTGCCAAAATTAATGAGTGGAGAAGTAAGGGTTTTGATTTAATTATGGATACGATTTTCATTGATACTAATTCAATTAGAAATAACAAGGCTTCAAGTTTTTTTGGTAACATAAAAGAATATCAGAAATTATCTAAACAGGTTCAAATTATAATTCCAACAATTGTAATCGAAGAAATTAAAAAGCAAAAAAGGAAATTTTTAAAATCACAATTTGATAAATTCAAATCAAATTATTTTTCGGAATATATTGGATTAGATGAAAAAGCTTTTAATGATTTCAACAATCACATTGATACTAAAATTGAAGAGCTTTATTCAAAAGCAAATAATGAGTTTTCTCATATTGAATTAGATCTGGAAGAAAAAGATAATTTACGAAAAATCAAAGGTCTTGCGATTGACAACATTGCTCCTTTTGATACAAACACAGATAAAGGTTTTAAGGATACTTACATATATTTAACAGTCTTACAGTATCAAAAAACAGCATCCGATGGAGTTTTTATAATTACTAAAGATGATCGTCTTAAACAAGCTTTTAAAAATAATGATATTACTGTTTTAGAATCAGCAGACAGTTATTATATTTATTATCGTGATGAATATTTTGTAAGTGATTATTTCATAGGTGTATTGAGAGAATATTTAGGTAGTGATACCATAAGCTCGGATGATATTATGGATGTCAGTATTAATGAAGATTCTGATTGGATTGTAGAGGTAGATTTTGATTCTGAAGCTATTTATTTATTAGTAGACTTTTACTCAAAGGAGATAATTGATACATTATGAGTGTTAAAGTGAGAGTATGGTAATGGAAGGTTTTCAAATCAAAGGATTCTTCTACTCGCTTGAGAATAAAGAACTATTTGGAAAAGAATTTAATTGTTTATTAAAAATAGATTATTTGCTACTAAAAAAATCTTCTTTAACTTTAAGCAAGCAAGAATGTGGTTCTTATATTAACGCTTTTGTTCAAAATAGTGAATTAATTTTCAAAAATGATAAATTTTATATTAAACTCAGACGAGAAAGTTTAGAAATAAAAGATATCTTCAATGCTTCTTTTAAGGTAATTGAATTTAGGCTGTTAAAATCGAAAGCTAAGGAGATAATATACGAATCTTCATTAATTGATTCTTTGAATATGCGATTACCTCAAAACTTTGAACTTTCAACAAAATATTTTAAGATAATACCAGTATATTATACAAAATATTATTATTTCAAAATTGTCAGCAGTATTCATATTCCAACTGAAGAAGTTGATTTTATTTTTAGGATTATCTCATCAATGACATCTTCATTTTTCGGATGTAGAAAATTTACAAATACTAATATGCAACTTGTGTATTTTAATAAGATCAGCAAAAGTTGCAGGTTTTTTGAGATTGGAAGTTTTGAGAAGACTTTTCCTATTAGTTTTTATCGTCTTTATAAGTTGAAAGAGAATATTCACATTTTTTCTTCTATTTTGGCAGAGTACACTTTTTCAATTACCCGAGAAGACATAGAATACAGATTTTTCAAATGTATGAACCTTCTTGATTTTATAATAGAAAAAACTTCAAAAATACGAAAAAGACAAAGTTATAGACTTAAAAATATCTTCGATAGTATACTGTCCAAACCTGAGCTAGAACATTTGAGGAAAATAACTCCTTATTATGATAAAATAATAGAAAAACAAAATAACATAAAACCTGTTAATTTTGAATTTTATAATTATAGAAATGGTGTTTATCATAGGGGATTTCAATTAATTGATGATGAAGATATTGAAAAATTATTATATTGTATCCATACAGTAAACGAAATTATTAGAATACTAATTAGTAATTTTGATAAAATGTCATTTTCATCCAAAAAAAGTAAATTGAGTATTAACTCAAACCCGTCTATTGAAGAAATTGTGAGTTTAACAAAAGCTTATTATGAAACGGAAAAAGATAACGCAAAGTTAATTTAAATATGAAGAGAATGTAATGAATAAAATCACAGAATCCTCAATTGAAAATTTTACATTAGAATTATTGGAACAATTGATAACCGGAAAGGCGAGGGCGGAAATATAATTTGCATTTTCCCGAAAAAGTAATATGTTTTTCAGGAAATAGATTTAAGGAGAAATCTTGTGAAGCATTATGAGAAGGCACTTTATTTTATAGCAGGTCATCGTAGGGGTTGGGCATTTTCATCAAGTGACCTATCTTCAATATTTTCTCGTCGAGAAGCTGATGATAATCTGAAATATTTAGAAAAAATAGGTAAGATTAGAAGGATCAATCGCGGATTATACGATTACCCAAAATATAGCGATTTATTAAAGCAAGAGTTGAGTCCCGATATAGATCAGGTAGCTCGTGCCTTTGCCAGAAATTTTAATTGGCGAATAGAAATATCGGGAGACAGTGCTTTAAATTTATTGGGTTTATCTACCCAAATCGTGGCAAAGCATATTTATCTGAGTGATGGTCCAAATAGAAGCTATGATATTTTTGAAACAACTTTGGAATTTAGAAAATCTGCTCTTAAAGAAATCGGTTTCAAACATAAAGAGAGTTCATTAATTGTTCAGGCATTAAAGGCATTGGGCAAAGATCGCATTACTCCTGAAATTATAAGTAAAATCAGAAAGCAAACAGATTCTAAAAAGTATAATAAGATCTTACTTGAAACTAAACCTACGAAGATCTGGATCTATGAAGCTATTAAGCAGATCTGCAAGGAGAATTGATGAATGAAGTAGCTAAATATTTGGATAAGCAAAGAGAAGAACTTTTCAGTGAAACAGCAAGCAAGATGCATACAACCAATGCAATTGCAGAAAAAGACTTTTGGGTTGTTTGGGTTTTGGATAAACTATTTTCTCACGAAAAACTAAGTAATATTCTGATGTTCAAAGGTGGAACCAGTCTTTCCAAAATATTCGGATTGATCGAAAGATTTTCGGAAGATATTGATCTTATCCTTGATTGGGATTTATTAACAAAGGATGATCCTTATGCAGAAAGATCAAAAACTCAGCAAGGCAAATTCAATATTTCCATTAATGAAAAAGCAAAAGAATATATAAAAGATGAGTTGCTTCCTATTGTTTCAGAAATTTTGAAACCATTATGTAAATGTAAAATTGAAGTAATAGAAGAAAATGATGCATTCAAAATCAACGTTCAATATCCCTCCCTTTTTAGTGATTCGGCAATATTACCTCACATACTTTTAGAAATCGGACCTTTGGCATTATGGCTGCCATCAGATGAGTTCGAAATAACTCCGTTTGCTGCAAAGGAATTTCCACAACTTTTTGAAAAACCTACTTGTAAAGTTAAAGCCATTTTAGCTGAAAGAACTTTCTGGGAGAAAGCAACAATTTTGCACCAACAAGCAAATAGAGCAGAAGACAAGCTTATTCCTCTTCGTTATTCCAGACATTATTATGATCTGGCAATGATGGCAAATTCTGATGTAAAGAAAAGTGCATTAGCAGATTTGGACCTCTTAAAAGGTGTTGTTGAATTCAAGAAAAGATTCTACACTTGTAACTGGGCAAATTATGATGAAGCAAAACCTGGAACTTTAAAACTTCTTCCACCTGAATATCGACATAAAGAACTTAAACAAGATTACAAAGCAATGCAAAATATGATTTTTGGAGAAAAAATTGAATTTGATGAAATCATTAAGATATTAACTGAATTGGAAAAAGAGATTAATTCTTTAGCAACGGAATAATTAATGAATAGAATTACTGAATCCACAATAGAAAATTTCACAATTGAATTATTGGAGCAATTGGGTTATCAATACATTTATGCACCAGAAATCTCTCACGATTCTGCCAAACCAGAACGAAGCAGTTATGAAGATGTTTTACTTATTCGTAGATTGCGTGATGCAGTCGGCAGAATAAATCCCAAAATTCCAATTGATTCTCAAAAAGAAGCGATAAAAGAGATTCAAAGACTTAATTCACCAGAGCTTATTGCCAATAACGAAAGCTTTCATCGAATGCTAACCGAAGGCATCAAAGTTTCTTATCAAAAAGACGGTCACCAAAGAGGTGATCTGGTTTGTCTTATAGATTTTGTAAATCCTGAAAACAATGATTTTGTTGTGGCAAATCAATTTACGGTTATTGAAAACGGAAACAACAAACGCCCTGATGTAGTTCTGTTTGTTAATGGCATTCCACTGGTTGTTATCGAACTGAAAAATCCAACCGATGAAAATGCTACCATAAAATCTGCTTTCCGCCAATTACAAACATACAAAGCTATCATTCCGAGTTTGTTTACTTACAACGGTTTAATGATAATCTCAGACGGTTTGGAAGCTCAGGCAGGTTCACTCTCCGCAGGCAAAACCCGTTTTATGGCTTGGAAATCTGCTGATGGAAAAGAAGAAGCTTCAAATTTGGTGAGTCAGTTAGAAACTTTGATAAACGGAATGCTGAATAAAGAAACATTGTTAGATTTAATCCGTCATTTTGTTGTCTTTGAAAAATCTAAAAAGGAAGATATAAAAACAGGAATTTCCACAATTTCTACAATAAAGAAATTAGCAGCTTATCATCAATATTATGCAGTAAACAAAGCAGTAGTTTCCGCAATAAGAGCATCCAGTTCAAACGGTGACAGAAAAGGTGGTGTTGTCTGGCATACGCAAGGAAGCGGCAAATCGCTTTCAATGGTTTTCTTCACAGGGAAAATCGTTTTAGCTTTGAATAATCCAACAATTCTTGTTATTACAGACCGCAACGATTTAGACGATCAATTGTTTGATACTTTTGCATCATCAACTCAGCTTTTACGGCAAGAACCAAAACAGGTAGAAAACCGACAACATCTGAAAGAATTATTGAAAGTAGCTTCGGGCGGAGTGATTTTCTCAACTATCCAAAAGTTCCAACCAGATGAAGGCAATATTTACGAGACCTTATCGGAAAGAGAAAACATCGTTGTAATAGCTGATGAAGCGCACAGAACTCAATACGGCTTCAAACCGAAAACAATTGATGATAAAGATGAAAACGGAAATATTATCGGTAAAAAGATCGTTTACGGTTTCGCAAAATATATGCGTGATGCTTTACCGAATGCAACTTATCTCGGTTTTACGGGAACTCCGATTGAGAATAATGATGTAAACACTCCTGCGGTTTTTGGAAATTACATTGATGTTTATGATATTGCTCAATCTGTTGAGGATGGGTCAACTGTCCGCATTTATTATGAAAGCAGACTTGCAAAAGTAAATCTGAGCGAAGAAGGCAAAAAGCTTGTTGATGATTTGGATGAAGAATTAGACAAAGAAAATTTATCAAACACACAGAAAGTAAAAGCAAAATGGACACAACTGGAAGCATTAATCGGCAGTGAAAACCGAGTTAAGAATATTGCCAAAGATATTGTAACTCATTTTGAACAAAGACAAGAAGTTTTCGAAGGTAAAGCAATGGTCGTGAGTATGTCACGCAGAATTGCAGCAGACCTTTACAATGAGATTATCAAACTAAAACCAATTTGGCATTCGGATGATCTTGATAAAGGAAAGATTAAAGTTGTAATGACTTCTGCATCTTCCGATGGTCCGAAAATCGCAAAACATCACACAACCAAACAACAGCGAAAAATTTTAGCCGATAGAATGAAAGATCCTGATGATTCACTCAAATTAGTAATTGTTCGCGATATGTGGCTCACAGGTTTTGATGTTCCAAACTTGCATTCTTTATACATAGATAAACCGATGAAAGGGCATAATCTGATGCAGGCGATTGCCAGAGTGAATCGAGTTTATAAAGATAAACCAGGCGGATTAATTATTGATTATTTGGGAATTGCTTCCGATCTTAAAAATGCTCTTTCTTTTTATTCCGATTCTGGCGGTAAAGGTAATCCAGCAATTTTACAGGAACAAGCTGTTGAATTAATGTTGGAGAAATTAGAAGTTGTTTCAAATCTATTTTATGGTTTTTCTTATGAAGAATATTTTGATGCAGATACTTCAAAAAAACTTTCGATGATACTTTCTTCCGAAGAACACATCCTCAGTTTGGAAGATGGTAAGAAAAGATACATCGATGAAGTAACAGCTTTATCAAAATCTTTTGCGATCGCTGTTCCCCACGAGCAGGCAATGGATGTAAAAGAAGAAGTTGCTTTTTTCCAAGCCGTGAAAGCAAGGTTAGTAAAATTCGACGGAACAAGAAACGGTAAATCTGACGAAGAAATTGAAACTACAATCCGACAAGTTATTGACCAAGCTTTAGTTTCAGAAAAAGTAATTGATGTTTTTGATGCGGCGGGAATTAAGAGACCAAATATTTCAATTCTATCCGAAGAATTCTTATTAGAGTTAAAAGGAATGAAACATAAAAATATCGCTTTGGAAATTCTAAAGAAATTACTGAATGATGAAATCAAATCTCGTTCAAAAAAGAATCTGGTAAAAAGTAAATCCTTAATGGAAATGCTGGAAAACGCTATAAAAAAATATCACAATAAAATTTTAACTGCTGCCGAAGTGATGGAAGAACTTATTAAATTGAGTAAAGAAATCGTGAATATGGACAACGAAGCCAAAGAACTTGATTTAACTGATTTTGAATATGCTTTTTATACAGCGGTTGCAGATAATAAAAGTGCCAGAGAATTGATGCAGAAAGATAAGTTAAGAGAACTTGCTGTAGTCCTGACAGAAAGAGTAAAAGCCAATGCTTCAATTGACTGGACGATAAAAGAAAGCGTTCGTGCAAAATTAAAAGTGATAATAAAACGGACTTTACGACAATTTGGTTATCCACCAGATATGCAAAAAATAGCAACAGAAACGGTTTTAAAACAAGCTGAATTAATTGCAGCCGAATTAACTGAGAAGTAGTTTTGAGCTGGTTCGTGATTCTTGAAGAAAAAGGGCTTAACAAACGTGTCAGTGCTACGAGTGAAAGAAAAGCAAGAAGAGCACCGCACACGCCAAACATTAATCAACATTCCGCTTCGCTCCATGTTGATTAATGGCGGCGTGCCCCTACTAAAAGACTCGCAACCGTATCAAAGCGGAACATCGTTTAACACTACGTCCAC